>DBHE01000186.1 GCA_002296055.1 Pseudomonadaceae bacterium UBA836
CGCTTCACCTTCGGCAGCCTGGGTCTGGCCGACGGCATCCAGTTTGTGGTGCTGGTACTGGGCCTGTTCAGCGTCAGCGAAATCCTCATGCTGCTCGAGCGCACCCATCAGGGTCAGGTGGCGGTCAAGGCTAGCGGGCGTATGCTGTTTAACCTCAAGGAAGGCGCCTTTGTACTGGCGACCAACCTGCGCAGCGGCGTATTGGGCTTTATCTTCGGCGTACTGCCGGGTGCCGGTGCAACCCTCGCCAGCGCCGTGAGCTATATGTCGGAGAAGCGTCTGGCCGGTGACAAGGGCCGCTTCGGTGACGGCGACCTGCGCGGTCTGGCCGCGCCGGAAACCGCCAACAGCGCCTCGGCCTGCGGCTCGATGATCCCGATGCTGACCCTGGGTATTCCGGGCTCCGGCACCACCGCGGTGATGCTAGGCGCACTGACGCTGTACAACATCACCCCCGGCCCGCTGCTGTTCCAGCACCAGCCCGACATCGTCTGGGGTCTGATCGCCTCGCTGTTCGTCGCCAACATCATTCTGATCGTGATGAACGTGCCGCTGATCAAGGTGTTCACCCGCATCCTTGCTGTGCCGAGCTGGACCCTGGTACCGGCCATCGCCATCATCACCTCGATTGGTGTTTACGCGGTACACGCGACCACCTTCGACCTGTTCCTGATGATCGCCATTGGCCTGTTCGGCTATCTGCTGCGCAAGCTGGACTTCCCGCTGTCGGCGCTGCTGCTGGGCTTTATCCTCGGCCACATGATGGAGAGCAACCTGCGCCGTGCGCTGTCGATCTCCAACGGTGATCTGAGCATTCTGTTCTCCAGCCCCATCACCATCGGTCTGTGGGTGCTGGTTGCTGCCATGGTTGCGCTGCCGTTCTGGCGCCGCTACCGCGCCAAGCGCAGCGCTGCGCTGGCCAGTGCCTGAGCGCCTGCGTAGTACCCTGCTGTTTCTCAGCGCACCGCTGGCCGGTGCGCTGGGCGGCCTGCTAGCCAGCCTGGCCAACTGGCCGCTGCCATGGATGACCGGCTCACTGCTGGCGGTCATCCTGCTGCGCTGCAGCGGTTGCCTGTGCAGCCCGCCACCGGGCTCGCGGCAAACCGGCCAGCTGATCGTCGCCTGCGCCATCGGCCTGCACTTCACCACCCCCGTGTTTGCCCAGATGCTCAGCCACCTTGGCCTGATCGTCCTGGGTGCCTGCGGCACCTTTCTGCTCAGCCTGATCGGCATCAACCTGCTGACCCGCGCCGGCTACGACCGCGCCACCGCGTACTTCGCCAGCATGCCCGGCGGCGCCAGCGAGATGGCGGTGATCGGCGCACGGCATAGCGCGGGCATCGCCAACGTGGTCGCGGCCCACAGCCTGCGTCTGCTGATGGTGGTGCTGCTGATTCCGGCGCTGTTCACCTGGAGCCTGCCGGCGGTCGATGCACCCGCGCCGCTACCCACCGACCTGCCGACCCTGGCCTGGCTGATTCCGCTCGGCGCGCTGCTGGCCCTGCTGATGCGCCGCCTGCGCCAGCCCAACCCGTGGATGCTCGGGCCGCTGATCGTTTGCGCCAGTGCCGGCGTGCTGCTGGATATCGAAATCGCCCTGCCACCCGGCGCCAGCGATGCCGGCCAGTGGCTGATCGGCAGTGCGCT
The DNA here is from genome assembly GCA_002296055.1 of Pseudomonadaceae bacterium UBA836. Lineage (GTDB taxonomy): Bacteria > Pseudomonadota > Gammaproteobacteria > Pseudomonadales > Pseudomonadaceae > Halopseudomonas. The sequence continues at coordinate 1,648 of DBHE01000186.1, forward strand.
GGGCTGCCATTTTGACCGCGCCTTCTTCCGCAAGGCACCGACGTTTCTGCTGCGCGTGCTGTGCTTCACCCTGCTGGCGATGCTGGTCGCCGCGGGCGCGGCGCTGTTGCTCGCCCAACTGGGCAGCGTCGACCGCACCAGCCTGATGCTCGGCATGATGCCCGGCGGCATCACCGAGCTGTGCCTGACCGCCGAAGCGCTGCATTTGTCGGTTGCGGTGGTCACCGCGCTGCAGGTGTTGCGGTTGTTTTTGGTGATGTTTTTGGCGGAGCCGTTGTTTGTGTTGTGGCAGAGGTTTTGGCCGGAGCGATAGCGCTCCCGCTCGGCCATGATGGCTCCCAAGCCGAGTTTGGCTACCATCGGGGGGGGCGCTGGCAAGACGTGATGAATGCACGGACCAACTCCCCGTTTACGCGGGCGAGTAGCGCAGATTTATCGGGAAAAAGAGTCGCAGCATGTCTGAGGAGCGAAGCGACGAGTTCTGCGACTCACCTCGCCGGCCACCCCGATAAATCGAGCAACGCAGCGAACCCGAAGGGCCGCGTAGTCGGGTGCCCCGGGGGATCGCTAAGGGGGGCTGGGCAAGCAGCCCCCTTTGGCTCGCCGTAAAAGGCGAAAAGCAAACCCTCCACCAGCACCACAGCAAATAAAAAATCCCTACGTCCTGACAGGCATTCCCACGCAGAGCGTGACGCTCAGCAGCAGCTATTGCACATCACGCTTTACTCCATAGACCGATCGGTCTATAAATAGCGCCATGAGCAAAGAAGATAGCCGCAAAATTCTCGTCAAAACCATGCAGAGCGCCTTGCAAAGCAAGGGACTCCACGGCGTCGGTTTGAGCGAGATTCTGAAAACCGCCGGGTTGCCCAAGGGCAGCCTGTACTACCACTTTCCCGGCGGGAAGGAAGAACTGGCGCTGGCCGCCATTGCCAACGCCGAGCAGGAGATGGCGCGGTTTCTGGAGCAGGTGTTTGCCCGCTTTGATGACCCGCTGGACGCCCTCGCCGCCTGGATCGACAGCGCCCTGCAGCGCATCAGCGCCAGCCGCTTCAAACTTGGCTGCCCGCTGGCCGCCGCCGCGCTCGACTGCTCGCCCGACGACACCGACCTGCTGCTCGCGCTGCACGGCGCCTTCACCAACCTGCGTGATCAGTTGGCCGGGCATATCAGCCGTGCCGGCTTCCCGACTGACGCTGCCACCGACCTCGCCGTGCTGGTACTGACCAGCTACGAAGGCGGCCTGATGATGGCCCGCGCCGCCGGCAGCACCGACCCTATCGAACGCGCCTTCCGAGCCCTGCTCAGCCACGTTCGCCTGCAACAGAAGGAACTCGCCCATGGCCACTGACCCACTCGCTCCGCGCGCCCTCAAGCTGACCGCCGCCGACGGCTATCCACTGGCCGCCACCCTGTATCCGGCCAGCAAACCCGTTGGCCAGATTCTGGTCGGCAGCGCCACCGGTGTACCGCAGGGCTTTTACCGCCGCTTTGCCGAGTACGCCGCCAGCCGTGGCTACACCACGCTGACGCTGGACTATCGCGGCATCGGCGCCTCGGCCCCGGCCAGCCTCAAGGGCTTTGAGATGGATTATCTGGACTGGGCCGATAAAGACCTGGCCGCGGGCGTGGACTACCTCAGCCAGTCAGATCTGCCGCTGTATCTGGTGGGCCATTCCTTCGGTGGCCACGCCTTTGGCCTGCTGCCCAACCGCGACGCCATCACCGCCGTGCACACCTTCGGCACCGGCGCCGGCTGGCATGGCTGGATGCCCAAGGGCGAGAGCCGCAAGGTGCAGTTCATGTGGAATCTGGTGCTGCCGCTGATTGTGCGCATCAAGGGTTATCAGGCCTGGAACTGGCTCGGCATGGGTGAAGACCTGCCAAAAGGGGTCTACCGCGACTGGAAGCACTGGTGCCGCTACCCGCGCTACTTCTTCGAAGACCCAAAAATGGCTTGGCTGACTGACCACTTTGCCGCCGTGCGCACCCCTATCAAGGCGGCCGTGTCGCTGGATGACCTGTGGGCAGGCCCGGCCTCACGCGATGCCTTTATGAGCGCCTTTACCGGCGCCGATTATCAGGCTCAGGACATTGACCCCAAAGCCATCGGCCTCAAGCCGTTGGGCCATATGGGTTACTTCCGTGCCTACGCCGAACCGCTCTGGCGCGATGCGCTGGACTGGTTCGCCCACTATCCGGCCGTTGCCCAGGCAGCGCCACGACACAAGGAAACAGCATGAACCCGAAAGACATGACCGGCCTGCAGATCATGCAAGCCGCTGCCGCTGGCCACCTGCCGATTGCGCCGATTGCCAAGACCATCCCGATGCAGGTCAAGCTGGCCGAAGAGGGCCGCGTGGTGTTTGAAGCCACCGCCGACGAAAGCCACACCAACCCGTTGGGCGGCGTGCACGGTGGCTTTGCTGCCACCGTGATGGACTCGGTCACCGGCTGCTCCGCGCACACCACCCTGGGCGCGGGCGAAGGCTACGGCACCATCGAACTGAACGTGAAGATGTGCAAACCGGTGCCGTTCAACAAAACCCTGATTGCCGAAGGCAAGGTCATCAACAAAACCCGCCGCCTGATCATCAGCGAAGGCTACCTGCGGGACGAGAACGGCTCGCTGTATGCCTATGCCACAGCGACCAATATGATTCTCAGCTGAGAGCTGCAAGCCATAAGCTTCAAGCCGCAAGCTCCAAGCGTGATGGTTCCCACGCTCCGCGTGGGAACCCGACTACCAGGACGCTCTGCGTCCGAACCGACGTCCATGCACATTGGCATGGCGGACGCTGAGCGCGGGAACCGTCACACCCCCGGCAACACCTTCAACAGCGTCAGCAACTCACGCGCCGCCTTCTCGGAAGACGCCGGGTTCTGCCCGGTGACCAGCAGGCCATCGACCAGCACATACTCGCCCCAGTCTTCGCCTTTGCTGTAAACGCCGCCCTTTTCCTTCAGCGCGTCTTCCAGCAGGAAGGGCACAATGTCGCTCAGGCCCACGCCGTCTTCCTCAGAGTTGGAGAAGCCGGTCACCCGCTTGGCGCCGACCAGCGCTTCGCCGTCTTTGCCCTTGGCGTTAACCAAGGCCGCCGGTGCGTGACACACCGCGCCAATCGGTTTGTCCGCCTTGGCAAAGGCTTCCAGCAGCGCCAGCGAATCCGCATCCTGGTTAAGGTCCCACATGGGGCCGTGGCCGCCGGGGTAGAACACCGCGTCAAAGTCCTTGGCCGACACCTCACTCAGTTTGAGGGTCTGCGCCAGCTGCGCCTGGGCGGCGCTGTCGGCGTCAAAGCGCTTGGTTGCCTCGGTCTGCGCATCCGGCTCGGCGCTCTTTGGGTCCAGCGGCGGCTGGCCGCCCTTGGGCGAGGCCAGGGTGATCTCGGCACCGGCATCGCGCAGCACGTAATAGGGCGCGGCAAACTCCTCCAGCCAGAAGCCAGTCTTGTTACCGGTATCGCCAAGCTTGTCGTGTGAGGTGAGAACCATGAGAATCTTCATATCGCTCCTCTCTGCAATCGATGAACTAAGGGCTGTGACGCGAAAGCGCGGCAAACAGCATGAATACACAGTAAATCCGGCAGCAATCGACGCAAATGGTTCAGTTTCGCCAGGCCGGTGACAGCACAGGACAACCAGCAGCCATGCAGCCGCTACAACTCAACTGCGACATGGGCGAAAGCTTCGG
>DBHE01000148.1:0-332 GCA_002296055.1 Pseudomonadaceae bacterium UBA836
TGTTTGCCCTGGTGGTATTGCTGGTGCTGTTCTTCGGCTTCAGCGTGGTGGCCAACATCATCGCCTCGCCCTTTTACGGCATTCTGGCGGAAAAAATAGCCGAGCAGGAACGCAACGAAGTCAGCCCGCCGACCAGCTGGCGCGACATCGCCCTGCTGGTACCCCACAGCGTTGGCCGTGAACTGCGCAAGCTGGCCTACTACCTGCCACGCATGGGCGCTCTGCTCCTGCTGACCCTGATACCCGTGGTCAATCTGGTCGCCTCGCCGCTGCTGCTGGCCTTTGGTGTATGGATGATGGCGGTGCAATACATCGACTATCAGGCCGACAAC
>DBHE01000148.1:624-754 GCA_002296055.1 Pseudomonadaceae bacterium UBA836
CATCGACTATCAGGCCGACAACGATAAGGTAGGTTTCCGTGACATGCTGCGCTGGATGCAAACCCGTCGCAGCCTGTCACTGGGCTTTGGCCTGCCGGTGTATGTGGGCATGCTGATTCCGCTGGTCAAC
>DBHE01000148.1:935-9424 GCA_002296055.1 Pseudomonadaceae bacterium UBA836
TACATCGACTATCAGGCCGACAACGACAAGGTCGGCTTTCGCGACATGCTGCGCTGGATGCAGACGCGCCGCAGCCTGTCGCTGGGGTTTGGCCTGCCGGTGTACGTCGGCATGCTGATTCCGCTGGTCAACCTGCTGGTCATGCCGACCGCCGTGGCGGCCTCTACCCTGCTGTGGGTACGCGAGCGCGAGCAGCAAACATCATAAAAGCGTCATAAAGATGTCACGCTCCGATCATGGCGGCTGTCCATACTCGGAGCATGACCACACCAGACTCGCCCGACCGCTGCTTCGCACTGGTCACTGAAACCTACCCCCCGCAGATCAACGGCGTCGCCAACACCCTTGGCCAGCTGTGCAGTGGGCTGCTCGCGCGCCAGCACCGCGTGCAACTGGTGCGCCCAGCACTGAGTGACGAGCGACCGGGTAGCGACAGCCAGGGCGGCCTGCTTGAACGCCGCGTTCGCGGCATGCCCATCCCCGGTTACGCCAGCCTGCAATGGGGGCTGCCGTCCGGCCATCAACTGCGCCGCCTGTGGCAACGCGAACGGCCGGATGCCGTCTACCTGGCGACCGAAGGCCCGCTGGGCTGGTCTGCCCTGCGCGCCGCGCGGCGACTGCAGATTCCGGTAATCAGCGGCTTCCACACCAACTTCCAGCAGTACAGCGACCACTTTCATCTCGGCCTGCTGCACGGGCCGGCCATGCGCTACCTACGCTGGTTTCACAACCAGACACTGAGCACTCTGGTCGCCAGCTCCACGCAACAACGCGAACTCAGCCGCCTAGGCGTGAACAACCTGTCCCTGCTTGGTCGCGGCGTCGATTGCAGGCGCTTCCATCCGGCGCACCGTAGCAGTGAACTACGTAGCACCTGGGGCGCCACGGATAACGACCTGGTGATGTTGCACGTGGGCCGCCTGTCGCCAGAGAAGAACCTGGCGCTGCTGGCAGAGGCCTGGGAACAGGTCAGCGCCCAGAACACCAGCGGCCGAAAACTGCATCTGGTGATCGTCGGCGACGGCCCATCCCGTGCAGAACTGCAGCGCCGTCTGCCCCACGCCGTTTTTACCGGCGCCCTGACCGGCGAGCCGTTGGCAGCGGCCTACGCCAGTGCCGACATCTTTGTCTTCCCCAGCCTGACCGAAACCTTTGGCAATGTAGTGACCGAAGCCATGGCCTCGGGCCTGGCAGTCTGCGCCTTTGATACCGCAGCAGCTCACCAGCACATCCAGGACAGGTACAGCGGCAGTCTCGCGCCCGTAGCCCACGACCGGGTATTTATCGAGAACCTGCAATGGCTTACGGAAGATCGGGAGGGGCGGCGCAGTATCCGCCTGCATGCGCGGCATCGGGCCTGCCAGCTGGACTGGAGCAGTATCGTGGAGCGCTTTGAACGTTACCTGCTACAGGCTGCCGGGCGGCAGCCTGCGTTGGCACAGGCAGTGCCGAGCAAGTAGCCCGGACTGCCTGATGCGGCGACTCAGACCAGTGTCTTGAGCGCGTCGCGGCTGAAGGGCGCGATATCCTCAAAGCGACCTTCGCGCACCTTGTCGGCCCACTCGGGGTCAACCAGCAGCGCACGGCCAACAGCAACCAGATCAAACTCGTCGGCATCCAGACGCTCCAGCAGGCCGTCGATGTTGGCGGTCTGCGCAACCTTGTCGGTGTTGACCATAAACTGCAGAAACTCACCGTCCAGGCCCACGCTGCCGACAGTAATGCACGGCTTGCCGGTGATCTTGCGGGTCCAGCCAGCCAGGTTCAGCTCGGAGCTTTCGAATTCCGGCTCCCAGAAACGACGCTGCGAGCAGTGGAAAATGTCCACACCAGCGGCAGCCAGCGGCGCCAGGAACTGTTCCAGCAGCTCAGGCGTCGGCGCCAGACGCGCGGTGTAGTCCTGCTGCTTCCACTGGGAGAAGCGGAAGATGATCGGATAGTCGGCACCCACAGCGGCGCGCACGGCCTTGATGATCTCGACAGCAAAGCGACCACGGTTTTCCATGCTGCCGCCGTACTGGTCTTCACGCTGGTTGGTACCTTCCCAGAAGAACTGGTCGATCAGGTAGCCGTGCGCACCGTGCAGCTCGATAGCATCGAAGCCAACATCTTTAGCGTCCTTGGCCGCCTTGGCAAAGGCAGCAACCACCTCATCGATGTCTTGCTGGGTCATACCCTTGACCAGCACTTTGCCGTCCTTGACCTTCTCCATCGGGCCGTAACCGGGCACATCCCCGTCCGGGTCGGTGCCCAGACGGCGAACATTGCCCACGTGCCACAGCTGCGGAGCGATCTTGCCACCGGCTGCGTGCACGGCATCAACCACTTTTTTCCAGCCAGCCAGCGACTCTTCGCCGTGGAAGTACGGCACATTCGGATAGCCGTTGGACGCGGCATGATCAACCACGGTGCCTTCGGTAATGATCAGACCAACGCCGGACTCGGCGCGACGGCGGTAGTAATCAACCACACCCTGGTTCGGCACGCCCTTGGGCGAGAAGTTACGCGTCATAGGCGCCATGACAATGCGGTTGGACAGCGTCAAATTGCCCAGAGTGAAGGGCTTGAACAGAGAACCTGCTGCTGCGGACATGGATAGTTCCTCGTTAGTTGACCGGCACACCAGCCAGCATCAAGCTGACCGGTCGTCTCGGCGAATGGATCAAGGCTGCAGCAAACGCTCCAGCTGCTGAATAAAGATGCGTAAAGGACCAATCTGACGATCAGCCTTCATACGCAGGAGGGCCCCCTCCCACGCAGCGCTGACAAAGCCGGCCAGCGCCGCCGGATCTTGGTCAGCGGCAATCTCGCCGGCCGCCTGGGCCTGCGCCAGGCAATCGGCCAGCACCTGATTGGAGCGCTGCAAAATAGCGCTGGCGGCGTATCCAATCGGCTGACTCTCCTCGGCCATCTCGTGGCACAGGCTGCCGATGAAACACTGATGGCTAGGCTGCTCCTGGTTGGCGAAGTAGCCAACCAGGTCGCGATAACAGCGCAGGATACGCTCGCGCGGTGACAGCTGCGCGGCACTGAGTGCATCAGCAAAGCGCTCGATACGCGGGGTGTAGTAGTAGTGCAGGGCCTGAATGGCAAAGTCTTCCTTACTTTCAAAGTAATGGTAGAAAGACCCCTTGGGCACGCCGGCCCCCTGGGTAATCTCCTGCACCCCGGTGCCGTTGTAGCCCTTGCGCAACATTACCGCCGTACCGGAGGCCAGAATGCGCGCGCGTTTATCTTGGATAGCGTTCATGGAAGGCACTATACGACCGGTCAACTTTTACTGATAGCCAAAAATAAGAAATATAAATATCAGTGATAGCCATCAATTAGAGCTGGAAACGAGCACAAAAAAAACCGGGCCTGAGCCCGGTTTTCTGCACATCATCACCTCAATGGTGATGACCGCCCTCGCCGTGGATGTGACCGTGAGCGATCTCTTCATCCTGCGCGTCGCGTACTTCCACAACCTTCACTTCAAAGGTCAGGCGCTCGCCCGCCAGCGGGTGGTTGCCATCAACGGTCACTTCATCACCTTCCAGCGCCTTGATGGTAACAATCTGCATGCTGCCGTCCGGGCCGGAGGCATGGAACTGCATGCCGACTTCCAGCTCATCGACGCCTTCAAACATGTTGCGACCCAGTACCGCGATCAGCTCGGCATTGAAGTCACCGTAGGCCTCTTCCGGCTCAACGGTTACCTTCACCTCGTCGCCGCTCTGCTTGCCTTCCAGAGCCTTTTCCAGGCCAGGGATGATGTTGCCGGCACCATGCAGGTAGACCAGCGGTGCGCCACCGACAGACGAATCCAGCACTTCGCCATCGTCGTTGGTCAGTGTGTAGTCGATGGACACGGCCTTGTTGGCAGCAATCTGCATAATCTCTTTCCTGTTGGTTTTGAGGTAACAAGCTGCAAAGTGTACGCGCAATAGGCCATAAACGCACGGCTTGACCCGACCGGAGGCTCACCGGAAGATGCACGAACCCGCCAACTTTTCTGCGGTCCATACACCAGATTCGGCTGAAAGGAACTCGCTAGCACCATGACAAACCGCCTCGTACTGGTCATTAACGGAGGCAGCTCCTCCATCAAAGTGGCCTTGCGCCGCGAGAACACCGCCGGCGCTATCTTCGGGGCGATTGCCGAGCGTTTGAACACGGCGCAGGCCTGTCTGTCGACGTCTGACGGCCTGGAACGGGCGCTGCCTGGTGCCGATCACCTGGCCGCGCTGGACGCGCTGCTGCCGCTTATCGACGACCATCTTGACCAGCCGCTCAGCGCCATTGGCCATCGGGTGGTACACGGCGGTGAGCGCTTCACCAGCGCGCGACTGATTGATGACGAGGTGCTGGCCGGCATCCAGGCCAATGCACCGCTGGCACCGCTGCATAACCCTGCCAACCTGACCGGTATTCGCGCGGCCCTGAAACTCTTGCCGGGCACACCCCAGTTTGCCGTGTTTGATACCGCCTTCCATCAAAGCATGCCGCCCCACGCTTTCCGCTACGCGCTACCCGATGAGTTGTACGCTGTGCACGGCGTGCGCCGCTATGGCTTCCACGGCACCAGCCACAAGTATGTCAGCGACCAGGCCAGCCTGCTGACCGGCCGACGCAAGGGCGAAGGCGCCTGGTTGAGCGCCCATCTGGGCAACGGCTGCTCCAGCTGTGCGGTGCTGGAGGGCAGCAGCATGGATACCAGTATGGGATTGACCCCGCTGGAAGGCCTGGTCATGGGCACGCGCAGCGGCGACGTAGACCCCAACCTGCACGCTCACCTGGCCCGCACTCTGGGCTGGGACCTGCCACGCATCGAGCAGTTGCTGAATCGCGAAAGCGGCCTGCTGGGCCTGTCCGGGCTGTCCAACGACATGCGCGAGCTGGAGCAGGCCCGTGCCGACGGCCATAGCGGCGCGCAACTGGCCATCGAAGTGTTCTGTTACCGCCTGGCCCGCTCGCTGGCCGGCCTGGCCGTCGCTCTGCCACGTATCGACGGTCTGATCTTCACCGGCGGCATCGGCGAGAATTCAGCGCTGACCCGCGCCCTGACTGTAAAACACCTCGCTGTGATGGGCCTGCGCCTCGACCCGGACAGCAACAGCCAATTGCCACGCGGCGAAGCCGGCCGGGTGGAAGCCAGTGGCTCGCCGGCTATTCTGGTCATACCCACTGACGAAGAGCGTCAGATTGCCGATGAGAGCCTGACGCTACTGGATCACTCAGGAACAACCAACGCATGAGTTTGCACACCTTTTTCATCGCCCCGACCGGTTTTGGCGTCGGCCTGACGTCCACCAGCCTGGGCCTGATTCGCGCCCTGGAACGTACCGGGCTGAAAGTCCACTTTCTCAAACCGATTGCCCAACCGCACCCGGGCGACGAAGGCCCGGAGCGCTCCAGCGAATTGATCAGTCGCACACTCGGCCTCACCTCCCCTACCGCGATGCCACTGGCTGAAGTGGAACATCAGTTGGCGATGGGCGAACTGGACGAAGTACTCGAAAGTATCGTCAGCCGCTATCAACAGGCCGCCGAGGGGGCCGATGTTGTGGTAGTGGAAGGCATGGTACCGACTCGTCAGAGCAGTTACGCGGCGCAGATCAACCAGCAGCTGGCCAAGAGCCTGGACGCCGATGTGATCCTGGTCACCGCGCCGGACGGCGACGACATTGCCACCCTGGCCGACCGTATCGAGATTCACGCACAGACCTTTGGTGGCCCCAAACACCCCAAAGTACTCGGCGTAATCATCAACAAGGTGAAGGCACTGGCGCCTGAGACCAGCGCTGACATTCCCGACCGACCGACGCTCAAGAGCACGCTCAAAGACTTTGCCCAAAGCCTGCGCGACGCTTCCAACCGATTGGACACCGACGATTTTCGCTTGATCGGCTGCGTGCCCTGGCAGGAAGAGCTGAACGCGCCGCGCACCTCAGACATCGCCGAGCTACTCAAGGCCAACACCTTCCACGCCGGCGACATGCAGCAACGCCGGGTTATGGAAATGGCCCTGTGCTCACGCACCGTGCCCAACATCATCCACCTGCTGCGCCCAGGAGCGCTGATTGTTACCCCCGGTGACCGCGATGACATCATTATCGCCAGCTCACTCGCCTCGCTGTCCGGCACGCCGCTGGCCGGTCTGCTGCTGACCGGCGGCTTTGAGCCCAACCCGCGAGTAGTCCAGCTGTGCCAGCCGGCGCTGGATCAGGGGCTGCCAATCCTCGGTGTACCCACCGATACCTTTGCCACCGCCACCCAGCTCGACCGCATGAACCGGGAGATCCCGATTGACGACCACGAGCGCGCCGAGAAGGTGACCGACTTTGTTGCCAGCCATATCGACCACATTTGGCTGGCCAAGCGCTGCGACACCCCGCGCGAGAAGCGCATGTCGCCACCCGCCTTTCGCTACGAGCTGGTGCGTCAGGCCCAGCACGCGGCCAAAACCATCGTTCTGCCCGAAGGTGACGAGCCGCGCACCGTCCAGGCCGCGTCCATCTGCCAACGTCGGGGTATCGCCAACTGCATTCTGCTGGCCAAGCGTGAATCAGTCGAAGCCGTGGCACGCGCGCAGCACATCACCCTGCCCGAGGGCCTGCAGATCGTTGACCCGGATGAGGTGCGCGAGCGCTACGTCGCGCCGATGGTCAAACTGCGCGAAGGCAAGGGCCTGAATGAGCCGATGGCGTTGCAGCAACTGGAAGACAACGTGGTGCTCGGCACCATGATGCTGGCACTGGATGAGGTCGACGGCCTGGTGTCCGGCGCTATCCACACCACCGCCAACACCATTCGCCCAGCCTTTCAGCTGATCAAGACCGCCCCCGGCTACAACCTGGTGTCGTCGATCTTCTTCATGCTGCTGCCAGAGCAGGTGCTGGTCTACGGCGACTGCGCGGTGAACCCCGACCCCAGCGCCGAGGACCTGGCCGAAATCGCTATCCAGAGCGCCCGCTCGGCCGAAGCCTTTGGCATTCCGGCCAAGGTGGCGATGATCAGCTATTCGACCGGCACCTCCGGTAGCGGTAGCGAAGTCGAGAAGGTAAGAGAGGCGACACGCCTGGCCCGTGAACGCGAGCCCGGACTGTTGCTCGACGGCCCACTCCAGTATGATGCCGCCGCCATCGCCAGCGTCGGTCGCCAGAAAGCGCCAGACAGCCCGGTGGCCGGCCAGGCGACGGTATTTGTCTTCCCTGACCTTAACACCGGCAACACCACCTACAAGGCCGTACAGCGCAGCGCCAACGTAGTCAGCGTCGGCCCAATGCTGCAGGGCCTGCGCAAGCCGGTGAACGACCTGTCACGCGGCGCGCTGGTCGACGATATCGTCTACACCATTGCATTAACCGCCATCCAGGCTTACAACAACGAGTAAACAATAAACAAGGCCGCCTGCGGGCGGCCGCTGAACGAGCTACCCGATGCTGTCCTTTCTGCCTGCCCCCGTGCGCGGTACCCTCGCCGCACTTCTGCTGGTGCTGAACACCCTGTGCCACGCCCCCGTGCTGTTCTTCTTCGCCCTGATCAAGCTGATCCCCATCCCGGCACTGCGTACCTGGTGTACCCGCGTGATGATCCGCGTTGCCGAGTTCTGGATGCGCTGCAACAGCGGCTGGATGGCCCTGAGCGGCAATATTCGCTGGGACATCCAAGGACTGGAGCAGCTGGATTACAACGGCTGGTACTTGGTCACCAGCAACCATCAGAGCTGGGTCGATATTCTGGCGCTGCAGCACGTACTCAACCGCCGCATGCCAATGCTGAAGTTCTTCCTGAAACAAGAGCTGATCTGGGTCCCGGTGATCGGGCTGTGCTGGTGGGCTCTCGATTTCCCGTTCATGAAGCGCTACACCAAGGCTTATCTGGCCAAACACCCGGAAAAGGCCGGCCAGGACATGGCCACTACCCGCAAGGCCTGTGAGAAGTTCAAAAGCACACCGGTGGCGGTGTTCAATTTTCTCGAAGGCACCCGTCTGACCCCCGCCAAACACGCCGAACAAAACTCCCCTTTCCGCTATCTGCTCAAGCCCAAGTCCGGTGGCATCGCCTTTGTGCTGGACGCCATGGGCGAACAATTGCGCTCGCTACTGGATATCACCATCCACTACCCCGATGGCAACCCGAGCTTCTGGGGGCTAATGTGCGGCAAGGTAACTCAGGTTGTGATGCACCTGGAGCTCAAACCGATTCCGGCCGAGTTTATTGGCCGCAACTACCAGGAAGACGAAGCCTTTCGCGCCGAGTTTCAGGCTTGGGTCACCCAGCTGTGGGTCGACAAGGACGCACACATGGCGCGCCTGCATCAGGAATATCCGACGCCGGCTGATCGGGCGACGGAGCGATAGCGCTGGGCACTAGGATGGTCCTTCCAGTCCGCTGACCACTTTATGCACTTGCTGTTGCCCAGTCGGCCTTTCGCCTTCACGGCGAGCCAAGGGGGGGCTGCTTGCCCAGCCCCCCTTAGCAATCCCCCCGGGCACCCGACTACG
>DBHE01000150.1 GCA_002296055.1 Pseudomonadaceae bacterium UBA836
GTTGAGCTGCTGTCGCTGACCACCAGCCAGACCACCCAGTATCTGGACAGCTGGCTGGAGCGCACCGGGCTGGAATACGCCGCCGCAGCTCAAGCCTGGCAGAACAACCAGCAAGGCTATCTGGCCGCCAAGCAGGAACAGCAGCAACTCGCCAGCCAGCTCGAAGCCCTGCAGGAAGACCAGCGCCTGACCACCGAGCGTCTCGGCCAGGCCCACCACGAACTGGTGCAACTGGAAGCCCGCCGTCAGGGCATTCCGGCGCTGCAGAACAAAGATCAACTGGAACAGCGCCAGCGCCAGCTGAGCGAACAGCTGCGCAATGCGGTGCCCGGCCTGCTGACCCAGGCCCATCAGCGCGACCGCAACCTGGTCGCCCTGCAATCTGCCGGCGCCCTGTTGTCGCAACACAGCCTCAGCCAGGCGATTCCGCAGCTCGCCAGCCGCGGCTGGCGCGACGCCAGCGCTGCGGTGCTGGCCGCCGAGCGCGAACCGGTCGCCGACCTGAACCAACTGCTGGCCCGCGACTGGATCGACCTGACCCCGCTGGACGCCGGTCTGGACGCCATTCGCAGCCAGCAACGCGCCCACAACCAACTGGCCGAGCGCCTGCGCGATCAAGACAGCGAAGGCGCCAGCCTGCTGCAGCGCGTCGACCGCCTGGTGCAAGAGCGCACCAGCGCGCTGAACAACCTGGATCGTCAGGTCAGCCAGATTCGCCACCAGATCAGTACCCTGCAGAGCAGCCGCATCACCTACCCCGCGTACGTCGAAGAAGCCCTGCTGGCAATCCGCAAGCAATGCCCGCAGGCTGACCCGCGGGTACTCTGCGACCACGTAGAAGTGCTCGACCCGGATTGGCAGATGGCTATCGAGGGCTATATCGGAGGCAGCCGCTACGCCATTCTGGTCGAGCCAGAATACGAAGCAGAGGCCATCCGCATCGTGCGCCAGATGAACAGCCGCGAGCGCAACCGCGCGCGGGTGATTCAGGGCAGCAAGGCCAAACAGGATGCCGAACGCATCAACCTGCCGAACGACTCGATCCTGCAGGTCATGCGCTTCAGTCACCGTGTTGCCGAGTATTACCTGCAGGCGTCCTACGCCACGGTCGCCCGGGTGGCCGACGCCGGCGCGCTGCGCCAGACCCGCCGCGGCATCACCCGCGACGGCATGGGCTCTGGCAACTACGCGCTGTTCCGCTGCGATATCGACGACAGCCAACTGGTGTTCGGCGCCGCCGCCCGCGAGCGCAACCTGCGCGCGCAGGAGCAGCGCCTGCACGATCTGGATCTGCAGCAGCATCAACTGCGCCGCGAACTGGAAGGCCTGCGTGAGCTGGCCCGCCAGCTAGGCCAGATTGCCCCGCTCGATTACGCCGCCCGCGCCAGCGAGCTGCTCGACAGCCAGCGCCAGCTGCGCGAGGTAGAGCAACAACTGGAAGCGCTCGACCTGGGCGCCCACCACGATCTGGAAGCGGAGCAGCAGCGGGTTACCCTGCGCCACCGCGAGCTGGAACTGCACGGCAAGGACTTGGACGTACAGCTCGGCCGCCTGCAGGAAAAACAAGTCAGCATCGGCCAGCGCATTACCCACTTTGCCGACCAGAGCGACGCCCTGCTCGATGCCCGCGACAAGGCCGAGCAATACCTGCTGGATGCAGCTGCTCAGGTGCCGGGCCTCGACCCACAGGCGCGGCTGGAGCAACTCGACGCCATGCTGGAGCAGCGTGGCGGCCAGTTCGACTTTATCGCCGACGCGCAAGCACTGACCAGCAGCCTGCACCGTCAGGTCGCCGACCTGCAGCGCGCCATCGAGCACTACAACGAGCAGGCTCAGCCCGCCGATCAGGTGCTGGCTGATACCCCAGCGGAGCTGCACAGCCTGGCGTTCTTCCGCCACGTTGGGGCACTGCATCAGCAGCTCGACAACCTGCACAACCGCCTGCGCAACAACGTGTTGCTGGCCAAGCAGGAGCAGCTCGCCAGTCTGCGCGACAGCTTCAACACCACTTTTGTCAGCGACCTCTGCCACGAGATTCATCAGGCCATCAACGACGGCCGACGCACACTGGAGCAGTTGAACAAGGAGCTAGAGCACCACCGCTTCGGCGCCGACCGCGAGCGCTTCCAGTTCGACTGGGACTGGCTGCCCGAGTACAAGGCCTACTGGGAGTTCTTCCGCGAACTGATCCAGATGCCGAATCTGGGCGACGGCACCAGCCTGTTCGACGATACCCTGTCCGAGCGCTCGGCCGAGGTGCGCGACCAGCTACTCGCCCTGCTGCTGGACGGCGACGAACAGCAAGCCCTGCGTGAGCTGGAGCGCATCAGCGACTACCGCCGCTATCGCCGCTACGACATCCTCAAGCACCCGGAGGGCAAATCTGCCATCCGCCTGAGCGAATACGGCACCGGCTCCGGCGGCCAGCTGGAAACCCCGGCCTACATCATCCGCGCCGCCGCCGTGACCAGCGCCTTCCGCTTCAACGAAGGCGACAGCCACCTGCGCATGGTGATCGTCGACGAAGCCTTTATGCACATGGATGAAATCCGCTCGCGTGAAGTCATCGCCTACCTGACCGAAACCCTCGGCCTGCAGCTGATCTTCATCATGCCGACCAGCAAAGCCGGCCCCTTCCTGGAGCTGGTCAGCAACCAGTTTGTGTTCAGCAAGGTGCCCAGCAGCCAGCAGGTCGGCGAGCTGAACACCCGCGTGCTGCTCGACCGCCAGCAGCTCAACCGCGAGCGCGTGGCCGAGCTGTGGGCCCAGCACCGCCGGGTAATCCGTCAGCAGGGCGCGCTGGAGTTTATGGAAGACGTGATCTGACCCTGTGAATGCGTTGCCGGGCACCCCGGCAACGCATTGCAGTGGTAGATGCCAAACACCGCACATTCACCCGAATAGTCGATTGTCCGACCCGCCAACACCCCGCAGGATCAGCGCAGGCACACCTGCAGCCAGAGGGAATTGGTATGTCCGGCAAACCCGCCGCACGACTCGGCGACCCCACACAATGCCCACAGACCGGCCACGGCGCCCGCGCCATTGCCAGCGGCGCCCCCAATGTGCTGTTCAACGGTAAGCCCGCCGCTCGCCTGGGAGACAGCACCACCTGCGGCAGCGCACTGGCCGGCCAGGTCATCCCTAACGTCCTGATCAACGGCCGCCCCGCAGCAGTGCTCGGCAGCACCGGCACCCACGGCGACGCCGTGATCGCCGGCTCCGGCAATATCTTCATCGGCACCAACACCGGCAGCGCCAGCACAGCAGTACAGGCCGTCGGCGCCCTGGTGCGTACCCTGCAAGCGCTGTTCGGCGCGCCACTGGCCACCCGCGCCAGCATCGCCAACGCCGCCCCGCTAGAGCGCGAGGAAGAAGAGGAGGAAGAAGAAACCGAACTGCCGCAAAAACAGCGCATCATCCTGCGCGTCGGCATGTTCTTCGACGGCACCCTCAACAACCAGCCCAACGCCTCCCTCACCGCCCAATGCCGCCGCGAAGACCTGGCCCAACTCGGCCCCGACGGCCTGGAGGCTGTCACCCGCTTCTGCCAGTCCCACGGCTACAACGACAGCAACGGCGATGCCTTTTTTGATCAGCGGCCTGATAACAGTTATGGGAATGAGTTGAGCAATGTGGCGTTGTTGTTTCGGTTGTACCGGGATCAATCGAGAATCACTCTTCCGCCTGACGCCAAGGAAGCAAGCGTCCCAGTCTACATAGAAGGCTCAGGCAGCAAAGCTGGGGAAGGGGACGAAACAATGGGGATGGCATTCGGGCAAGGTGAAACAGGCGTAGTCGAGCGCGTCAGACGAAGCCCGAATGAAATAGTCCGCTTAATCGACAGTCTGATGGAGCACAATCCCCAACTGCTGATTGAGAGCGTTGAGTTCGACATTTTTGGTTTTAGCCGAGGAGCCGCCGCGGCCAGGCACTTCGCGAACGAGGTACTAGCAGATGATGAAGCTCAGCTATCCACACAAATTAACAGCAGCCTCCCGGGCATCTCAGCTAACTTCGAATGGCATCAGAATACTTCAATTAACTTTATCGGCTTGTTCGACACCGTCGCAGCCATTGGCGCCCCCACGCAAGGACATTTAAGCGTCGGAGACGACTACAACCCGGGCGTCAATCTTTACCTAGATAAAGCCTGCGCTCGCAAAGTTGTGCATCTGACCGCAGCTGACGAGCATCGTCACAACTTCAGCCTGAACGAGGTTAGCGATGCTCACGAGCAAGTCGCGCTGCCCGGCGTTCATTCGAACTTGGGAGGGGGCTACCCTGCCCTCAGTTATGAAAGGCTGGTGATTGGAAAGCCTCGTCTTTATCGCGGCAACCACTACGCCATGGATGGAGCAGCCCACCAGCAGCTAATCCGATCATACGCCTGGCGGGCTCGCGAATGGGAGGAAAGTGTATTCAGAGACCGAGGCCTTCCGGGCGACGGCAGACTCATTAAGCATGAAACACCAGTTGAAAGATCACCAAACTCAGACATCCTGCTCACATTATCGATTGAGCGTACCGTTCGAGGGGAGCTCTCTCGCATTCCATTGCGCCTGATGCACATAAAAGCAACGGCACACGACGTTCCGTTCGAGACCATGAGCAGCGAGGCCCCGGAATTCATCATCCCTGCGGACTTGCAAGCCATTTCAGATAAATTGATATCTGCGGTCTTAAACCAGCAGTGTCCAGCGCTGACTGAAAGCGAATACCGTTTTTTACATGCACGCTATATCCACTGTTCAGCAAACTGGGTACCAGTTAAAGGCTTTCTTGCGAACAAGCCGCGCAGCAAATTCCGCAGAGCAATCTATCCAGACAAAGACCCACAGGAGGCCGGAAAGTGATCTGGCGCAGCACGTTAACCATCTTGCTACTAGCGCTGGCATCCTGCAGCCAACAGCCTCCCGGCGACCACTTGCCCTCACCAGCCAATCTACCGTTTGAGCGCTGGTATGTCGGCATGTTTGCGCCCGACTACATGGAAGTATGGGTGGAGCAGATTGATGTGACAGATAGGCAAGGGTTTACCTATTACAACGTGCATGGCGGTGTACCTGCGATCAATACACCACCCGACAACAAAGGAGACCCGACGGGGTGGCCTGACAGAGTCAGTTCAGGAAAGACCATGCCGATGATCAATATAGACCTGCCTACAGAAATATCGCTTTCATGGCAGTCATTGGCAGAGCCTCAAGCTTATCAAGTGACATTAGCCATCCCTAGCTGGGTCCAAGATGAAATGCTTGCGCCTAGAGGTGCCTATTGCGCCTGGCGTGATGCCCACGTCACCCAGCACCGCGACATTATTTCTATAGGACTAGCGCCGGGAGGCATCGCTAAAGCCTGGCTGGTCGGCCCATGTCTGCCGGCCATTGAGATTACTCGGGTACAAGGCAAAGTCAGAGAGTTCGGCCCCTACAACGGTGAATCCAACGGCGAGTTCTACCGCCCGCCCAGCCCAAACGCCCAACACTATATCGACACCCACGGCATCCCGTTTGGCAGCTGGTAAGCGCGCTCAGCCCTTCTTGCCCGGACGCTGGTCCTTGACCAGCAGCAGGTTGTTTTCCCGCCGCAGGGTAAACAGGCCTATCCCTTCCACCAAACCGCTGAACTTGCTGTAGCCATAGTTGCGCGGATCAAACTCGGGCATTTGCTTAGCCAACTGACTGCCCACCGGGCCCAAATTGGCCCAGCCTTCATCGTCAGACGCCGCCTCAATAGCCTGACGCAGCAGGTTGCACAGCTTGGTGTCCTGGCGCAGTTCCTGTGCCGAGCGGCGTTGAATAACCGTCTCCGCGTTCTCGGGGTGCTGAGTAAAGATTTCGGTGTAGATAAAGCGGTCGCAGGCGGCAACAAAAGGCTTGGGCGTTTTCTTCTCGCCAAAGCCATACACCACCTTGCCGGACTCACGCAGGCGTGCGGCCAGACGGGTGAAATCGCTATCGCTGGAAACAATACAAAAGCCGCCAAGGTCTGCCGAATACAGCAAGTCCATAGCGTCGATGATCATCGCGCTGTCGGTCGCGTTCTTGCCGGAGGTGTAAGCGAATTGCTGAATCGGCTGAATCGAGTGTTCCAGTAGCGAGGCTTTCCACTTACCCAGACTGGGCGTGGTCCAGTCACCGTAGATACGCTTAACGCTGGCGACTCCCAGCTTCGCCACCTCGGCCAGCAAGCCCTCAACAATCGCCGGATTGGCGTTGTCCGCATCAATCAATACGGCCAGCCGGGTCGGTTCCATCTGTGCTGCCATCGATTCACTCCCCTGTGTGTGCAGCCGACATCTTGGCAGGGGCCCCTGTACGGCGACAAGCCTCTCAGTGGCTTACCAGTTCGCAGAGCTGCGTAACTCCCTCAATAATCGCCGGCGTTGGGCGCACCAGCAGGTCGCTGTCCAGCACGTACAGCCGTTGCTGTTCCACGGCGGCCAGTTGTGGGAAGCGGCGCCATTCGTCGAGCCAGCGCTCAGCGGAGATGCCGGCGTCGGCCACAGCGATGATGGTATCGGGGTTGGCGACCAGCACGCCTTCGCGGCCTACCTGCGGGGCCAGGCCGGTGAGGTTGGCGAATACATTGTCCGCGCCGCAGAGACTGAGGGCATCCGATAGCATTTGGTCGCCAGCTACGGTGTACAGCGGGTTGTCCCACAGCTGCAGAAACACGCGAGGCTGATGGGTGCTGTGCTGCTGCCGCAATTGATCAAGCTGACTATTGAAACGGCTGGCCAGTGCGGCGGCTTGTGGCTTGCGATCTAGCAGCTCACCCAGTTGCAGGGTCATGTCGTCGATATCATCAAGCCGCTGGGGGTCAAACTCGGCTACCTGAATGTTCCAACTGCGCAGACGCGCCAGTAGTTCGGCAGGGCTGCCGCTGCTCCAGGCAAGAACCAGATCAGGTTTGGTAGCGACGATACGCTCTGCCGACAGCGTACCGTAGCTGCCGACGCGTGCGACCTTATCTAGCTCGCCGGACAGCTGGCCATCATCCAGCACGCCAACCAACTGACTGCGGGCATCCAGCTGCAACACCATGTCGGTAAGAAAGGGGGCAATGCTAACCACTCGTTCGGCGGCGCCCAGCGGCGCAGCCAGCCAGCACAGCAGGCAAAGGCTGGCCAGCAGGCGCATTCAGTCGACCCAGGCCGCCGGCGGACGGTACAGCAGCATGACGCCAAGACTGACGACTACCAGCAGTACCAGCGGGATAACCTCTCCCACGCAGAAGTAATGCACCAGCGCGACCAGCGCCGGCAGGGCCGCAGCACTCAGACCCAGACTCTGCAAACGGTGCAGGCTAGCCCAGGCGCCAGCCGCTTCATCACTGGTGCCCAGGGCATCAACGCGAATCAGTGCGCGCTTGTACAAGCGGAAGCGCCACAGCGTCAGCAGCAACGTGGTCATGCCAATGGCGAACAGCGGCACGGCAGCGGCGTCGAACAGGCCGTTCCAGTCACCCAGCACGACTACCAGCAAAATCGGCAGTAGCAGCACGGCTGCGCTAAGCATGCGCCAGACGCTGCGCAGGGTGCGCCAGTGGGGTTTGGGATCAAACATCATCGGGCTCGGTTTCTGCCTGATGCAGCTGGCCCAGCATGTGACCCAGCTTGCCGGCCTTGGTGGCCAGGTACTTGGTGTTGTGCGGGTTTTTGCCAAACTGCAGCGGCAAGCGCTGCGCCACCTCGACGCCAAACCCCTGCATGGCTTTAACCTTACGCGGGTTGTTGGTCAGCAGTTTGAGGCTGGTGATACCCAGATGATCGAGCATCGGTTTGCAGATGCCGTAGTCGCGCTGATCGGCGCCAAAGCCCAATAGCTCGTTGGCCTCGACCGTATCGGCGCCACCGTCCTGCAGGTGGTAGGCGCGAATCTTGTTCATCAGACCAATGCCCCGCCCTTCCTGGCGCAGGTACAGCAGCGCGCCGCGGCCCTCGTCGGCGATGGCCTTGAGCGCAGCTTCCAGCTGAAAGCCGCAGTCACAGCGCAGGCTGAACAGGGCATCGCCAGTCAGGCATTCGGAGTGCAGGCGCCCGAGGACCGGCTGGCCGTCGGACACATCACCCATCGTCAGCACCACATGCTCCTTGCCGGTCGCTTCTTCCAGGAAGCCGTGCATGGTGAATGTTCCCCACTGGGTGGGCAGCTGAGATGAAGCAACAAAGGTGACTGTCACACCGGTCTCCTGTACAGCCTTTGCAAAAAAAGGGCTGACATATTAGCAGGAGAAGCCCGTGCGGGCGATCTGCACGTGCGCTGGATAGCTGCGGTGAATGCTTAAAACTGTGCTCGACCGAGCCGGCGACTACTTCAGAACTTGCGTTCAAGCAGCAGCAGGTTGTCGCGCTCATCCATGCGCACACGGCTGAGCCAACTCATACCCAGCAGTACATCCAGCGGGTAAGCGCCGTCGAGCACCACGCCCTGCACGTTGGTCAGCTCAATTTCGCCCACCTTGACCCGCGCCAGCGAGACCCGGTAGCCATCGACCGCGCCGCTGGCGGTGGTGGCGCGAATCGGCGTGCCGATCAGTTGGTAATCAATGCCCATGCGCCGCGCCTGATTGGCGTTCATGGCGACGCTGGTGGCGCCGGTATCGACCATAAAGGCGGTGTGGTGGCCATTGATGGAACCGGTCACCCGGAAGTGTCCACCCTCGCCACGGGGGATGCTCACCTGCTGCCGTTCGGCCTGGGCAAAGCCTTCGGTGTACTCGCGCTGCAGACCGAACTGACGCGTCTGGCCGTCGATACGCAGGGTGGCAGTGTTACTGTCGGCGGCGACCAGCTCAACGCCCTGCACGGCGGGTTTGCCGACGCGCAGCATGTGACGCGCGCCATCGATGTTGACCACCGCGGCATTGGGGAACAGGCCCACAACCCGCACATCGGAGGCCGCCAGCAGCGCACCGGAGCCCAGCAGCAGGGCGCCGGCCAGCAGGGTGGCCAGAGAAGAAGTTCTGCGTGGTTGAGCCATTGAGATGTCCTTTCCGCAATGCCAGAGAAGGGCTACACCATAGCCAATAGCCATTCGCCCAGCAACAGCACCAGCAGCGCCATGACGCCGGCAATCACATCATCGAGCATAATGCCCAGGCCACCGCCAACCCGGCGGTCAACCCAGCCAATCGGCCAGGGCTTCCAGATATCGAACAGGCGGAACAGTGCAAAGCCGGCAAGCAGCCAGACCCAGCCGGTTGGCGCTAGCCAGAGCGCAATCCACACACCGACAAATTCGTCCCAGACGATACCGCCGTGATCGTGCACACCCAGATCCGCTGCCGTGCGATGGCACAACCAGATACCCAGCAGCGTAGAGAGCAGAATAACCAGCGCATAGCCGCCCAGCGGCAGTTGCTGCCACAGCAACACAAACGGCAGCGCGGCCAGTGTGCCCCAGGTGCCCGGCGCGGGCCGAATGGCGCCGCTGCCAAAACCGAAGGCGAGAAAGTGTATGGGGTTGCGCCATACCGAGGCGGGTGTGGATTCGTGCGTGTCAGTCATCCTGACTCCTGAAATGTTGATAGCCGCCGGGGCCGTCTACCGGCCGCATGCCGAGCCCCAGATCCAGCTGCACGCCCTGCCCGGCTTGCACCTGACCAATCACACTGACCCGCTGCCCGGCTTGCCGCCAGCGCTCGATCTGCCCCCGCGCCGCACGCGGCAGGGTGAAGAGCAGCACGTAATCATCCCCGCCGCGCAGCATCCAGTCCAGTTGCTGAGGCTCCGGCCAGCTGCGCAGCGCATCAGACATCGGCAACTGTGGGCCGTTTATCTGCAGGCACACGCCGCTGGCCTTGGCGATATGCGCGGCATCGGCCAGCAGCCCGTCGGAGACGTCCAGCCCGGCACTGGCGTGGCCGCGCAGCATCGCGCCCAACGCCAACTGCGGCAGCGGGCGCCAGAAGCGCTGGTGCAGGTAATTCTGCTCGGCCATCGGCAAGCCCGCAGGCGAGGCTTGCCCTAACACCACGGACAAGCCAGCCGCGCCGTCGCCCAGACAGCCGCCAACACAGAGCAGGTCACCGGGGCGCGCGCCGCTGCGCGTCAGTGCCTGGCCGACCGGCGCCTGGCCGAAGACCGTAACACCGATGTTCAGCGGGCCACGCGTGGTATCGCCACCGATCAGATTGATACGACAATCATGTGCGGCATCGCCGAGCCCTGCGGAAAAGGCCTGCAACCAGCCCGGCTCGGCCTGCGGCAAGGTCAGCGCCAAGGTAAAGCCCAACGGCTCGGCCGCCATGGCAGCAAGATCGCTGACGGCGACGGCAAGGGCGCGGTAACCCAGCTCAGCGGGGGGGCAATTAACGGGGAAGTGAACACCCTCGACCAGGGTGTCGGTAGAAATGACCAGCTGCTGACCAGCAGCCGGTTGCAGCAGCGCGGCATCGTCACCGATGCCCAGGGCGACCGCCCCGCTGGCTGCGGCCCGCTGCAGTCGCTCCGTGCGAAAGTAGCGGGCAATCAGGTCAAACTCGTCCAGCGCCATGGCCGGGCGATCAGCGTCCCTTGCGGGCGGCGCTGACCTCAGCCTTGCGCAGACGCGGCGCCAGCTTGTCGAGGATGCCGTTGACGTACTTGTGACCGTCAGTCGCGCCGAAAGACTTGGCCATCTCGATGGCTTCGTTGATGACTACGCGGTAGGGCACGTCGATGCGCTTGAGCAGCTCATAAACGCCGATACGCAGCACCGCCAGCTCGATTGGGTCCAGCTCCTTGATGTCGCGATCCAGCACGACACCCAGCTCGCCGTCGATGTCGCCGAGATTACGCGGCACACCGGTCAGCAGCTCGTGGAAGTAGGCACCGTCCACCTTGCTGAAGTCGTTGTCTGTGCGAAACTGCGCTTCGATATCCGATACCGGCAGATCAGCCATATGCCAGGCGTACAGCGCCTGCAGAGCCAGACTGCGGGCCTTGCGGCGGGCCGATGCCTTGGGGCGACCGGCGGCGCCAGAACTCTGCTGACCGTCCATCAGGCCTCCAGCTGCTTGATCACGCTGACCATTTCATAGGCAGACATGGCCGCTTCTGCGCCCTTGTTGCCGGCCTTGGTGCCGGAGCGCTCGATGGCCTGCTCGATGCTGTCGACGGTCAGCACGCCAAAGGCGACCGGGATACCGTATTCCAGCGACACCGCGCCAACGCCTTTCACGCACTCACCGGCGACGTATTCAAAGTGCGGTGTGCCGCCACGGATGACCGCGCCCAGGGTAACGATGGCATCGAACTTCTTCAGATCAGCCACTTTCTTGACCATCAGCGGAATTTCAAAGGCGCCGGGCACGCGGATGATGGTGATATCGGACTCTTTTACGCCGTGGCGCTTGAGTGAATCTACAGCGCCCTCGACCAGGCTCTCGACGACAAAGCTGTTGAACCGGCCAACAACCAGTGCATAGCGGCCTTGGCCAGTTACAAAATCGCCTTCGATGGTACGGATAGCAGTCATGGGCACTCTCTCTCAATTAAAGAACCGGCAGCGCGCTGGGCGCTGTCGTGAATCAAATGGGTGAAGAAAACTAGCTGCGTTGCCATCGCTGCGTTAAAAACAGGCTCAGAATGCTCGTTTACAACTCGTAAACTCCGCTTCTTCGCCTGTTTTTGCCTTGCGCTGGCTGCCTCGCCTACGTTTTCTAAACAATGGATCAGTCGCAGGGCAGGTATTCTACTACTTCCAGGTCAAAGCCGGATATGGCGTTGAACTTCATCGGCGCCGACAGCAGGCGCATTTTGCGCACGCCCAGATCACGCAGAATCTGCGAACCGGCCCCTACCGTATTGTAGGTCGACGGGCGGCGTGGCGCCGATTTGCCCTGACCCAGGTTGGCTACGTGATCGAGCAGCGCCTGCGAATCCACCTGATTACCCAGCAGCAGCACCACACCGCGGCCTTCAGCAGCCACACGGCGCATGGCCTCCTGCAGGCTCCAGCGGCCCGGCTCGGGTACCAGGAACAGATCACGCAGCGGGTCGACATTGTGTACCCGCACCAGCGTCGGCTCCTCGGGCTGGATGTCGCCCAGGGTCAGCGCCATGTGCACCACATCGTCGGTGCGGTCGCGGTAGGCCACCAGATTGAACTCGCCCAGCTCGCTGCTCAGCAGCTTCTCTTCAGCGCGCTCAACCGTGCGCTCGTTAAGCAGGCGGTAGTGGATCAGGTCGGCAATGGTGCCGATCTTGATGTTGTGCTGCTTGGCAAACTCTTCCAGCTCCGGGCGACGTGACATGCTGCCATCGTCGTTCATGATCTCGCAGATGACCGCGGACTCGCCAAAGCCGGCCATACGGGCCAGGTCACAGGAAGCTTCAGTGTGGCCGGCACGCGCCAGCACGCCACCGGGCTGCGCCATCAGCGGGAAGATATGGCCGGGGCTGACGATATCTTCGGCCACGGCGTTGGCCGCTGCAGCAGCCTGCACTGTGCGTGCGCGGTCGGCAGCGGAGATACCGGTGCTGACGCCGACTGCAGCCTCGATGGATACGGTGAACTTGGTACCAAAACCCGAGCCATTGCGCTGCACCATCAGCGGCAGTTTCAGGCGCTCGCAGCGCTCCAGGCTCATCGGCATGCAGATCAGGCCACGGCCGTAGCGTGCCATGAAGTTGATGTGCTCAGCCTGGCAGGCCTCACCGGCCATGATCAGATCGCCTTCGTTCTCGCGGTCTTCGTCATCCATCAGGATGACCATTTTACCGGCGCGAATATCTTCGATCAGCTCTTCGATACTGTTGAGTTTCATCCGGCCCTCCGGGGGCAGGTTAATCAGGATTTGAGGAAACCGTTCTCGGCCAGAAAGGCCATGCTGATGCCACCAGCAGTCGGCTCTGCGGCCTTCTCACCGAGCAGCAAGCGCTCCAGATAGCGGGCAATCAGATCCACTTCCAGATTGACGGTGGTGCCGGGCTGGTAATCGCCCATGACGGTTTCCTGCCGGGTGTGCGGAACAATGTTCAGGTGGAAGACCGCGCCTTCCACGGCGTTGACGGTCAGGCTGGTGCCGTCCACGGTGATCGAGCCTTTTTCGGCGATGTACTTCGCCA
>DBHE01000157.1:0-3289 GCA_002296055.1 Pseudomonadaceae bacterium UBA836
CGCTCGGCCGATGCCGGCGGTCTTGCCTGGGTCTATGTACACAAGAGCTTCATTCTGTTGCTGGTTGCCAGCTTGCTACTGCAAGGACTGGCGCAGGTGCTCAAGACCCTGGCGGTGCTGGGCGGTATTAGCAGCACGCATTTGCCGACAAGCCATGAGGAGCACCTGTAATGGGCGGTGAAATCATGGCGATTGCCCTGTTCGTATGCCTCTGCCTGGCACTGATGGCCGGCTTCCCGGTGGCCTTCACCCTGGGCGGGGTTTCCCTGCTGTTTGCCGGTATCGGCATCCTCTTCAACCTGTTTGAGCCCAGCTTTCTCGGCGCCCTACCCAGCCGCCTGTACGGCACCATGACCAACCAGACACTGCTGGCAGTGCCGCTGTTCGTGTTCATGGGCGTGATGCTGGAAAAGTCGAAGATTGCCGAAGACTTGCTGGAGTCCATGTCGCGGTTGTTCGGAAGCCTGCGCGGCGGGCTGGCCTTCTCAGTGTGTATCGTCGGTGCTCTCTTGGCAGCCAGTACCGGCATTGTTGGCGCTACCGTGGTGACGCTCGGCCTGCTGGCCCTGCCGACCATGCTGCGTCGGGGCTATGATCCGGCGCTGGCCACCGGCACCCTGGCCGCGACCGGCACGCTTGGGCAGATCATTCCGCCGTCGATCATTCTGGTGCTGCTGGGCGATGTACTGTCCAACGCCTATCAGCAGGCCCAGCAGAAGCTGGGTATCTTCTCGCCCAAAACCGTCACTGTCAGCGATCTGTTTGTCGGCGCACTGCTGCCGGGGCTGCTGCTGGTGTTGCTGTACCTGGCCTATCTGGCGTTTGTTGCCCTGCGTCAGCCGGAAAAGCTGCCAGCACCCGCGCCGGAGGACAGTGGCGCGGTGTCGGTCGCACAGCTGCTGCGCAGCCTGCTGCCGCCGCTGCTACTGATCATGGCGGTGCTGGGGTCGATTCTGGCAGGCGTTGCCACACCTACCGAGGCCGCCGCCGTTGGCGCCCTGGGCGCAGGCCTGTTGGCGTTGTTCAAGCGCCAGCTGAATCTCGGCAAGCTGCGCGAGGTAGCCCAGGCGACCGCTGAGATCAGTGCCATGGTGTTCATGATTCTGCTGGGCGCGTCCATCTTCTCGCTGGTGTTCCGCGGCTTTGGCGGTGACGAGCTGATTCACGACCTGTTCCACTCGCTGCCGGGCGGTGCCTTCACCGCCATGCTGGTGGTGATGCTGGCGATCTTCCTGCTGGGCTTTATTCTCGACTTTATCGAGATCACCTTCGTGGTGGTGCCGATCGTCGGGCCGGTACTGCTAAGCATGGGCGTTGACCCGGTCTGGCTGGGCGTGATGATCGCGCTGAATCTGCAGACCTCGTTCCTGACGCCGCCCTTCGGCCTGTCGCTGTTCTATCTGCGCAGCGTTACCCCGGCGCAGATACCAACCTCGGCAATCTATCGGGGCGTGCTGCCCTTTATCCTGATTCAGCTCATGATGCTGGCGATCGCCGCCTGCTGGCCGGGCCTGATTACCTGGCTGCCCAGCCTACTGGCAAAGTAGCCGGAAGACCGCAGGGGTACTGCCTGGAGGTCCCGTCATAGCGACTCAGTCGGCCTTTCCGGTAGCCACCTCTGTGCCAACCTTGTCGTCCAGTAACGCGTTGGTGGCGGTTTGCACATAAGCCGTCAGCGCATCACGCAGCCCCGAGTGGACGCGGGATTGTTCGGTTACGGACGCCTGCGGTCCAAGCTGGTAGCGGTAGGTACGGGGCTGCTCGCCCCGCGGCTGCACCACTAGCTGATCCCCGCGCAGCAGACCCACGGTCTGACCGCCACCTGACGGTTTGATAACCCCGAAGCCGGGGTCGCTCGTCGGCAGCGCCAGTAGGTCGCGGCCCCAGCATTGGTGCTGCACGTCACCACCCAGCCGGCCCATGATGGTCGGCACCACATCTACCTGAGTGCCAACGGTGTCGTTAAGCGCGCCAAAGCGCTCAGTGATGCCGGGGGCGATCAGCAGCATGGGTACGTTGAAACGCAGCAAGTCCAGATCGGTCAGCTGACGCGGGGTGCCAAAACCGTGATCACCAATCACCACAAACAGCGTGTCCTGGTACCAAGGTTCATTACGCACCTGGTCGAAGAAGCGGCCCAGCGCCCAGTCGGAATAGCGCATGGCTGTCAGGTGTTCATCGTTGGCGCCCTGACCACTGACCGCACCCACCGGCAACGGGCTCGGCAGCGCGTAAGGCGTGTGGTTGGACAGGGTCTGCAGCAGTGCATAAAACGGGCGCTCATGATCTAACGCATTCAGCTCGGTTACCGCCCGATCGAACATATCCTGATCAGATACGCCCCAGGTCGGGTCAGAGAACACCGGATTGACGTAATCGCTGCGACCAATGAAGTGGCGCATGCCCTGCTTGCCGAAGAAACCCTGCTGGTTATCCCAGGCAAAATCGCCGTTATAGACATACAGATCATCAAACCCGCGCTTGCTCAGCAGTTGCGGTAAGCCGGAAAAAGCGTGCCCACCTTCCGGCTCCTGCATGAGATACTCGAAGCCCGGCAGGTTGGGGAAACAGGCCATGGTCGCGAACATGCCCTGATGGGTATGAGTGCCGTTGGAGAAGTAGCGGGTGAACAGCAGCCCCTCTTTGCTCAGCTTGTCGAACTCGGGGGTGATGCCCAGCGGCGAGCCCAGCGCGCCGGTGTAGTACCCGGCAAAGCTTTCCATCAGCACCACTACCACGTTACGCACCTGCAACGCGGTATCGGCGGGCGACGACGAGACGCGTCGCACCGGTGCCTGCTCGGCATCAATCAGTTGATCGTTAGCGGTCAGTAGCAGATCGCGGGTGATTTCCGTTGCCTTGCCGTCATCCATCAGACCAAGCCAGGCATTATCCCGGTGATCCGAGAACTGCGCCTTGGCCGCCGCATACAGGGTCAGCGCCGGAGTCAGGCCAAGCTGGTTGGCAAACGTCGACTCCGTGGTGAAGGCATCGCCCCAACGCAGCGGCGGGCCCTGGCGCAAGGTGCCACGGGCAAGCACCGTGGAGCTGACCAGCAACAGCAGCAGCACCGAAACTCGGGCGGCCAGCGCGCCCATATGGCTGCGCTGATGATTTTTGGCCGTGGCCGGCAGACGCGTACGCCGGTCCAGCCAGCGGTAGCTGCGATACATCAGCCAACTCACCAGCGCCAGCCCCAGCAGCAACCGCAGCACCGGAAAGCCGTACCAGAGCATGCTCAGCACCGTGGCCGGGTCTTCCTGCAGGTACTGGAACACCAAGGTGTTCA
>DBHE01000157.1:3666-4578 GCA_002296055.1 Pseudomonadaceae bacterium UBA836
AACAGCACGGTGGCGAACGTCAGCCACAGACACTGCAGACCGCGCAGCGCCATCAGCCGTGCGCTCAATACCGTCAGCATCAGCGGCGCGCCGACGATCACCACCACCCGCAAGTCGAACCGCAAGCCGTTAAAGAAGGCTTCCAGCAAGTCGCCACGGCTGACCTCGGCGGCCAGCTCCCAGTTCCAAGCCAGCAACGCGCAGCGCAACAACGTCAGCATCAGGGTCAGCGCGCCGAGCGAGCCGAGAATGAACAACAGCTGGCCACGCAGGCCAACCAACGGCCGGGCGGCCGAGGTAGTAGACAGGGTCATCAAACAGCTTCCACAGGCGGGCCCGCTCAGGCGGGCGAGAACAAAATCAGGCTCCAGACACTGGTGATCAGCAGCAACGCGAGCATCTGCGCGGCACTGCCCAGATCCTTGGCGCGTTTGGACAGCGGGTGCAGCTCCAGGGAAATACGGTCAACCACGGCCTCAATCGCCGAGTTGATCAGCTCGACGATCAGCGCCAGCAGCACCACGCCAACCATCAGCGCGCGCTCGACGCCCGTGACCGGTAGCCAGAACGCCAGTGGGATCAGCGCCGCCGCCAGCAGCAGCAGCTGACGAAACGCCGCCTCATGAGTAAAGGCGGCGCGTAGACCGGCAAGTGAGTAGCCTGCGGCCTTGAATACACGCACCACGCCGCCTCTGCTTTTCAGCGACAGCGCATCCTGCCCGCGTGATAGCGAATCATGCCGCATGGCGGCTGCCTCCGTTGCCGTCAGCGAGGCTGTGGTAGCAGACCAGCAGGTACTGCCAGTCGCTCTCCGGCATGCCCTCGCGGCGGCGGCGCAACTGATCGAGATCGTGCTTGACCGCACGCCCGCGCAGCAGGCGACGGCGACTTTTCTCCAGGTCGAGCAAGGCC
>DBHE01000001.1 GCA_002296055.1 Pseudomonadaceae bacterium UBA836
TATCCTCGCCTGTTATTGCGCGTGTCTCTTGTGGAGTGCGCTTGTTGTTATTGAGTTCACTGCTCAGCGAATGCGGGTGATGCGCTGCAAGCGGTTGCCCTCGAATTCCAGACTGTAGTGATTACGGTTGATCTTGTAGATCCACTCTTCAATGTTCATGACGCGAATGCGGTCGCCGTAGACCAGGCTGTCTACGTAGCCGATGACCTGGCGCGATAGCGGCGGACCGCAGGCCTGTTCAACCTCGAACATCAGGTCATCCTCATCGACAATATCGGTACCGCAGCGCAAGGCGTGGGCTGGCAGGCTGACGAGCATCAGTGTGCCGGCGATGGCCAGGGCACGACTGGTAGAGGCAGTGGGCATGTGGCGGTCCTTGGGGCGGTGGAACATGGATAGTCCCACCGCCTTCGGTACACGCGCAATACCCGGCGACGATCTGCCTCAGAGGGCGGCCGCTTCTGCCTCGTAGTTGGCGTAGGAGTGCTTGAGTGTGGCGTGGTTGAGCAGCATCTCAGCCTTGAGTACCTCGCCGCTGGCGTCATAAATACGTGACAGCACCCAGTAGGACTCGGTGCGTTTGCTCTCGGACAGGGCAACGACTTCACGGCGAATCAGGTAGTCTTCGCCGACCAGCAGCGGGCCGTCGATCATGCGGATTTCCTGGTCTGCGAACAGGCCGATGACGGGCTGCTTGACCGGAAACTCGGCCTCTTTGCTGGTGTATTCGGCCAGTACGCTGACCATCTCGGTCGGGATGATTGCTCGGCCCCAGGGGGAGCTTGCCGGATCGGAGTACCAGTCACTGTTCTCGGTGATGCCGGCCAGCTTCTGATTGAGCGAGAAGGGGTACAGGTCACCCATGTGCTGATCCGGGTCCATGCGCACCTTTTCTTCGGCGGCGCCTTTCATGCCGACCTGCAAGTCCGAGAGGATGACCAGCTTCTCCGGCGCCCGCAGCTTGGCCATGCGCTCGTACAGCAGGCTCTCACCGGGCGCTGCGCCCAGGCTGGCGCTGGCTTCCAGCACCGGTGTGCCATCGGCCTTCTCGGCCCAGCAGCGCACGCGGGTCTGGCCGGGGGCCGGACGCTCGACAAAGGCGCGTACCTGCTCGCCCTCAACCACCATGTTCTGGAAATGCGACGAGAAGCAGCCGCGCTCAAACCAGGCCTGGCCCCAAATCTCGACCAGCAGCGGTGCGAACTGGCTGAAGTGGGTCGGACCTTCGATTGGGCCGGCACGAAAGCCCAGCTTCTCGGCCATGCTGTCGTCGTGAATGGACGTGTGGCCGCTGTACTGCTGATCGGCCAGCATCTGTTTCGGCTCGCGCAGCGGGCCGCAGAGGTAGAGAGGAGTATCGAAGCTCATGAGTGGTGTCCCTGCTGGTGGTAAACGCTGAATCCACGAGTTTAGGCAGGTCCGGCGAAACTCGGCAAACCCACTTTGGGCCGCTATTCATGGGGGTTATGGGCGGGAGCCCCAGGCTTGCGTCGGGGCGTGCGTATCCGCCTCAAGTGGCCGTAGCGCCGGGCACGCTAGTTGCCGAACCTATGTATGGAGGCCGGCCGACCAGAGCCTCGCTCTGCCGCAGCACATCGCGTACCCCACCAACGAGCCCGCGGGTTGAAACATTCTGCCATTTGCGAGTCGGAAGAATATCAACACGCATGACAACGCTCGGCGGCCTGCCGTCGCCGGTGCTGGCGGAGCAAGGAATGATCTGTACTTTTACCTACACGCGCAGGCTCTGGGCTGCGCTGCTGTTATTGGCGCTACCCGTAACCGCTGCAGCGGTGGAACCGATTCGCATCCAACAGTTGCAGCGCTGCGGTGATTTGCTGCAGACGCAAACGCAGACATTCTGCTTGCGGGTAAAAGGCCTGCAGTCCGGCCAATGGCAGACGCGGCTAAATGGTGAGCGGCTGGCCCTGCAGCAGGCCGACCGCGACGGTGAAATGGTGCAGCTGCGCCTGGATATCGACGGCAAGCGCAGCGGGCCGCTGGTGCTTGAGCAACAGGGCCAGCAGAGCAATCCGGTCTGGCTGTCGCTCGGCACCAGCCATGTGGTTGCGGCGACGCGTGATGAGGTGGCAGAGAATATGGACGGGCTCACCTCCTATGTTGACCTGGTCAGCGTGGTCATTGAGGAAGAGTACGACGGGCTGGAA
This sequence comes from Pseudomonadaceae bacterium UBA836, assembly GCA_002296055.1. GTDB lineage: Bacteria > Pseudomonadota > Gammaproteobacteria > Pseudomonadales > Pseudomonadaceae > Halopseudomonas. Next base: position 2,169 of record DBHE01000001.1, read on the forward strand.
GAGGCCAAGCGGCTGGCAGAAAAGTACGATGCCAGGGTGGTCGGCATGATTCCGCCGCTCAACACCTACCAGTTGCGCTTGGCCGCAAAAAACCTGGATGAGCGCGATGCAACGGTATTGCGTCTGGGCGGCGAGGTGAGTGTGGACGCCGTGGTCATCGAGGAGTCGGGCGCCGAAGACGGCATTGAAGCGGATACCGGCAGCGCACCACCTGCCGACAATGAGGAGTGGGCCTCCAACCGTTTTCTGGATGCGGTGAATTTTTACCAACGCCGCCTGCAGCGCGAGCGCGGCGGGGTGGAGACGCATCCTATACGTATCGGCGTGATCGAGCGTGACGTGGATTTTGATGCCCCGGATTTCAGCGATTACAGCGGCGGTGACTGCCGCACCGACAGCCAGCGCCTGTGCCTGTACGCGCGTGATGCTGATAAGCCAGATGGTCATGGCAGCACCGTCAGCGGCATATTCGCGGCAGCCTGGGACGAGGGCGGCAATAGCGGCTTTTTGCGCGGCCTTGATGATGTTGGCCCCGGCTTTGATGTGATAGTCGGGCGCGATTCCGACGCCGGTATTACGGCCAATATCGCGGCCTCGGTGAATATGGTGGAGGACGGCGTTCGTGTACTGAACTGGAGTTGGGGTATTCACCGCGTTGGCGCGATCGATGTCAACGGCGATCCTATCGACTCGCTGGTGCGCTCGGGCATTGCCATGAGTGGCTATGAAGAGTTGCTGGAGGAGTTCTTCCTCTGGCTGCGTGAAGAGCATCCGAATGTGGTGGTGGTCAATTCTGCGGGCAACGGCTCTTCATTCTCTGGCCGTGATGAATATCGGCTACCGTCCTCCTTTGTCACCGATCAGCTGTTTGTGGTGGGTGGTCATCAGCGCAGTGAGAAAGACGTGCCGGTCGACGACGCGCAGTACGCCGTCAAGCGCAAGGCCTCGAATATCGACATGCGCGTGGATATCACTGCCGCGGCCTGCGTGCGTTCCTCAACGACCAAGGCTAACGAAGAGGGCGACGTGCATTGCGGCACCTCCTACGCCACGCCGCTGGTCGCCGGCTTGCTGGCCGCCATGCTGTCGATCAACCCGGAGCTGGAGCCGGACCAGCTGCGCATGCTGCTGCGTCGCAGCGCGATGACCATTGGTGAGGAATACGATTTTGAGCCCACCGAAGGCGACGATCTGACTGCGCCGATTCTGCCCTCTGAGCGCGCTAACGACCTGAACAACCCGGACGTCGGACATTCTGCGCGGCTGGATATGTATAAGGCGCTGGATTTGACGGTGCAGAGTCTGGACCGCGTGCGTTAACCCTCCGGCGCCTGGTGAGGCTAGGGCTGCGCCAATCAGAAAAGCAGAGGCAAACAAGTAGAACTGGGCAGGGCTGTGCTGCGTGTTATGGGCTGGCGAGCAATGCGCTGGCGCCAGCCCGGCGGCGGTCCCTGGTGCTTAGAGCGCGACCTCAAAACACTCCAGCTGCGGCGGACCCAGGTAGATTTCGCGGCGGCTGCCGGCATTGGCGTGGGCGGCACGGAAGGCCTCGGAGCGCGTCCAGTCCTCAAAGGCGCTACGCGACTCCCAGGTCGCGTGGGAGGCAAACAGGGTGTACTCCTCGGTGCTCGGGCCCTGCAGCAGATTGAAGTTCTTGAAGCCCGGCACACTGGCCAGCAGGCTGTCGCGGTTCTTCCAGATGTCGATAAAGTCCTGCTCGTGGCCTGGCTTGATCTTAAAGCGGTTCATTGCGATGAACATGGTCTGGCTCCAGCGTTAGTCATAAACAAGCGCCATTATGAGTGCCAGCGATGCTGGCCGGTCAACCGTCCCGCGGCTGAGTTGATGGTAAGCCGCCGCCGCACAGTGAATAATGGCTGCGTCGCTGGGCCACTGCCCGAAGTAGGAAAAGGAACCCTGTATGGCGAGTCAGCAACCCGCCCAAACCGCACCAGTCTTGAGCGCCCAAGCGCTGGAGGCTTACAACAATCTGGTCAGCACGCTGTATCGCTGCCTGCAGGACAGCGCTGGCTTCGCGCCTTTTTTTCACGCCTTTCAGCAACAGTTCAAGGCGTTGCAGGGCGGTATTCTGGGTGTCTCGCAGCAGTCCCAACGACTGATCTACGGCTGGACCTTCGGCTATCCCGATGGCTTTGAAGAGTGGTACATGAACAGCGACCTGCCCGAGCGCGACGAGGCTCTTATTCGCTATCAGAGTTTGCCGCCGCGTCAGTTCGACTCCTTTATGCGTGGCCGCAACGAGGGCAGCATTCTTGACTTGCTGGCGCCGGAGAGCAGGGCCTGGGCAGAGAGCGTGGGCATGGGCGACAGCGCGGGCATGCTGATTTGTCGCGACGCCAGCAGCAGCGTGGTCTTTGTCGCCAATCGGCACAGGGACTTCGGGCCCTACACCGAGGCGGAGCTGTTGCAGATGAACCTGCTGGCGCCGCACATTGAGAATGCCGTTGCCCTGCACCTGAAGCTGTATCAATCGAGTAACGACAATGAAAACCTGGCCCTGGCCCTCAACCATGTGAAAAAGCCGCTGGTGGTGTTCAATGCCCTAGGCAACGTTGCCCAGGCCAATGACGCCGCGCGTGATTTGCTGGCGCGCAGCGGCGCACTCTACATCGCGGATGACCACCGCCTGCACTGCCGCGAAGCGCAGTTGAGCCGCAAGGTGGCTAATGCGATCAGCACCAGCATCGTGCACTCGCATCAGGGCAAGCTGGAAACCCGCACGCTGTTTATCCAAGCCGCTGCCGAGCGCCTTGCCCTGTGCCTGACCCCGTTGGTGGCCGAGCGCGCGGAGAACAATGGCGTACTCTGCGAGCTGTTCAGTTTTACCGATCAGCAAGCCCCCGATCTGGCCCGCCTGCAAAGCCTGTTCGACTGCACTCCGGCTGAGGCTGGCATCGCCGGCGACCTGATCCAGGGCCTGAGCGCCAGCGATATCGCCGAGCGCCGTCATATCTCCGTGCACACCGCCCGTCAGCACATCAAGAACCTGCTCGGCAAAAACGGCTACCGCAAGCAGACCGAGCTGGTCTCGATGCTGGTGCGGGCGTTGGGGTGAGGCAGTCAGCTCCTCAGCGCGCGGGCTAGCTGTGTACTGTCCATGGCCGGAAGCTTGCACGCCCTCCGTCTAGTGGCAACCTATCTCCCCTCGTTATAGCCGCGCAGTTGGGTGCTCAGTGAGTTTGCCTCGCCGGATAGTCGCCTGCGCGAATAATGTTGGGGTGGGGCACCTGCCTAGGGTTCGCGCTGGTAGTCCAGCAGCAGCTGACTATCTTGCAGGTCGGCGTCAACGGCCTTGGGCTGCAGCGAGGGGTTGAGCGGATAGCCGGCTTCGGTTGCGCGGAGCACCACGTCGCCTTCGCCCTTGGCGTATACGATCAGGTCATGCCAGCCGTGGGTCTGTTGCGAGGAAACGCGCAGCGGCAACTGCACGATGGTGGTTTTTGACAGCAGGTTAAACCCGTCGGCGCTGCCTTGCAGCACAAACAGGGTGCAGCCGGCGGAGCCGCACCAGTCCGGGCCGAGGGCGTAAATGAGAGCATCGTCGATGCCGTCGGCGTTGAGGTCGCGCAGGGCACTTTGGTAGGCAGGTGGCTCAGCGCCAAGCAGGTTGGTGAGGGCCGCTGTCAGCTGCGGATCGGGGGCGGCGCCGGCCAGGGGCGATAGCAGACTGGTCAAGACAAGCAGTAAGCGGTGCATGCGGTGTCCTCCTGTGACCGGCTCAGCATAGCAAGCGGCCTACTCTTCGTCCCGCTCCGGGAATCCGATATCAAAACCACGCGCGTCCAGTTGCTTCACGTTCTCTGGCCGGCCCTGCTCATCCAGCTCGACCAGGCCGACGCCGCTGCCGTTCCATAGGCGCTCGCCGGCGCTGGCGCGGTCGGGGTCGCGGGGGCTGACGCGCATGCGGCGGCGTTTGGTCAGCCAGTTGAGGGGAGAGGCTGGGGCGTAGAGCCAGCGGTTGAGGCGGTCAAACCAGTCCAGCAGGCGCGGCGGGAAGGCATTTTTCAGGCCGCTGCTGGTGATCTGCCACAGCTGGGGGCCGTGCTCGCGATGACGGATGGCGATGTCGTAAACGAAGGAGTAGTGCACGTCGCCGGAGAGGATGACGTAGTTACCTGGTGTGCGGCCGTGACGAAAGATATTGAGCAGCACCTTGGCGGCGCCGCGATGAGCCATCCAGTTCTCGGCGTCGACCACCAGTGGGTGGCCGGCGAGCGAGAACAGCTTCTGGATGCCTTCAATGAGTTTGACGCCAAACATCGGCGCGGGCGAGACGATGACCACGGCGGTCTGGTCCAGCAGGCGTTGCTGCAGCTCGGTCAGCGCCTCCCAGTCCATCAGGCCGGACGGGCGGAACGGGCTGCGCTCGCTGCGCCAGCGG
>DBHE01000149.1:0-7287 GCA_002296055.1 Pseudomonadaceae bacterium UBA836
AAGGCCGGAATCGACTACCGCCTCGATGGCGCTCAGTTCACCGTCAAAATCAGGGGTCAGCGCTTCTACCACCACCTGCGGAGTACGCGCCTTGATCGCGCGGACGCAGGCTGCGTAGTGCGCCGCACCACCATCATCCAGGTCATCACGGTCAACCGAGGTGAGCACGATGTAGCGCAGGGCCATCAGCTCGACCGATTTTGCGGTGTTTTCCGGCTCTTCCTTGTCCAGCCAGCCGTTCGGGTTGCCGGTATCCACCGCGCAGAAGCGGCAGGCGCGGGTACAGACCGAGCCCATCAGCATGATGGTGGCGGTGCCGTTGGACCAGCACTCGCCCATGTTGGGGCAATGGGATTCCTGGCAGACGGTGCTCAGACGGTGTTCGCTGACGTTGCGCTTGACCGCTTCAAAGCGATCTCCGCCGGGTGCCTTGACGCGCAGCCACTTGGGTTTGGGGCTGAATACCTGGGGCTCGGCGTTGTTACGGCGCTTCTGGCCGTCCTTGATGGCGGCAATGCCTTGGGCGTTACGGAACTTCTCGCCGCTGGCAACAGACTTCTGCGAACTGTCGGACATGGGGGGCAGGACTCCTGGTAGGGCTCCACGGGGTGCCAGTCGGCACGGGCGGCTTTTGGCCGCCTCGAAGTTTACCACAGCCCGCTGCCCTAGGGGACCAGCGCTAGCGTGCGCGTAGCTGCTCCAGCAGGGCTGCGGATGCATAGCCGTCGGCCGGAACGCCTTGCTGTTGCTGGAAGCGCCGAATAGCGTTTCGCGTGTTGGCACCGATGATGCCGTCGATGCCGCCTGGCTCAAGGCCGCGCTCGGTCAACAGGCGCTGCAACTCCAGCCGTTCGCTGCGCGACAGCGGTCGGTCCTCGGTGGGCCACTGGCCCTGGATCTGGCCGTTGCCCTGGAAACGGTCGGACAGCAGGCCGATTGCCAAGGCGTAACTGGTGGAGTTGTTGTAGCGCATGATGGTGCTGAAGTTGTGCAGCAGCAGGAACGCTGGGCCGCGGTATCCAGCAGGCAGCAGGATGGACGCCTGCTTGTCCGTCAGCTCAGCGGCAAAGCTGTCTGCCACGGCGGGTCTGACCCCGAGTGCCTGCCATTCGCTGACCGACTTTTTCACGCTGGGGTCGGCCAGCGCGTAATCAAAGTCGGCGCCCAGACGGACTTCCTGGCCCCAGCGTTGGCCGCTTTGCCAGCCTGATGCTTTCAAATAGTGGGCCGCAGACGCCAGGGCGTCAGCGGACGAGTTCCAGATATCCCGGCGCCCGTTACCGTCAAAGTCCACCGCATACTGGTTGTAGGTAGTGGGGATGAACTGCGTTTGCCCCATGGCGCCGGCCCAGGAGCCGAGCATGCCACTGGGCTCAATGTCCCGGTGTTGCAGGATGTCCAGCGCTGCCAGCAGCTGGTCATGGGCGAAAGCCGGGCGACGTCCTTCGTGGGCGAGGGTGGCGAGGGAGCGGATGACTTCACGACTGCCCATGTTCTGGCCAAAGTTGCTCTCCAGGCCCCAGATAGCGGTGAGGATATGGCGATCAACGCCGTAGCGCTGTTCGATGGCGTCGAAGGTGGTCGCTTCGTCACGTAGCCGGCGCTGACCACCAGCGACCCGCAAATTGGACAGTGCGCCGTCCAGATAGGCCCAGATGGGGCGTGAGAACTCGGGTTGGCTGCGGTCGGCCCGGATCACGTCGGGGTCGGGTGTGACGCCGCTGAAGGCGCGATCAAACAGATCTGCTTCAATGCCTTTGCTCAGAGCCTCGCGACGAAAGTCAGCCTGCCAGGCGCTGAACGTCTGGGGTTGTTGTGGCGTCTCGATGCTCGCTGTTGCCGGCGCGGTTGGCGCTACCACTGCTGGTGTTAGGTTCTGGGCAACGCTGGGCGTCTCGGCGCAAGCGCCAAGGCATAGCAGGCTGAGTGAGGTGAGCAGTTGCAGGCGCGTGCGGCGAGCGGGCATGAAGTGGCGTATTCCCTGATAGGTGAGCGGTGGTATCGGCAGGGCAGCGCAATGCGTCTGCCTGGGCTTTTGGAGACTACTGCGGTGCAAAAGGTTCCGGCAAGCGGGTGCCCGCAGCGTTATCCAGCCCCTGTCGACAATGACAGCTGAGGGCGTATCCGGCAAGGGCGGCAAATGGCCGCCTTGTGGCAAGTATGCTAGAGTTCGCGCCTTTCCCGGTTCGTCATATGGCTCGCCCTGCTGCAGAGGTGCGGTCCGGCATCTGTGCACCTGCGTCCTGACGCGGCCAGCTGTCCGGTCTGCGCTGGTAACGGCTGAGCTGGCGCGACTGGTGTCCCTTCTTACTGGTATTGAACAGGTTTGCAATCTGATGACTCTGACAGACAGGTTACGCCGCGAGTGGCTATCCAATGTGCGCGGCGATCTCTTGTCCGGGCTGGTGGTGGCGCTGGCGCTGATCCCCGAAGCCATCGCCTTTTCCATCATCGCCGGCGTTGATCCCAAGGTCGGGCTGTATGCCTCCTTCTGTATCGCCGTGGTGATTGCCTTTACCGGCGGGCGACCAGGGATGATCTCGGCGGCTACCGGCGCCATGGCGCTGCTGATGGTGACGCTGGTGCGTGAGCATGGGCTGCAATACCTGTTGGCCGCTTCCTTGTTGTGTGGGGTGCTGCAGATTGCCGCTGGCTACCTGCGATTGGGGTCGCTGATGCGCTTTGTCTCGCGCTCGGTGGTGACCGGCTTTGTGAATGCGTTGGCGATTCTGATTTTCATGGCGCAGCTGCCGGAGCTGACCAATGTCACCTGGCACGTCTATGCCATGACTGCGGCAGGCCTGGGGATCATTTACCTGTTCCCGCTGTTGCCGCGTATCGGCAAGGTGATTCCATCGCCGCTGGTGTGCATTCTGCTGCTGACCGCCGTGGCGGTTTACCTGGGCCTGGATATTCGCACTGTGGCGGACATGGGTGAGCTGCCTGATACGCTGCCTGTGTTCCTCTGGCCGGATGTGCCACTGAATCTGGATACGCTGTTGATCATCTTGCCGTATTCGGCGGCGATGGCGGTGGTGGGGTTGCTGGAGTCGCTGATGACGGCAACCATTGTGGATGATCTGACCGACACCCCGAGCAACAAGAATCGTGAGTGCAAAGGGCAGGGCGTGGCCAATATCGCGTCTGGTCTTTTGGGTGGTATGGCCGGTTGCGCGATGATCGGACAATCGGTGATCAACGTGAAGTCCGGCGGCCGCACACGGTTGTCCTGTTTTGTTGCCGGCGTGGTGTTGCTGATCCTGGTGGTCTTTGCCAGTGATTGGGTCGGGCAGATCCCGATGGCGGCACTGGTCGCAGTGATGATCATGGTGTCGATCGGCACCTTCAGCTGGGATTCAATTCGCAATCTGCGTCATCACCCGCTCTCGACCAATGTGGTTATGCTGGCTACGGTTGCGGTCGTCGTGGCTACCCACAACCTGGCTTACGGTGTGTTTGTTGGTGTGCTGCTGGCAGCGCTGTTTTTCGCCAACAAGATTGGCCATTACCTGCATATCGGTAGCGAGTTGAGCGCCGATGGCAATGAGCGCCGCTATCAGGTGGTTGGTCAGGTGTTTTTCAGCTCCTCCGACAAATTCGCCGCAGGCTTTGACTTCAAGGAAGCGCTTGATAGGGTGGTCATTGACCTGCATCGTGCCCATTTCTGGGATATCACTGCGGTGGGCGCGTTGGATAAGGTCGTGATCAAGTTCCGCCGGGAAGGCACTGCGGTAGAAGTGATTGGTCTGAATGAGGCGAGCGCCACCATCGTTGACCGCTTTGGCGTACACGATAAGCCGGAGGCGGTTGACCACCTCGGTGGTCATTGAGGCTGGGAGGATTCATGAACGAATCACGGGTATTGGCTTGTATCGACGGCTCGGCTGCCAGCGAGGCGGTCTGCGATTATGCGGCCTGGGCCAGCCTTCGGCTGACGGCCCCCTTGACGCTCTTGCACGTGCTGGAGCCAGTGCCGGAATCGGCCCCGGCAGATTTGTCAGGCAGTATTGGGCTGGGCAGTCGGGAGCTGTTACTCAACGAGCTGGCCGAGCTGGATGAGCGGCGCGCCCGGCTGCTGCGTGAGCAGGGCAAGCTGATGCTTGATGCCGCCTGTGAGCGGGCGCGCGCCGATGGCGTTGCCGAACCCTTGCTGCGCCAGCGTCACGGCCGGCTGGTAGACACCCTGCAGGAGCTGGAGTCAGAGGTGCGGCTGCTGGTGATGGGGCGTCAGGGCGAGGCCTGCAGCAACGCGTCAAGCCAGGTTGGCAGCCAGTTGGAGAGCGTGATTCGCACCTTGCATCGCCCGGTGCTGGTGACCACAGGTACCTATCGCGCCCCGCAGCGCGTGCTGGTCGCCTTCGATAACAGCCCGAGTGTCCGCAAGGGGTTAGACCTGCTGTTGCAGAGTCCGCTGCTGCGTGGGTTGTCGATTCATCTGCTGATGGTCGGCGCTGACACGGCTGATTCTCGTGAGGCAATCGAGGCCGCGTGCCGGCAGCTGCATGAGGCTGGGTTCGAAGCCAGTGCTGCGATTCGCGCCGGCGAGGTAGAAGACGTGCTGCTTGGCTATCGCCGCGAACAGCAGATGGATCTGATCGTGATGGGCGCTTACGGCCACTCACGGATTCGGCGTTTTCTGGTCGGTAGCACCACCACGGCCATGCTGCAGCGCACCGACTGTCCGTTACTGCTGCTGCGCTAAAGCGGCAGGCGTGCGCCGGCCGCTTCTACCAGAATGCGCGCCAGGCCATCCCAGGGTGAGCCTGGCGCCTGTCCCTTGATTTGCTCATCTACGTTTTGCGCGGCGTTCAGCCAGCGTTCCCATGCGTCGGCCGGATGACGTTGCAGGGCACCGCGCAGCAGCGGTTTGCGCTTATCCCAGACCGGTGGGCGCTGGCTGGAAAACACCTTGTCCAGCGGTATGCCGCGAGCCTGCTGCTGGGCCATGTCCGTGAGCGAGCGCAATTCGCGGCTGACTGCCCAGAGCACCACGGGGGCTTCAACGCCTTCGCCACGCAGGCCGTGCAGCATGCGCAATGCATGCTGCGGTTGGCCCTGCAGCATGGCATCGCTAAGGTGGAAAATATCGAAGCGGGCACTATCGGCTACGACTTGCTGCACAGTCTCCAGCGTCAGCTGGCCTTGGGGGCAGTAGAGCTTGAGCTTTTCAATTTCCTGCGCGGCGGCCAGCAGGTTGCCTTCCACCCGGGCGCTGAGCAGTTCGACAGCCTCGGGGCTCGCTTGCAGGCCGGCCTGCGCCAGGCGGTCGCGAATCCAGGTGGGTAGTTGCTGTGGTTCTATCGGCCAAATCTGCACAAAGCGGCTATCAGCGTGCTCGATCAGCCCTTTGGCCCATTTGCTGCGCTGGGTGCTGCCGTCCAGCTTGGGCAGGCTGATCAGCAGGGTGGTGTCTTCGGCGGGCTGCTCAAGATAAGCGAGCAGCGCCTTGGCGCCGGCGTCGCCCGGCTTACCTGAGGGCAGGCGTAATTCCAACAGTCGCTTCTGGGCAAACAGCGACAGGCTGTGGCTGGCTTCGTAGAGTTGCGCCCAGTCGAAACTGCGGTCTACATCAAAGACCTGGCGTTCTTCACTGCCGGCAGCGCGGCAGGCCTGGCGGATCAGGTCGCAGGCTTCGCCGCATAGCAGTGGGTCATCGCCACTTACCACATAGATCGGCGCCAGCTCGTCCTTGAGCTGTTTACCCAGCTGGGGCGCATTGAGCTTCATGCGTTGCTTAGTTGCCCTGCTGCTGGTCCAGACGCGATTCGCGGCTGGACAGCTCGCTCTCGGTCAGACTGGAGAGGCGAAAGAGCAGCTGACGGGTCAGGTCCTGACGCATCTCGCGGCGCAGCAGCTCTTCCTCTTCGGTGGTGCCGATGATGTTGTCCTTGTCGTTGACATAGGTACGCTGCGTGTCGATGGTTTCGGGACCAATCAAGGCGCGGCCCTGGCGATCGGCAATCTGGTAGGTCAGACTGCTGCTCAACTGGTATTCCGCCGGGGTCGAGCTGCTGGTGTAGCTGACCGCTCGACTGCTCTGGTTTTCTTCCAGCAGCTGCAGCGTGTAGGGCGCGCTCGGGGTGACGTCAACGCCGTCGATTTCCAGTGCCTGCAGCACCTGCTGGTAGGTTGGCCCATAGCGGTTGTGGGCGGTAACGTCGAGCTGGTTCAGCTCAACGTTATCGACACCAGTGCCGCGCAGGTGAAAGCCGCAGCCGGAGGCGAGCAGGGTAGCGCCGAGCACGGCGCAGCTGAGCAGCAGGCGGGGTGTGGACAGTGACATCTTGGCTCTCCGTTGCAAAATCAGTTGGCGACAATGTTGACCAGCTTGCCGGGGACGACGATGACCTTGCGGATCGTCAGTCCTTCGGTAAAGCGCAGCACATTCTCGTTATCCCGGGCAGTCGCTTCGATCAGCTCGCGGCTGGCGTCGGCGGCGACTTCAATATGACCGCGCAGCTTGCCGTTAACCTGAATCACCAGTTGCAGGCTGTCCTGAACCAGGGCGCTTTCGTCAACCTGCGGCCAGCGTGCATCAATGATCGCATCGCTGTGACCCAGTGACTGCCAGAGGCTGTGGCTGATGTGCGGGGCAATCGGCGCCAGTACCAGGGCGACAGTCTCAAGGCCTTCGTGCAGCAGCGCGCGGTCCTGCTCGGCGTCCTGCGGGGCCTTTTCCAGTACGTTCATCAGGGTCATGACGGCGGCAATGGCGGTGTTGAATTTATGGTGCTGGCCAATATCCTGGCTGGCCTGCTTGATGGCCAGATGAATGGCGCGGCGTACGGCCTTCTGGTCGTCGCTCAGGTTGCTGAGGTCAGCTTTTGCTGCCGGGCCCTTGGCGTGATGCTGCTGGCTCAGGCGCCAGACGCGGCGCAGGAAGCGCTGGGCGCCTTCAACACCGGAGTCGGACCATTCCAGGCTCATGTCTGGCGGCGAGGCGAACATCATGAACAGGCGGCAGGTGTCGGCGCCGTACTGGTCGATCATGGCCTGCGGGTCAACGCCGTTGTTCTTCGACTTGGACATCTTCTCGGTGCCGCCGATCTCGACCGGCTGGCCATCGCTGCGCAGGGTGGCGGCGATGATTTTGCCCTTGCCGTCGCGCTCGATATCAACGTCAGCCGGGTTGAACCAGGTCTTGGAGCCGTTTTCTTCCAGGCGGAAGTAGGTGTCGGCCAGAACCATGCCCTGGGTCAGCAGGTTCTTGAACGGCTCGTTGCTGTTGACCAGGCCCTCGTCGCGCATCAGCTTGTGGAAGAAGCGGGCGTAGAGCAGGTGCAGGAT
>DBHE01000149.1:7687-9308 GCA_002296055.1 Pseudomonadaceae bacterium UBA836
ACCATGCCCTGATCGTACTGCGGGCTGGCGTAGCGCGCGTAGTACCAGGAGCTCTCGACGAAGGTGTCCATGGTGTCGGTTTCGCGCTTGGCAGCGGCGCCGCATTTCGGACAGGTGCATTCGTAGAATTCGGGCATCTTTGCCAGCGGGCTGCCGGCACCATCGGGGATCACGTCTTCCGGCAATACCACGGGCAACTGGTCGTCCGGTACTGGTACGTCGCCGCAGCTGTCGCAGTGGATGATCGGGATCGGGCAGCCCCAGTAACGCTGACGGCTGATGCCCCAGTCGCGCAGGCGGAACTGGGTGCGCGGCTCGCCCAGGCCTTTTTGCTTCAGCACTTCACCGATAGCGGTGAAGGCGCTGTCGTAGTCCAGGCCGTCGAATTCTTCGGAGTTGATCAACTCGCCTTTCTCGCCGTAGGCGTCTTGCCACGGCGCGGGAGTTTCGTCACCGGCGGAGGTACGGATAACCGGCTTGATCGGCAGGCTGTACTTGCTGGCAAAGGCAAAGTCGCGCTCATCGTGCGCCGGCACGGCCATCACTGCGCCTTCGCCGTAGCCCATCAGTACGTAGTTGGCGACCCACACGGGCAGCTTCTCGCCGGTCAGCGGATGCAACACGTACAGCGGGGTCGGCAGGCCTTTCTTTTCCTGGGTGGCAATATCCGCCTCGGCCACGCCGCCGCGCTTGCACTCATCGATAAAGGCTTGCAGCTCGGCGTTGCCTTCGGCGGCCTGGGTGGCCAGCGGGTGCTCGGCGGCGACGGCAACGTAGGTTGCGCCCATCAGGGTGTCGGGGCGGGTGGTGAACACCTTGAGGGTGCCGTCGTGGCCGATGCTGGCGGTGTCATACGGGAACTGGACTTCCATCCCGGTGGACTTGCCGATCCAGTTGCGCTGCATGGTCTTGACCTGCTCGGGCCAGCCAGTCAGCTCATCCAGTGAGCTGAGCAGCTCGTCGGCATAGTTGGTGATCGCGAAGTAGTACATCGGGATCTCGCGCTTCTCGATGACTGCGCCGCTGCGCCAGCCCTTGCCGTCGATCACCTGTTCGTTGGCCAGTACGGTCTGGTCGACCGGGTCCCAGTTCACGGTGCCGTTCTTGCGGTAGATGATGCCTTTCTCGAACAGGCGGGTGAACAGCCACTGCTCCCAGCGGTAGTAGTCGGGTTTGCAGGTGGCGATTTCGCGGGTCCAGTCGATGGCCAGCCCCAGGCTTTTCAGCTGGGTGCGCATGTAATCGATGTTGGAGTAGGTCCAGGCAGCCGGGGCTACCTTGTTGTTCATGGCGGCGTTTTCTGCCGGCATGCCGAACGCGTCCCAGCCCATGGGCTGCAGCACATTCTTGCCCTGCATCCGCTGGTAGCGGGCGATCACGTCACCGATGGTGTAGTTGCGCACATGCCCCATGTGTAGCTTGCCGCTTGGGTACGGAAACATCGACAGGCAGTAGTAGGTGTCCTGATCAGGGGTTTCGCTGACCTTGAAGGCCTCGGCGTTATCCCAGTCAGCCTGGGCGGCGGCTTCTATCTCACTCGGTGAATACTGTTCTTGCATGGCGTGGGTCTGGTGACTCGTACGGAGGAAAAAGGAATGGGGCAGGATACACCACCAGGCGC
>DBHE01000271.1:0-680 GCA_002296055.1 Pseudomonadaceae bacterium UBA836
CTGACACTCAACCCCTTCTGGCAGAACACTGCCGGACAGGCTGGAGGGCCAGAGCCTACACGTCTTCGCTGATAAAGGTAAAGCGTGGATATTGCTCCCCGTCAACCTCAACCTGCTCGTTGAACATGGCCAGCGGCCTGACCCAGAGATCGAAATCACCATACAGAGTGCGGTAGACCACCAAGGGTTCCTCAGTCTCGGAGTGCCGCGCCAGACCGATGACCTGATAGTCCTTTCCTTTATAGTGCCGATAGCGTCCTGGACGCATACACAACCTCCTTGAAGCAATAAAAAAGCCGAGGCACAGGGCCTCGGCTTTATTCACCAGCCAGAGCCGTTAGACGCGCTCAAAGACCGTGGTGATGCCCTGACCCAGGCCAACGCACATGGTGGAAATACCAATGGTGCCGTTGTTCTGTTTCATGACGTTCAGCAGGGTGCCGGAGATACGCGCACCGGAGCAGCCAAACGGGTGACCCAGGGCGATGGCGCCGCCGTGCAGGTTCACCTTCTCGTCCATCTGGTCCAGCAGCTTCAGGTCTTTCAGGACCGGCAGAGCCTGGGCAGCGAAGGCTTCGTTTAGCTCAACGAAGTCAACATCGCTCATGCTCAGACCCGCGCGCTGCAGCGCCTTCTTGGTGGACGGGACCGGACCATAACCCATGATCGCCGGATCAACA
>DBHE01000271.1:869-17735 GCA_002296055.1 Pseudomonadaceae bacterium UBA836
GCCTGGGCAGCGAAGGCTTCGTTCAGCTCAACGAAGTCAACATCGCCCATGCTCAGGCCAGCGCGCTGCAGAGCCTTCTTGGTGGACGGCACAGGGCCATAACCCATAATCGCCGGATCAACACCAGCAACCGCCATGGAGCGGATAACCGCCAGCGGCTCCAGACCCAGGGCCTGAGCGCGCTCAGCAGACATCACGATCATGCAGGAAGCGCCGTCAGTGATCTGCGAGGACGTACCCGCAGTGACGGTACCACCTTTAGGGTTAAACGCCGGACGCAGGGCAGCCAGGCTTTCCAGCGTGGTCTCCGGGCGGATGGTCTCGTCTTCGGTGAACAGCTTCAGGAAGCCGTTCTCGTCGTGACCTTCCATCGGGATGATCTCATCCTTGAAGTTGCCCTCAACGGTGGCCTTGTGGGCCAGACGGTGAGAACGCTCACCAAAGGCATCCTGCTGCTCGCGGGTGATGCCATGCATCTTACCCAGCATTTCAGCAGTCAGACCCATCATGCCGGACGCCTTGGCAGCGTACAGCGACAGGGCCGGGTTCGGATCAACACCGTGCATCATGCCCACGTGGCCCATGTGCTCAACGCCACCTACAACGAACACATCACCGTTGCCGGTCATGATCGCCTGCGCGGCGGTGTGCAGCGCGCTCATGGAAGAACCACACAGACGGCTTACAGTTTGCGCAGCACTGGTGTGCGGGATCGGGGTCATCAGCGACGCCATGCGCGCGATGTTCCAACCCTGCTCCAGGGTCTGATTTACACAGCCCCAGATTACATCTTCAACTTCTGCCGGATCGATCTTCGGGTTACGTGCCAGTACGCCGGTAATCAGGTTGGCGGACAGGGTTTCAGCACGCACGTTGCGGTACATGCCGCCCTTGGAACGGCCCATCGGGGTACGGCCGAAGTCGACAATAACGACGTCTCTCGGATTCAGGCTCATAGATTTACTCTCGCTCTGTACGTTCCGCGGTTAACCGAAGAATTTCTGACCGTTCTTCGCCATTTCACGCAGCTTTTCAGTCGGTGCGTACATGGCGCCGAATTCGGCGTATTTATCAGCGATGGCGACAAATTCAGCCACGCCCAGGGTATCGATGTAGCGCAGCGCGCCACCACGGAAGGGCGGGAAGCCGATACCGTAGACCAGACCCATATCGGCATCTGCAGCAGACTCAACGACGCCGTCTTCCAGGCAACGTACGGTCTCCAGGCACAGCGGAACCATCATGATTTCGATGATTTCTTCGTCGGTGAACTCGCGCTGCTCCAGAACCACTTCTTTCAGCAGTTCGTAAGCCTTGGCGTCGACCACCTTCTTCGGCTTGCCCTTCTTGTCCATCTCGTAGGCGTAGAAACCGCTACCGGTCTTCTGACCCAGGCGGCCGGCGTCGTACATGACGTCAACAGCGGTGCGGGTCTTGTCAGCCATGCGATCCGGGTAACCTTCGGCCATGACGTCACGACCGTGATGACCGGTGTCCATGCCGACAACGTCCATCAGGTAAGCCGGGCCCATCGGCCAGCCGAATTTTTCCATGATCTTGTCAACGCGCTGGAAGTCAGCACCCATACCGATCAGACGAGCGAAGCCGCCGAAGTACGGGAACAGAACGCGGTTGACCAGGAAGCCGGGGCAGTCGTTGACGACAACCGGGGTCTTACCCATTTTCTTGGCGTAGGCAACGGTGGTGGCAACAGCTTTCTCGCTGGACTTCTCGCCACGAATAACCTCAACCAGCGGCATCATGTGAACCGGGTTGAAGAAGTGCATGCCGCAGAAGTTTTCCGGACGCTTCAGCGCTTCAGCCAGGTAGGTGATGGAGATAGTAGAGGTGTTGGAGGTGATGATGGTGTCTTCAGTCACCTGACCTTCTACTTCAGCCAGCACGGCGTGCTTGACCTTCGGGTTCTCGACAACCGCTTCAACCACCAGGTCAACTTCCTTGAAGTCGCCGTAAGACATGGTCGGGCGGATGGCGTTCAGCGCCTTGGCCATCTGCTCAGGCTTCATGCGGCCTTTGGCCACGCGCTTGCCCAGCAGCTTGGAGGCTTCGTCCAGACCCAGCTGGATGCCTTCCTCGCGGATGTCCTTCATCAGGATCGGGGTGCCCTTGACCGCAGACTGGTAGGCGATACCGCCACCCATGATGCCCGCGCCCAGTACGGCAGCCAAGTTCACGTCAGCAGCCTGCTTGTCGTACTTCTTGGCCTTGTGCTTGAGCACCTGATCGTTCAGGAACAGACCTACCAGGCTGGCAGCAACAGACGTCTTGGCCAGCTTGGCAAAACCAGCGGCTTCCACTTCCAGTGCTTTTTCACGGCCATGGTTGGCTGCTTTCTGAATGGTCTTGATCGCTTCAACCGGCGCCGGGTAGTTCGGGCCAGCCTGACCTGCAACGAAACCTTTGGAGGTTTCGAACGCCATCATCTGCTCAATGGTGTTGAGCTTGATCTTTTCCAGCTTGGGCTGACGCTTGGCCTTGTAATCCAGCTCGCCAGCGATGGCACGCTTGATCACGTCGATGGCAGCGGCTTTAAGCTTGTCATCAGCAACAACAGCGTCAACAGCACCGGCTTTCAGTGCCTTGTCAGCGCGCTGCTCGGAACCACCGCAGATCCACTCAATGGCGTTGTCGACACCGATGATGCGCGGCAGGCGAACAGTGCCACCGAAGCCCGGGTAGATACCCAGTTTAACTTCCGGCAGACCGATCTTGGCGCTGGCGGCCATGACACGGAAGTCGGCAGCCAGACACATTTCCAGACCACCGCCCAGCGCGATGCCGTTGATGGCAGCGACCGTGGGGACATTCAGGTCTTCAAACGCGTTGAAGATCTTGTTGGCGGACAAGTTGCCGGCAACCAGATCTTCTTCAGGCAGCTTGAAGGTGCTGACGAATTCGGTGATGTCGGCACCGACGATGAACACGTCCTTGCCGCTGGTGACAACAACGCCCTTGACGTCGGCGTTGTTCTGGATGGCCTGCACTGCCGCATCGAGCTCGGACAGAGTGGCGCTGTTGAACTTGTTGACCGACTCGCCCTGCAGATCAAATCTGAGCTCGACGATGCCGTCTTCAAGGCCTTGAACCGTGATGGCTTTACCTTCGTAAATCATCAACTGATCTCCACGCTATGAAAAGCACATGAGAAACACCGGCTGACCCGACCGCCTGTGCAGACGAGGGCCAAACCCGTGTCATGAACGATCCCGATAATCCGGGACGGGATGAACCAAAAAATTCATACGACCGTTTGATTCGGGTGCGCACACCTTCTTTTAATTCCTCTCGGATGTCAATTGCCGGCGCGCAGCGGCCCAGCCGGCAACCAGCCTACGCCCCTCTACAATCAATATCAAAACCTTTAAAAAACAGACATTTGCCTTTAATTTCTCGCACGGAATAGCAGCATACAAAATCGCTATGCCAGCACAGCATCGAACCACTGTAGCAGCCGCCATGCAGCTTGCCAGTCGCCATGCCAGAGCCTTCGCCGGCCTCAAAACGTTGCCTGTCGCTGGGAGCGGCGTATGCTGGAAACAGATTCCTTGCCATGACTGCACACAGCCCAAGGGGCCTGCTAGTATCCGCTCAAAAAAGGAGAAAGTGCCTATGCTGTACAAACACGTACTGGTGGCTGTTGACCTGATCGAAGAATGTCGGGCGGTTGCCGACCATGCCATGCAGCTGGCCAATGCATTAAATGCAGAGCTGTCGCTGTTGCATGTGGTCGAACCCTTAGCTATGGCTTACGGCGGCGATGTACCCATGGACTTGTCCATGCTACAGCAGCAACAGTTCGAGCAAGCCAAGGAGCGCATGCAGCTGTTTGCCGCCGACTACGGGTTGCCGGACGACCGACTGCAGATCGCCTTCGGCCATCCACGCCAGGAAATTCACCGGGTCGCCACCGATCAGGCGTGCGACCTTATCGTTGTAGGTAGCCACGGTCGCCACGGCCTCGCCCTGCTGCTGGGCTCCACTGCCAATGATGTACTGCACGGCGCGCCCTGTGACGTCATTGCGGTGCGACTGGGGAAGAAGGGCTAACGCGCCTCCGGGAGCCGCAAGCCGCAAGCTGCAAGAGAAGCCCGGAAGACAGCCTTCCCTCGCTTGTAGCTAGAGCTTGGCCTAGCCGCCCGCCTGGTCTTCCAGCTCCGCCCAGCGCTCCATAGCGGCGTCCAGCTCGCCCTGCTTCGCATCTACCGCAGCCAGCACCGGGGCGGTGACGTCGTGGGGTTGCTGATAAAAAGCAGGATCGCCGACCTGAGCCTGCAGTGCTTCAAGCTCGGCTTCCAGCTTTTCCAGCAACGCCGGCAGCGCATCCAGCTCGCGCTGCAGTTTGTAGCTCAGCTTTGGCTTACTTGCCGGAGCGGCCGCCGCGGGTGTGGGTGCCGGCTCTGGCTCGGCAGTGGTTGCGGCCTGCGCTTGCGCCTTTTCTCCCCACTCGGCCAACTGATCAACACTACCGCCCTGGCGCAGCCAGTCGGCGTATCCGCCAACGTACTCGCGCACACGACCCTTGCCCTCAAACACCAGGCTGCTGGTGACCACGTTATCCAGAAACGCCCGGTCGTGGCTGACAATCAGCACCGTGCCATCAAAGCCGGCCAGCACATCTTCCAGCAGCTCCAGGGTTTCCACATCCAGATCGTTGGTCGGCTCGTCGAGCACCAGCATGTTCGCAGGCTTGCTGAACAGGCGCGCCAGCAGCAAACGGGCACGCTCACCACCAGACAATGCCTTGACCGGCGTGCGCGCGCGCTCAGCCGAGAACAGAAAATCACCGAGGTAGCTGATGATATGCCGGCGATCGCCATTGATCTCGATAAAGTCGCGCCCCTCGGAGATGTTGTCGATTACGGTCTTTTCCGGATCCAGCTGATCGCGCAGCTGGTCAAAATAGGCTACTTCCAGTCGCGTGCCGCTATGAATACGACCGCTGGTGGGCTGCAGCTGGCCGAGCAGCAACTTGAGCAGCGTACTCTTGCCCGAGCCGTTGTTGCCGATCAGGCCGATCCGGTCACCGCGAATCACGTTTAGAGTCAGGTCACGCACCAGAGGCGCCTTGTCCGGCCAGGCAAAGTTGACTGCCTCGGCCTCAATCACGCGCTTGCCGGAGGCTTCTGCGGTCTCCAGCTGGAAGCTCGCCTTGCCCTGGCGCTCAATCCGCTGGGCACGCTCCTCACGCATGGCTTTAAGCGCACGCACACGCCCTTCGTTACGGGTACGGCGCGCCTTGATGCCCTGACGAATCCAGGCTTCTTCCTGCGCCAGCTTCTTGTCGAACAGCGCATTGGCAGTGGCTTCGGCAGCCAGTTGCTGCTCCTTGTGCTCAAGAAAGCTGCGGTAGTCGCCCTGCCAGTCGATCAACTGGCCGCGATCCAGCTCCAGAATTCGGGTTGCCAGCGCCTGCAGGAAGGAACGGTCGTGGGTAATAAAAAGCACCGCACCACGAAACTCCAGCAGTACCGACTCCAGCCATGCAATGGTATGAATATCCAGGTGGTTGGTCGGCTCATCCAGCAGCAGCACATCGGGTTCGGCCACCAGCGCCTGGGCCAGCAGCACGCGGCGGCGCCAGCCACCGGACAGCTCGGACATCTGCTTGTCGGCCGGCAGACCGAGTCGTGTCAGCGTGGTGTCGACCAATTGGTCCAGGCGCCAGCCGTCTTTGGCCTCAAGCTGCACCTGCACCTTCTCCAACCGCGCCAGCTCCGCATCACCCATGTCTCCAGTGATCAGGTGGTGGTACTCAGCCAGCAGCTCACCCACCCCGGCCAGCCCGGAGGCAACCACGTCATAGACCGTCTTGTCGTCAGCCGCCGGTAGCTCCTGCGGCAACTGGCCAATTTTCAAGCCCGGCGCAAACCAGATGTCGCCCTCATCCGCCCCCTGCTCACCGGTCACCAGTCGAAACAGGCTGGACTTGCCGGCGCCATTGCGACCGATCAGACAGACACGCTCACCGCGGTCGAGCTGAAAGCTGACCTTGTCGAGCAGCGGGTTGAGGCCGTAGGCCAGGGATACATCAGAGAACGAGAGCAGCGCCATAACTCACCTGTTGGTTTGCAAGCCGCATAGTCTACCCTGTGGCGCGCGCGCCGATAACCGCTGTGCACCATTTCACATGCGGCCACTATGCCGCTGTCAGGCAACAGGCTAAGCTGTGCGCAAACAGGCTGTAGCCAGCAAAGCAGACAGCCGCAACGACAATCATCGATCTTGCAACGCCCACGCGGCAGGAGAATCATGCGTCGCTACACCCGCTCCTTTCTCACCTGTGCACTGCTCACAGGCCTTCTTCTCCCCGCGCTGACCCAAGCCAATGCACGATTAGACAGTCAGCGTCTGAACTACGACCGTGCACTAGCGGCCATCGACAAGGCCCAGTGGGAGCAGTTTCGGCAGCTGGAGCCGGGGCTGCGGGACTACGTGTTGTACCCCTATGTGCGCCAGGCTTACCTGAACCAGACCTTCGACAGCGCTAGCGATCAGGAACTGGCTGATTTTGTCCGCGACCACAGCAACCTGCCCTTTGCCAATCGCCTGAAAGACCGCTGGCTGACCCGCCTGGCGCGCCAGGGCAAATGGCAGCAGTTTGACCAGCAGTACCAGGAGGCCGACCGCAACGCTAGCCAGGACTGCCGCCGCGCCATGCACCAGTGGGACAGCGGCGACCGGGCTGGCGCCATGCAACAGGCGCAGACCCTCTGGACCGTGGGCCGCTCGCAACCCAATGCCTGCGACCCGCTGTTTGATCGCTGGCGCGCGGCAGGCGGCCTGAACGATGACGTGGTCTGGCAACGTATCCGCCTGGCACTGCTGTATCGTCAGGACGCCTTGGCCCGCTACCTGACCAAGCTCATGCAGAACAATCAGGCAATGGCCACCCTGTTTGTCGACACCGCCACCCAGCCGACCAAACTGCGTGATGCCAGCGCCTATCGACATCTGCCGCCCCAGCGCATGGCCGACATTGCGACCGTGTCGCTGCGCCGCCTGGGCCGCGACGACGCCAGCACCGCGCTGAGCCTCTGGCCGCAATACAAGGATCTGCCCTACGCTGAGGAAGACCGTCTGGCGATCACCCGGGATATCGGCGTACGCCTGGCCAAAAAGGTCGATCCTGCCGCCCTGCCCTTCATGGCTGCCAACGATCCACACATGAAAGATGACGACGTCAGCGAATGGCGAGTGCGTCTGGCCCTGCGTACGCGCCAGTGGGATACCGCCAGCCAGCTTACTGCCCAACTGCCGCCCTCGCTGGCCGAGCAGAGCCGCTGGCGCTATTGGCGCCTGCGCAGCGCGCAGTTGGCCAACAACGGCGTTGGCGAGCTGGTCAGCGAATACCAGGCGCTAGCGCAAGAACGCGACTTCTATGGTTTTCTCGCGGCCGAGCGCGCTCGCCAGCCCTATGCCCTGAATCACCAACGCGCCAGCGTGCCAGACGCGGTGATGCAAAGCGTGCAACAGGACCCAGGCACCCTGCGTGCCCGCGAATTTCTGAACCGTAACGAAGTGATCAACGCCCGCCGCGAGTGGTATCACGCCGGCGACCGGTTCAACCGAGAGCAACTGATTGCCCAGGCAGTGCTGGCCAACGAGATGGCCTGGTACTTCCCGGCCATTCGTGGCATCAGCCAGGCGCAGTATTGGGACGACCTGGATATTCGCTTCCCGATGGCCTATCAGCAGCCGATTCAGCAGCAGGCCCAGGCCCGTCAGCTCAACACCACCTGGGTGTATGCGATTACCCGCCAGGAAAGCGCCTTCATGGCGGATGCACGCTCGCATGCCGGCGCCATGGGGCTGATGCAGCTGATGCCCGCCACGGCGCGGGAAACAGCTCGGCGTTACGCCATCCCCTACTCCGGCAATCAGGACGCGCTTATCCCCGAGCGCAATATCGCCCTCGGCGCAGCCTATCTGTCAGGCCTGCACCAACAGTTTGCCGGCAACCGGGTACTGGCTTCGGCCGCCTACAACGCCGGCCCCGGTCGAGTCCGTCAATGGACTCGCGGCATGGGCAGCCTGCCTTCGGATGTTTGGATTGAGGCCATTCCCTTCGACGAAACCCGCAAATACGTGCAGAGCGTGTTGAGTTATGCGGTGATCTACGGGCAGAAACTGGGTATCCCCCAGCCAGTCATGGAGCAGCACGAGCGCTATCTGGAGCCCTGAGCCCAGGCTCACCCCTGACGCCGCCCTGCGGCGTTAGGGCTCCAGTCGCTGCAGACGGGCACGCACCACTTCAACCAGTTGGTCGGGCTGGAACTTGGAGAGAAAGCCGTCACAGCCAACCTTCTCGACCATAGCCTTGTTGAAGTTGCCGGATAACGAGGTGTGCAACACCACGAACAGGTCTTTGAGGCGCGGATCTCGGCGGATCTCGGTGGTCAACCGGTAGCCGTCCATTTCCGGCATCTCGGCATCGGTAATCACCATCAGCAAACGCTCGTTCAGGTCTTCCCCAGCATCTGCCCAGCCCTGCAGCATGCGTAACGCCTTTAACCCGTCAGTCGCCACATGCAGCTTGAGGTCAAGCTGAGCCAGGGTGTCGCGCACCTGATTGACACCGGTCGGCGAGTCATCCACCACCAGCACCTCGCGACCACGCGCTCGCTGCAACAGCGGATCTTCCAGCAAGGCATCGCTGACCCGGGTGTTGAAAGGCACAATTTCGGCAAGCACTTTCTCGACGTCAATGATCTCAACCAGACGCAAATTTTCCAGCCGGGTAATGGCTGTCAGGTAATGCGCACGCCCGGCACCGCGCGGCGGCGGTTGAACGGCATCCCAGTTAAGGTTCATGATCCGGTCAACGGTGCGGACAAGAAAAGCCTGCACGGAAAGGTTGTACTCAGTGACGATGATGGTGCTATTGCCGTCGACCGGCTGCGGCTGCAAGCCAATCGCACCGGAGAGGTCGATCACCGGGATGGTCTGCCCACGCAGGTGAATCACGCCAACGACATTGGGGTGGCGCTGGGGCATCTGGGTGAGCGTGGGCAGGGTAAGAACTTCGCGAATCTTAAACACATTGAGCGCGAACAACTGCGGTCCGGCCAACTGGAACAGCAGAATTTCCAGCCGGTTTTCGCCTACCAGACGCGTGCGCTGATCAACCGTATCCAGAACCCCTGCCATAACCTTGCCTCATCAAGCTGACGGAACACAGGCTGGCAAGGTGCCATCCCGCTTCCAGCAGTATAGCGTCAGAGTTGCGGCCCCGCGCAAGCATCGATCGCGCCTGCGCGTATGGCCGTGCAGCAAGCGCGTCAGTAGTACGCGTTCTCAGTAACGGTGTGGTCGGTGGCGTCACGCACCGCCGTGATCTCTGGGATGCGCGCGACCATGGTTTTCTCGATGCCTTCCTTAAGCGTGACGTCAACCATGCCGCAGCCCTGGCAACCACCACCAAACTGCAGAATCGCAATACCACCCTCAATCACATCCACCAGCTTGACGTCGCCGCCATGGCTAGCCAGACCGGGGTTGATCTCGGTTTGCAACAGGTAATTGATGCGATCGTTCAGCGGGCTGTCATCATTAACCATCGGCACCTTGGCGTTCGGCGCCTTGATGGTCAGTTGGCCGCCCATGCGGTCAGTCGCGAAATCCACCAGCGCCTCTTCCAGAAAAGGCACGCTGACGGCGTCTTGCCATACATTAAAGGAGTCCAGTTTCAGCAACTGGTCTTCCGGCTTTTCCTCACCGGGCTTGCAGTAGGCAATACAGGTTTCCGCGTAAGGCGTGCCGGGCTGGGTGATAAACACCCGGATGCCGACGCCCTCGGAGTCCTGCTTGGACAGCAGGTCAGCAAGATATTCTTCTGCTGCCTGGGTAAAAACGATACCTGCCATGAAATGCCTCGTACTCAATGACCTTATAGGGCGCAAGTGTAAGGGATGCAGGCTTATGAATAAAGCCCTACCTTTTTGCTTGGTTATTATCCCCGCGCGACGAAATCCGCGCCGTGCTATGATTTGCGGCTTTTCAGCGCGCCTTTCCCGGAGTACCCATGTCTGACCGAAGCACCCGCCTGACCGCCCTGCGCAACGCCCTGCAGCAGCGCATTTTGATTCTCGACGGCGGCATGGGGACCATGATCCAGAGCTACAAACTGGAAGAAGCGGACTACCGCGGTGAACGCTTTGCCGACTGGCCCAGCGACGTGAAAGGCAACAACGACCTGCTGCAGCTGACGCAGACAGACGCCCTGTCGGCCATTCAAAAGGCCTACCTGGACGCCGGCGCTGACATCATTGAAACCAACACGTTCAACGCCACGCGCATTTCTCAGGCCGATTACGGCATGCAGGCGCTGTCCTATGAGCTGAACGTGGCCGGCGCTCGCATCGCGCG
Source organism: Pseudomonadaceae bacterium UBA836 (assembly GCA_002296055.1). GTDB lineage: Bacteria > Pseudomonadota > Gammaproteobacteria > Pseudomonadales > Pseudomonadaceae > Halopseudomonas. The sequence continues at coordinate 11,256 of DBHE01000271.1, forward strand.
CCAGGTGTGTGATGCAAAAACCGCCGAAACCCCGGATCGCCCGCGCTTTGTCGCCGGGGTCCTGGGCCCGACCAGCCGCACCTGCTCCATCTCGCCAGACGTGAACGACCCGGGCTACCGCAACGTCACCTTTGACGAGCTGGTCGAGAACTACATCGAATCTACCCGTGGCCTGATCGAGGGCGGCGCCGACCTGATCCTGATCGAAACCATCTTCGATACCCTGAACGCCAAGGCCGCCATCTTTGCCGTGCAGCAGGTGTTTGAGGACGACGGCATCGAGTTGCCGATCATGATCTCCGGCACCATTACCGACGCATCGGGCCGCACGCTCTCCGGCCAGACCACCGAGGCCTTCTGGAACTCGGTGCGCCACGCCAAGCCCATTTCCATCGGTTTGAACTGCGCCCTGGGCGCCAAAGACCTGCGCCCCTACCTGGAGGAGCTGTCGAACAAGGCGAACACCTTCGTATCCGCCCACCCGAATGCCGGCCTGCCGAACGAGTTTGGCGAGTACGACGAGACCCCGGAAGAAATGGCTGCGGTGATCGACGACTTTGCCCGCGCCGGCTTCCTGAACATCGTCGGCGGCTGCTGCGGCAGCACCCCGGGGCACATTCGCGCCATTGCCGAGACCGTGGCCAAATACCCGCCCCGGCAGATCCCGGAGATTGCCCCGGCCTGCCGCCTGTCGGGCCTCGAGCCCTTCACCATCGACCGGCAGTCGTTGTTCGTCAACGTTGGCGAGCGCACCAACATCACCGGCAGCGCCAAGTTCGCCCGCCTGATTCGCGAGGAGAACTACACCGAAGCCCTTGAGGTCGCCCTGCAGCAGGTGGAAGCCGGTGCCCAGGTCATCGACATCAACATGGACGAGGGCATGCTCGACTCCAAGGCGGCGATGGTGCGCTTTCTCAACCTGATCGCTGGCGAGCCCGATATCTCCCGCGTACCGATCATGATTGACTCCTCCAAATGGGATGTGATCGAGGCCGGCCTCAAGTGCATTCAGGGCAAGGGCATCGTCAACTCGATCTCCATGAAAGAAGGCGTCGAGCAATTCAAGCAGCACGCCCGCCTGTGCAAGCGCTACGGCGCTGCAGTTATCGTCATGGCCTTTGATGAAGCTGGTCAGGCCGACACCGAGGCGCGCAAGAACGAGATCTGCAAACGCTCCTACGACATTCTGGTCAACGAAGTCGGCTTTCCGCCGGAAGACATCATCTTCGACGCCAACATCTTTGCCGTCGCCACCGGCATTGAGGAACACAACAACTACGCCGTTGATTTTATCAACGCCTGCGCCTATATCCGTGACAACCTGCCCTACGCGCTGAGCTCGGGTGGCGTGTCCAACGTGTCCTTCTCATTCCGCGGTAACAACCCGGTGCGCGAGGCAATCCACTCGGTCTTCCTCTATTACGCCATTCGCAGCGGCCTTACCATGGGTATCGTCAACGCCGGTCAGCTGGAGATCTATGATGAGATCCCCGCCGAGCTGCGCGACCGCGTCGAAGACGTAATCCTCAACCGCAACCCTGATGCTACCGACGCCCTGCTGGCCATTGCCGAGCAGTTCAAGGGCGATGGCGCCACCAAGGAAGCGGAAAACGAAGAGTGGCGCAGCTGGCCGGTCGAAAAGCGCCTTGAGCACTCACTGGTCAAGGGCATCACCGCCTGGATCGTCGAGGACACCGAGCTGGCCCGCCAGCAGGCCAAGCGCCCGATTGAGGTCATTGAAGGCCCGCTGATGGCCGGCATGAACGTGGTCGGTGACCTGTTCGGCGCCGGCAAGATGTTCCTGCCCCAGGTGGTCAAGTCCGCCCGCGTAATGAAACAGGCCGTAGCGCACCTGATCCCCTTTATCGAGGAGGAAAAGGGCGACACCCCCGAGGCCAAGGGCAAGATCCTGATGGCAACGGTAAAAGGCGATGTACACGACATCGGCAAGAACATTGTCGGCGTGGTCCTGGGCTGTAACGGCTATGACATCGTCGATCTGGGAGTAATGGTGCCGGCAGAAAAGATCCTGCAGACCGCCATCGACGAGAAGTGCGACATTATCGGCTTGTCCGGCCTGATCACCCCGTCGCTGGACGAGATGGTGCACGTCGCCAAAGAAATGCAGCGCCGCGATTTTCACCTGCCGCTGCTGATTGGCGGTGCGACCACCTCCAAGGCGCATACCGCCGTGAAGATCGAGCCGCACTACCACAACGATGCGGTGATCTACGTAACCGACGCCTCACGTGCGGTAGGTGTTGCCACCTCGCTGCTGTCCAAGGAGCTCAAGCCCGCCTACGTGCAGCAGATCCGCGAGGACTACGCCGTGGTGCGCGAGCGCACCGCCAACCGCTCGGCGCGCACCGAATACCTGACTTACCAACAGGCGGTCGACAATCGCCTACAGCTGGACTGGAGCGACTACCAGCCGCCCGCCCCGCGCGCACTCGGCGTGCAGACGCTGGACAACATCGACCTGCGCGTACTGGCTGACTACATCGACTGGACGCCCTTCTTTATCTCCTGGGATCTGGCCGGCAAGTTCCCGCGCATCCTGCAGGATGAAGTGGTCGGCGAGGCGGCAACCGCGCTGTATGCCGACGCCCGCACCATGCTGACCCGACTGATCGACGAGAAGCTGATCAGCGCCCGCGCGGTCTTCGGTTTCTGGCCTGCCCAGCAGGTCGCGCATGACGACATCCAACTGTTCGACCCGCAAGGTGAACCACTGGCTCAGCTGCACCACCTGCGCCAGCAGACCATCAAGCCCGACGGCAAGCCCAACCTCTCGCTGGCCGACTTTGTAGCCCCGGCAGACAGCGGCAAGACCGACTACGTTGGCGGTTTTATCACCAGCGCCGGCATTGGCGCCGAAGAACTGGCCAAAGAGTACGAAGCCAAGGGTGACGACTACAGCGCCATCATGGTCAAGGCGCTGGCCGACCGTCTGGCCGAGGCCTGCGCCGAGTGGCTGCATGAGCAGGTGCGCAAGACCTACTGGGGGTACGACAGTGCCGAAGAGCTGGACAACGACAGCCTGATCCGTGAGCAGTATCGCGGTATTCGGCCAGCGCCCGGCTATCCGGCCTGCCCCGACCACACCGAAAAGGCCACCCTGTTCAAGCTACTCGACCCTGAGGGCACCAGCGGCGTGACCCTGACCGAGCACTTTGCCATGTTCCCGGCAGCATCGGTCAGCGGCTGGTACTTCTCGCACCCGCAGAGCCAGTATTTTGCGGTGGGCAAGATTACCCGCGATCAGGTTGAGTCCTACAGCACCCGCAAGGGCCAGGATCAGGCAGTCAGCGAACGCTGGCTGGCGCCCAACCTCAGCTACGACAACTGATGGCCCTGCTCCCCGCCCGCGCACGGCTGCGCAGTATCGCCGTGCTCGGGCTGCCGATCATGGGCGGCATGCTGAGCCAGAGCCTGCTTAATCTGGTGGACGCCGCCATGGTCGGCAGCCTGGGCAGCGAGGCGCTGGCAGGCGTGGGCCTGGGCAGCTACGCCAACTTCATGGCGGTTGCGCTGGTGATGGGCCTCGGCGCCGGGGTGCAGGCCATGGTCGCCCGCCGCCAGGGCGCCGGTGACACTCAGCGTATCGCCGGCCCACTCAATGAAGGCCTGCTGATCGCGCTACTGCTGGCCATTCCGCTGACGCTGATCTGTTGGACCCAGGCCGAGCGCATTATTCGCTTTCTCGCCGACGACCCGGCGGTGGTCGAGATCGGCACCCATTACTTCCAGTGGCGCGTGCTGGCCATCGCTGCGGTGGGCGCCAACTTTGCCTTTCGCGGCTACTGGAACGGCACCCACAGGGCCGGACGCTACCTGCAGATTCTGATCATCATGCACCTGGCCAATGTGCTGATCAGCTACGGCTTGATCTTCGGCCGCTTCGGCCTACCGGAGATGGGCGCAGAAGGCTCAGGCATGGGCACCGCGATAGCCATGCTGCTGGGTTCGGCGCTGTACTTCGGCATCACCCTGCATGGCGGGCGCGAACACGGCTTCCTGCGGGCCCGGCCGCGCGCTGCAGACATTCGCGCCATGCTGCGCCTGGCCCTGCCCAACTCGCTGCAGCAGTTCTTCTTCGCCACCGGTATTACCACCCTGTTCTGGATTGTCGCGCGCATCGGCACCGACGAGCTGGCCATCGCGCATGTGTTGGTCAACCTGGCGCTGTTCCTGATTCTGCCCGGCGTGGGCCTCGGCATGGCCGCCACCACCCTGGTCAGCCACAGCCTGGGAAGACAAGAGCCTGAGCAGGCCTACCGCTGGGGCTGGGACGTGGTGCGCGTGGCCGTCCTTGTGCTCTTTGTGCTGGGCATGCCCTTCTGGCTCGCACCGCACCTGATCCTTGGCCTGTTTACCCAGGACCCGGATCTGATCGCGCTCGGCGAATGGCCGCTGCGCATCACCGGCTTGGGCATGAGTTTGGATGCGACCGCGCTGGTGCTCACCCAGGCACTGCTGGGCGCCGGCGCCAGCCGCACCGTCATGGCCGTGAACCTGGGGAGTCAGTGGTTACTATTTCTACCCTGCGCCTATATCGCAGGGCCGCTGCTGGGCGGCGGCTTGCTGCTGGTATGGCTGCTGCAGAGCCTATATCGCTGTATCAACTCGATGATTTTTGCGGTGATGTGGCGGCGCAGGCACTGGGCCGAGATTCGCATTTAAGCCGCCAAGCACCTAAGCTGGCAGAGCGCCCCAACGGAGCTGTGCCCATGAGCGACTCAGACCAACAACAGCAGCAAGCCAAACCGATGCGCCTGCGCGACACTCTGTCCAGCGTGTTGGCCGCCGCGCTGGGCGTGCAAAGCAACCGTGCACGCGAGCGTGACTTCAGCCAGGGCAAACCCAGCCACTTTATTATCGCTGGCGTTGGCTTTACCCTGCTATTCGTACTGTGCGTGCTGGGCGTGGTGAAACTGGTCCTGCACGCAGCTGGCTGACCGTCGCCTACTGACCACTGACCCAGAAAACAGCCGCCACCACGACGATGAGAATCAGCGCGACCGCAGCCAGGGCATCCAAAGAGGATTCACTGGCGCCATTGTCCTGCAGATTATGGTCTGTCATATCAAGGCCCTCATTGTTGTTATGCTTGTTGCCGTCATGTCAGGTACAAGTTAAGACCATTCCAATCAGCCTCTCAAGGCCGCTTTTTATGTACAAAATCGATCTAAACATATAGATAAACATTCCTTTTGTGCATATTCAAAAACTGCTATTGTCTGCCCGCCCAAGCCTGAAGGGTCATGACTAAAGAAGGGGCCAGCAGTGCCCCATGAACAGGTTTCTGTATGTATATCTACGACGAATATGATCAGCAGATCGTCGAGGACCGCGTAAAGCAGTTCCGCGATCAGACCCGCCGCTTTCTCGCCGGCGAGCTGAGCGAGAGCGAATTTCTGCCGCTGCGCCTGCAGAACGGCCTGTATGTACAGCGCTACGCGCCGATGTTGCGCGTTGCCATCCCCTACGGCCTGATTTCTGCCAGACAGGTGCGCAAGCTGGCCCTGATTGCCCGTCAGTACGACAAGGGCTACGTGCATTTCAGTACCCGTCAGAACGTGCAGTTCAACTGGCCCGCGCTGGAAGATGTGCCGGACATTCTGGCTCACCTGGCCGAAGTCCAGATGCACGCCATTCAGACCAGCGGTAACTGTATCCGCAACACCACGACCGATCAGTTTGCCGGCGTCGCCGCAGACGAGCTGGTTGATCCGCGCCCCTGGTGCGAAATCATCCGTCAGTGGTCCACCTTCCACCCGGAATTTGCCTTCCTGCCGCGCAAGTTCAAGATCGCCGTGAACGGCGCCGAAGCGGACCGTGCCGCTATCGGTGTACACGACATCGGTCTGAACGTCGTGCGCAACGAAGCCGGCGAGATCGGCTTCCGCGTGCTGGTCGGTGGCGGCCTTGGCCGTACCCCGATTGTCGGCTCGCAGATCTGCGAATTCCTGCCGTGGCAGCACCTGTTGACCTACCTCGACGCCATCCTGCGTGTGTACAACCGCTATGGCCGTCGCGACAACAAGTACAAGGCGCGTATCAAGATCCTGGTCAAGGCACTGACACCTGAGGTGTTTGCCGAGAAAGTTGCTGCCGAATGGGCGCACACCAAGGATGGCCCGGCCACCCTGACCCAGCAGGAGCTGGATCGTGTTGCTGGCCACTTCTCCGCTCCTGCCTACGAGCAGTTCAGCGGCGACGACGCCGACTATCTGGCCAAGCGTGAAGCAGAAAAAGGCTTCAACAACTGGGCCCTGCGTAACGTGCATGCACACAAGGTACCGGGCTATGCCGCGGTCACCCTGTCGCTCAAGCCTACTGCGGTTGCCCCGGGCGATGCCGACGACAAACAGCTCGAAGCCATTGCCGATCTGGCCGATCAATTCAGCTTCGGCGAGCTGCGCGTTACCCACCAGCAGAACCTGGTGCTGGCCGACGTGCGCCAGAGCGATCTGTACG
>DBHE01000271.1:18154-19309 GCA_002296055.1 Pseudomonadaceae bacterium UBA836
TCGATTCCGATTGCCGAAGCCATCCAGCGCACCTTTGATGATCTGGACTACCTGCACGACATCGGTGATCTGGACCTGAACATCTCCGGCTGCATGAACGCTTGCGGTCATCACCACGTTGGCCATATCGGCGTACTGGGTGTCGACAAGAAGGGCCAGGAGTTCTATCAGGTCTCGATTGGCGGCAACAGCGGCCGCGACGCCAGCATCGGTCAGATCCTCGGCCCGTCCTTCTCGGCCGAAGACATGCCCAGCGTGATGACCAAGGTGATCGATGTCTACATCGAGAACCGCACCCCCGAAGAACAGTTCCTCGATACCTTCAAGCGTATCGGCATGGCACCTTTCAAGGAGCGCGTGTATGCAGCGGCTAATTAAGAACGGTGAGGTGATTAACGACAGCTGGCACCTGCTCGACAAGGACGCCACGCTCGAAGGCCTGCCCAACAGTGACAGCATCATCGTGCCGCTGGCCCTGTGGCTGGAACACAGCCATGCCCTGAAAGCCCGCGACGGCGGTCTGGGTGTGTGGCTGGACAGCGATGAAGAAGTGGAAAGCATCGCAGACGACCTGAGCCAGTTTCAGGTCGTCGCGCTGAACTTCCCGGTCTTCAGCGACGGCCGCAACTACTCCAACGCCCGCCTGCTGCGTGACCGCTACCAGTACCAGGGTGAAGTCCGCGCCATTGGCGACGTGCTGCGTGACCAGCTGTTCTTCATGCAGCGCTGCGGCTTTGATGCCTTCGCCCTGCGTGCCGACCGCAACGCCGACGAGGCGCTGGAGAGCCTGAAAGACTTCTCCAACACCTACCAGGCCGCGACTGATCAGCCCCTGCCGCTGTTCCGCCGCCGCGCTTGAGGCGCAAAAAAAACCGGGGCTCTGCCCCGGTTTTTTTATGCCTGCTTGAAACAGCCAGCGGACTAACCCAGATTGACCACCACGCGCCCGGTCATCTTGCCGGCCAGAATGCGCTCGATCTCTTCGGGCAGCTCCTCCAGCGAAACCTCCCGCTCCAGGTTGTGCAGATCGGTCTTCCACTGCAGTGACAGTCGATCCCACATCGAGGCCTTGACCACCAGCGGTAACTCGACCGAATCCACACCCAGCAGGTTGACGTTGCGCAGAATGAACGGGAACACGCTGGCCGCAAAGCC
>DBHE01000271.1:19699-29918 GCA_002296055.1 Pseudomonadaceae bacterium UBA836
ATGTCGCCGCCCACGGTATCCACCGCGCCAGCCCACTGCTCCTTGAGCAGCATCTTGTCCTTGCCGCTTTCCAGCGCGGTACGGTCAACAATCTGACTGGCGCCCAGGCGCTTGAGCATGTCCGCCTGCAGCGCCTTGCCGGTAGCCGCAGCCACCTCATAGCCCAGGCTCGACAGCATGGCCACAGCAATACTGCCCACCCCTCCAGTCGCGCCAGTTACCAGTACTGGACCCTGACCCGGAGTGAGACCTGCCTGCTCCAACTTGTCGATACACAGGGCCGCCGTTAGGCCGGCAGTGCCCAATACCATGCTGTCGCGCAGCGACAGCCCCTCAGGGCGCTTGATGACCCAGCCCGCCGGCACTCGAATGTATTGGCCAAAGCCACCCGCCGTGCCCATGCCCAGGTCATAGCCGGTCACAATCACCTCATCTCCGGCAACCAGCTCGGGTACCGAGCTGGCTTCAACCACACCCGCCGCGTCAATGCCCGGAGTGTGCGGATAATTGCGGGTAACACCCTTGTTGCCGCTGGCAGACAGGCCATCCTTGTAGTTAAGCGAGGAGTAGCGCACGCGAATCAGCACGTCGCCCTCTGGCAGGTCATCCACGTGCCGCTGCTGCACTGCCGAGACGTAGCGTCCGTCCTGTTCAGATACCACCAACGCCTTGAATTCAGACATGTTTACTCCTACCAGAATCGTTGATTGTTAAAGCGCGACGCCCAGGTCAGTAGAACCTTGTCTGCGGCGTGTGCGAGGCCACCTGAGAGGCGGTCTTGCAGCCGTTTGCGCTGCTCGAAGTGCACTTCAAACACCTCCGCCTGCCGAACGCGCTCGCACAGGTACTGGTCACTGGTCTTGATCTCGTCGGCCAAGCCACGCTCCAGTGCCTCGCTACCAAACCAGACTTCACCAGTGGCAACCGCCTCGATATCGAGACTCGGCCGATAACGGGCGACAAAGTCTTTGAACAGGCGGTGAATGTTTTCCAGATCTTCCTGAAACTTCTCCCGCCCCTTGTCGCTGTTCTCGCCAAAGATAGTCAATGTGCGCTTGTATTCGCCAGCCGTCAGCATTTCAAAATCAATGTCGTGTTTTTTCAGCAGTCGATGCACGTTGGGCAATTGAGCCACCACGCCAATCGAACCCAGCATGGCAAAAGGCGCCGCCAGCACCCGATCGGCGATGCAGGCCATCATATAGCCGCCGCTGGCGGCCACTTTGTCCACCGAGATGGTCAACGGAATCCCCGCATCACGCACCCGTACCAGCTGCGAGGCCGCAAGACCGTAGGCGTGCACCATGCCACCACCGCTTTCCAGCCGCACCAGCACCTCATCCTGCGGACGGGCCAATTCCAGCAAGGCACTAACCTCATGGCGCAGGTTGTCCAGCGCGCTGGCCTTGATATCGCCGTGGAAATTGAGCACATACACCCTGCCCTGTTCATCGGCCTGAGCATCCTTACTGCGCGTTTTTTCCTGTTGCTTGCGAGCCTTGAGCTGCGCCTTGCGAGCCTGCTTGCTGAGCACCAGGTCGCTCAACTGGTCCTGCATGCGCTGGAAACGCTCGTTCAGACGCGTCACCTGTAAACTGCCCTCGGCCCGCCGGCCACGCCCCTTGCTGGCGGCAATCAGCACCAGCAACACCGCGACCACCAGCAGCACCGTCAGTGCCTTAGCCAAGAAAAAGACATACTGATCAAACCATTCCACAGCGCTCTCCAGTTTCCATATCTACCGCGTTGACGATCAAGCATACAGTAAGGAATGCGGCGCAGGCGCTGGCCCTGCGCGCAAAATTCAAACGCTCGTATGATTTTCTGTTGACAGCCCCGACAGCTCAAGCCTAACCTCAGTGCACAACAACTAACCGGACGGCGGATTGTGGGCAGTATCTACCTGATCAGACATGGGCAGGCGTCACTTGGCGCTGCCAACTATGACGAACTGTCGCCGCTCGGAGTGCGTCAGTCCCAGCTGTGCGGGGAGTTCCTGCACCGCAGTGGCCTGCGCCTCAATGCCTGTTATGCCGGCGATCTTCGCCGCCAGATCGATACCGCACGCCACTGTCTGGCAGGTATGCGTCAGCCCGAAACCGAGATTCAAATCGACCCGGCATTTAACGAGTACCACTCGGATCAGGTCATGGCCGCTTACCTGCCAAAGGTCCGTGAACAGATCGCCGATACCGACTACTACTTGGCCAACGCTGGCCAGTACCGCAAGGAATTTCAGCGCATTTTCAGCCTGGCTGTAACCCTGTGGATCACCGATGATAATCCGCCGCAGGGCTGCCCCAGTTGGCAAAACTACGTCGACCAGGTCGCAGGCGGCCTGCAGCGCGTGATGGCTGCCAACAACGGCAGCGGCCAGAATATCGCCATATTTGCCTCAGGCGGCACCATCACCGCCGCCGTGCAACTGATCACGCAAATGCCAGCCACCAGCGCCTTTGAGCTGAACTGGCAAATCGTGAATACCTCTGTCAGCAGACTGCAGTACCGGGCAGACAAGCTGAGCCTGGCGGCCTTCAATGGCCAGGCTCATCTGGACATTCACCAGCGCCCGGAATGGATCAGCTACAGGTAACCGCGACGGCGCATCCCGCACCGTCACCTTAATCAGCATAGGAACGACCGATGACTACCGTTGCAGAAATCACCAGCCAAATGGAATCCAAGTTCAACTCAGCCGCTGCAGCCGGTCTGGATCTGGTATTCCAGTTCAACATCACTGACGACGAAAACTTCAACGTTACCGTCAAGGATGGCACCTGCGCACTGGCTCAGGGCGAAGCAGCCGATCCGAACGTGACCCTGATCATGGACAAGGAAACCCTGGTAGGCGTCATGACCGGCGAAACCGACGGCATGCAAGCCTTCATGGGCGGCAAGCTGCGCGCTGAAGGCGACATGATGCTGGCACTCAAGCTGGGCGAACTGTTCCCGGCCTGAGCCAGTTAGCCAGAAGGAGCGTCGCCAGGCGCTCCTTCTGCACCGTAATCAGGCAGCCTGTCGATCAACGCGCCCAACAACTGCGCACGCAACACTCCCCTTCCTCCTTACCTCTCCAAAAAACAGACATAACTTTCTGATTTTATTGAACAACCGGATAAAGGCATGCGACTTGCTTTAGCTTATACCATCTTGTATCCAAGACGGTATCCAACACTATGAGCAACGGCACCACCGGTTTCACCCTCAGCCAATGGCAACAAGCCTACCAACAACCAGGCGTCACCCCCGATAGCCTGCTGCCAGCACTGCGTGCTCAGCTTAGCGAAGCAGACAATGCCTGGATTACCCTCGCCAGCCCGGAGCAGCTGAACAGTCAGCTGGAAGCGCTAGCAGCGCAGTTGGCTGACGCAGAGGGTGACCTGACGGCACTCCCCCTGTACGGCGTCCCGTTCGCCATCAAGGACAATATCGACGCGGCCGGCTGGCAAACCACTGCCGCCTGCCCGGCGTTTGCCCATGAGGTCGATGCTGACGCCACCGTCGTCGCCCGCCTGCGCGCCGCAGGCGCCGTTCTGATCGGCAAGACCAACCTGGATCAGTTCGCCACCGGGTTGGTTGGCACTCGCTCGCCCTACGGCGCCGTTTCCAACAGCTTCAACCCGGATTACGTCAGCGGTGGCTCCAGTTCCGGCTCGGCCAGCGTAGTCGCACGTGGTCTCGTGCCCTTCGCCTTGGGCACCGACACCGCCGGTTCCGGTCGAGTACCCGCCGGCTTCAACAATATCGTTGGCCTCAAGCCCACCCGTGGCTGGCTGTCGAACCACGGCTTGCTCCCTGCCTGCCGCACTCTGGATTGCATTTCCGTCTTCGCGCTGACCGTGGAAGACGCGGAACAGGTAGCGGGTATCGCCGGCGGCTTTGATGCTGCCGACCCTTACAGCCGCAGCAACCCTGGCAGCGCACCAGTGGTTATCGCGCAAACTCCGCGCCTGGCCATTGCCAGCAACCCCGAGTTCCACGGCGACGACCAGATGCAGGCGGCCTACGAGGCGGCGCTGCAGCAGTGGCGCGCCATGGGCGCCGAGCTCTGCGAGATCGACTTTGCCCCCTTTGCCGAATTGGCAGCGCAACTCTACCAGGGCTCCTGGGTGGCCGAGCGCACTGTTGCCGTAGAGGGCGTCAACCCGGATGACATGGACCCGGTGGTTCGTGGCATTACCGCCGGCGGCGATCAGTACAGCGCCTGCGACGCTTACCGCGCGGAATACACCAGGGCTGAACTATCGCGCCGCATCAACCTGCTGCTGGCCGACTTTGATGCCCTGCTAGTACCCACCTCACCGACCATTCGTCGTATCAGCGAAATGCAGGATGAGCCGGTTCTCTACAACAGCCAGTTTGGCACCTACACCAATTTCACCAACCTCGCGGACCTGAGCGCACTGGCATTACCCGCCGGATTCCGCGCCGACGGCTTGCCGGCCGGCGTGACCCTGATCGCACCAGCCTGGCACGACTATGCCCTGACCAGCCTGGGCAAGCGTTGGCAGCACAGCCAGGCACTCCCCTTGGGCGCCACTGCTCGCCCCTGCCCGCCCCCCTCCGGCAACAACCCACGCGCTCCAGGCTCGGTACGCGTTGCAGTGGTGGGCGCCCACCTGACTGGCATGCCGCTCAACTTCCAGCTCACCAGCCGCGATGCATGCCTGGTTGAGCAGACCCTGACCTGCGCCGACTACCGTCTGTATGCGCTACCCGGTACGGTCCCGCCCAAACCCGGGCTGGCACGCGTCAACGAAGACGGCGCGCAGATCATCGTCGAGCTATGGGATGTGCCGCTTGCCCGCTTTGGTGAGTTTGTCGCCGAAATACCGCCGCCGCTGGGTATCGGTAATCTGCAGCTGGCCGATGGCCGCTGGGTGAAGGGCTTTATCTGCGAACCCGCCGCCCTGCCTGGCGCGCGGGACATTACCGGCTTTGGCGGCTGGCGCGCCTTTATCGCTAGCCAGAACGCCTCCTAGCCCCCTCCGACCGCCCGCCGCGCTCAGCAGCGGGCGGTCCATTGATACAGCCAATGCACCGGCAACACCCGGTCTGATCCTTCGGCGCTTTTCTTGTCCCGCTCCGTGCGCTGCTTTAGATTAGGCGGCTATGTCGCCCTGCCTGCTGTGCTCGGTTTACCGTGTACACCATGCGGCATCCAATCAGCGCCTCTGCAAGGGGCCAGAACGAGATCAAGGATCAAGCCATGCAAAAGACCCAACTGTTCGACCTCGACGGCAAAGTAGCTCTGGTAACCGGCGCCAGCCGTGGCATCGGTGAAGCCATCGCCAAGCTGCTGGCCCAACAGGGCGCGCACGTCATCATCTCCAGCCGCAAGATCGAAGACTGCCAGGCTGTTGCTGATGCCATCGTTGCCGCCGGCGGCAAGGCGTCTGCCCACGCGTGCCACATTGGTGACATGGATCAGATCGTCGCCACCGTTGCCGCCATCGAAGAGCAGTTCGGCAAGCTGGACATCCTGGTCAACAACGCTGCCGCCAACCCCTACTTCGGCAATGTACTGGATACCGACCTTGGCGCCTTCCAGAAGACCGTTGACGTCAACATCCGCGGCTACTTCTTCATGTCGGTCGAAGCCGGCAAGCTGATGCGCAAGCACGGTGGCGGCAACATCCTGAACGTCGCCTCGGTCAACGGCGTGGTGCCAGGCCAACTGCAGGGCATCTACTCCATCACCAAGGCAGCGGTCATCAACATGACCAAAGTGTTCGCCAAGGAAACCGCACAGTTCGGTATTCGCTGCAACGCCCTGCTGCCGGGTCTGACCGACACCAAGTTCGCTTCAGCGCTGACCACCAACGACGCTATCCTCAAGCCCGCACTCGAGCGTATCCCGCTGGCCCGCGCAGCTGACCCGTCAGAAATGGCCGGTACCGTGCTGTATCTGGTGAGCGAAGCCTCCAGCTACACCACCGGCGCTGCCATCAACGTCGACGGTGGCATGCTGTCCTAAGCACCTGCTACAACAAAAAAGGCTGCCCGAGGGCAGCCTTTTTTGTTTACTGGCTTATGACTTTCGCCAGCTCACAAGCCTTTCATCGCCGTACGCGCCTGCGCGTTCAGAGGCTCAGGAGTTAGCCCGGTAGGGCCAATCTCCAGCGCAAAGCGTGCGCCATCGACCAGCGGAATGAATCGCACCTCAAAGGCGTCGGCCTGCACCAGCGCATGGGTTTCAAGGCGGTCAGCCCAGTCCCAGATATCGCGCCATGGCGGTGCGTGATTGAAGTTGGCGGCCAAGGCATCACCGGCATCGCGCTGCTGTTCCAGCGCCAGATAACGCCCCAGCAGTCGATGCAGTCGATAACCATCTTGCCAGCCGATCAGGTTGGCCAGGCCATGCCAGCGCAGCACCTGCACCTCCAGCTCCCACAGATCGCCCGCCAGACGTACGCGCTGTTCTTCGCCGGCCCCCGTAAGCACCGCATCGTATTGCTGGTCACCTACCTTGCTAAAACTCAAAGTACCGACCGTGCGCGCCTCAATCACCTTGAAGTGCTGCAGGTCCCAAGCGAGCAGGCCAACGGCTGTAGCAAGCAACAGGCCCAGCAGCAGCAGGTTGCCCTGTAGCCAGCCGGCCAACCAGCGCAGGCGCCAGCCATAGCGCAGAATCAGCAGCACCAGTAAACCTGCTACTACTGCCGCAATCAGGGCCAGTCCGTAAAATTGCATAACCAGCGACTCCTAGCGTAACTCAGGCAGGAACCGGAGGCATCGGCGCGCCATCCAGTTCGGCCAGATAACAGTCCACCAGCCAGCGCGAGATGGTACCTCTGGGGGGTAAACGTGGCAGGTCATCAACAGACCACCAGTGCGCCTCCTCGATCTCACCTGGCTGCGGAACAATCTCGCCGCTCACGTACTCGGCATGAAACCCAAGCATCAACGAGTTGGGGAACGGCCAGCTCTGACTGCCCAGGTAACGCAGCTGCGCGACCTCAAGATTGACCTCTTCCTTGACCTCACGATGCAAGCATTCCTCTGCCGACTCCCCGGGCTCGATGAAGCCAGCCAGGGTGCTGAAGAATCCTGGCGGAAAGTGCGGTGCCCGGGCCAGCAGAACCTCCCGGCCGCGGGTAATCAAAACAATGATGCACGGTGCCAGCTTGGGATACTCACGGCGCTCGCAGGGTAGACATTCCATGGCCCGCTCATCTTCGCGCGCCTGCATCGGCTGGCCGCAGCTGCCGCAATAGCGATGACTGCGATACCAGGCGTCGAGCTGCTGCGCCAGCCCCAGCAAGCGGAACAGAGAGTCGTCTACCTGGCCGATCAGAGTACGCAAGCCGTGCCAGCTGAGCCCCGGCATGTCGACACTGCTGCTCAAATGAATCAGCTCACACGGCCGACCATCAAGGTGGCCCAGCGTCAGACGATGGGCGGTGTCACCAAAATACATGACCTGATCAGGGTCGAGCAGCAGCCGCCCCTCAAACATCGCAAACTGATTTTGGTGATAGACCACAACCACCCCGTCGGGAGCGGTATTTTGCAAACGGGTGGCTGGTTCAAACAGCCGGAAAGATCTCATGCAGAGGGGTTCCCCGGTACGGCATAGCCGAGCTCGGCCAGGCTTTCCTCCGCCAGCGCCAGCACGTCACCGGTCGCGACAGCGGCGCGCTCGGCCGACTCGAGATAAAATTCAATGCTGGTCAGCGCGTCTGCCAGCACTTCCAGTTGGGCATCCTGCGGCACCTGCTTGCGCTCAAGCATGGTCTCACGGATAAAACTGGCGGCCATATGAATCACATTGGCCGCTCGCGTCATTCCCAAGAACACTAAACCGCCGCGCACGGTTTCCAGCGACGGCGGCACGTTCAGCAGATGCATGGCATCGTTGCCGGACTCCATGTAAGCGGTAATCGCTCGCTTGGCGAGCGCCAAGCCGGCTTGAGACTCCTCGATCAGCACGATACGAGCCTCTTTCAGCTCCAGCGGCTCGCCGTAGCCAACACCATCAGCCACAGCAGACTCGGCCTCATCACCCGCGGCATCCAGACGGTTAACCGCGGTTTCTGCGCGCAGTACCGCGTCGGCGACCTGCTCCAGCGCAGCGATATCACCACTTTCCCAGCGACTCAGCTGAGCTGCCGCAGCCTTGATACCCTCAGACTCGGTCTGGATATCAAGCATATTCAGCGTTTTCCACAAGCGCTCCAGGCTGCCGTTGAGCGTTTCAAGCGACTGCTCAGGGTCGCCCGCGTTGCGAGCCAGCAGGTCCAGCAAATCCTTGATGGCCGTGATCTCTTCACGCAGGGCCTCGGCAACCGAGTGCATGACGTCGATGCCCGGACCGCGCAGACGAGTGAAGGCGTCCTGAATCTCGATTTCGGTGTAGCCCGGGTCCGGCAGCTGGTAGGCTCGCACCACCTCCTGACAACGCAGACAGTTGGAGTCCGCCAGTGCCACCAGATACAGCAGCTCACGCAGCAGCGGCTCGTTCACTGGCTCAGCAGCAGAGGCGGCGTGTCGCTTGATCTCACGGTCCAGCTGAGCAAACAGGCGCTTGCGCCCTGGCGTCAGCTCCAGTGCCGACTGCTCCAGCGATTCCAGCGCGGCGCCGGCAACCCAACATAGCGTCGCCATGCGACTGCCAAGACACGTCTCGAAACGCATCAACGCCCGCTGCATCAAGGGTGCGGAGGCCGACAGACCGTCCTCACGCAGCAGGCCCAGCAGGCCCAGCTGGTACATCTGACGCAGACGCGCAAAGGTTTTCGGGTTGGGTGCCTCGGTCACGCCGGGGCGCAGGTTGAGCGGCAGACCGGCCACCGGCAAAGGATAGAAATGACTGTCAGGCAGGGGCGCTGCGCCAGCACGGTGACGGCGCAGCTGGTTGATCATCGGTAACAGCAGCTCTGGTCGCTCACGACCATTCTGGCGCGCCTGATCAAGATAGCGCTGCAGCAGAAACAGCGCATCACACAACGCCGCCAGCGGCTCATTGCGCTCTTCACCTTCGTGCACCGGTATGTCGGTCGCCAGCGCGGTCATTTCATCCAGCAGCTCGGCAGCGCCCTTGAGCTCGATCAGCGCCAGAGTGCCGCGCAGCTGCTGCAGCCCCTCGATCGACTGCTGCAGCAAACTGCCATTTTGCCTGTCTTCCAGAAACTGCTGCAGTAGATCCTCAACCTCAGCCATGCTGGTGAAGAGTTCATCCCTGACAAGATCAAGCGACGTGGTACCGGTTAACATAACGATCAGTCTCCCACCATCCCTGCACTGCGCCTTGGCCGATCAGTCGGCAAACTCTGGCGTTTGCTTGCTCATGTGTGCCATTACTGCGGCTTTCAGATCATCGGATTGCAGCATCGCCGCATTCCAGGTAGCGATGTAATTCAGACCGTCTTCGACGCTGTGGTCGCGACTGAAGCGGATCATCTCCTTGGTGCCGCGGATGGCCAGAGGTGACTTGCTGGCGATCTGTTGCGCCAGCTCCAGCACGCCGGCCAGCAGCTGCTCGTAATCCGGCCAGGTGCGATTAACCAGTCCGATGCGCGCAGCCTCGGGACCGTAGACAGCGCGCCCGGTGTAGGCCATTTCCCGCATCATGCCATCGCCGATAATACGCGGCAATCGCTGCAGGGTACCCACATCAGCAGCCATCCCCATGTCGATTTCCTTGATGGAGAAGTGCGCGTCCTCGGTGCTGTAACGCATATCACAGGCGGAGATCAGGTCAATGGCGCCGCCAATGCAGTACCCATGGATAGCGGCAATAACCGGTTTGCGGCAGCGGTCTATCACATTGAACGATTGCTGCAGTTGCAGCACATTGCGGCGGATGGTCTCGGCCTTGCGGCCAATGTCCGGGTCCATGCCTGCGGCGGCTTCGGCCAGCATCTGCAGGTCGATACCGGCAGAAAAATGCTTACCAGCGCCAGAGATCACTGCACATCGCACCTCTGGGGTATCGTCCACCCAGGTAAATACCTGGATCATCTCTTCCCAAAACGCGCGATTCATCGCGTTGATCTTCTCAGGACGGTTAATCTGGATGTGAGCAACCTTACCGATCTGCTCAACCAGCAGTGTCTTGAACTCCGGCATCGTTAGACCTTCTTCTTTTGTGAATGCGTCTGATAAACGCGCAGAAATTGACTCAGCGCAGATCCCACTGTCAGACGGTTGTAGTAGCGTGACTATAACAAGCCGACCAGCAAACACCATAACCAAACCCAAATCCCCAGATAGAGTG
>DBHE01000106.1:0-15629 GCA_002296055.1 Pseudomonadaceae bacterium UBA836
GATGGCCGATGCAGTCGAGCATCCAGATAAAGCGCCCAGCCCAGCCGCCGCCCTCGTCGTCATAGACAATGTAGTGCAAATCATCGTGGTGCCCTAGCTCGGCAAAAATTGCCTGCAGCTCTGCCATGCCCGGGAGCGGACCCGGACGCGGGGCAGGAGATGTGGTGCGCGAAGGAGCGAGGTGGACAGCACCTGGAATGTGGCCGGCCAGGTACTGGTCGGTGCTGCACAGGTCAACCAGACGCGTCGTTTGGGCGTCAATCGGCAGCGCCAGATCGCGTGGTTCGATCAATAGCGGCAAGGTGGCTTGAGCCATGGAATAGGTCTCCTGGAGATCCGGGCCGGAAAAGGGTGAATGCTAGAGCCAGTTGTGGCGCGCCACAAGGGTTGGTCTGTCAGGCGCGCCGTTTGAATTCTACCAGCGCCTTGTGCAGACACTGCGCGGTCTTCACCAGTGCCTGTTGGCGCTGTTTGCTCAACGGATTGCCCTGCTCGCCAGAGACGAAGATCAGTGCCAGCAGTTGCTGGTTATGCGTCACCGGTGCGAGGTGGAATGCCTCGGTATAGGGGTGACGCTGCAGCGCTGCTGGTAGCTGATTGAACTGCAGGTGGCTGGCGCTGATGCTGTGGCAAGGGGCGGAGTTTAGCCAGCGCAACCAGGCGCTTTCCTTGCCGGGGCCAACGCGGCTGCCCGGTGCGAAGAATTCAGGCGGGAGTCCGGCGCTACTGCGCACCACCAATTGCCCGCTGGCGGCGTGTACCAGCGCGATCCAGCTATGCTCCGCGCCAAGACCATCCTGCAGGGCCTGTTGAGCACAACCAATAACGTCACCCAACTGCGTAAAGGGTGAGGGTGTTGCGCTAAGTTGCAGGCACAAGCTGCGCCAGTGCGCCGGCTGGGCGCGACTGGGGGCGGGTTGCCTGGGGGCGGAGCCCTGCAGTGGCAGTGTCGCGGACAGTTGCTCAATGGCGGCCGGCTGTTCGGTCCACGGCAGGGTGGCGGCGGGCAGGCGCAGATCTGCGGTGTCTTGCTGATACTGCAGTCGAGCATTGTCAACGGCGTTCTTGTGGCTCAGGCGCTGCGCCTCGGGCACCTCGCAGTTGAGGTAAAGCGCGGCCAGTTGTTGCCAGCGCAGGGTGTGGCTGGTGTACCAGTTGCTGTGCGCGCCCAGTGCCAGCCCGCTTGATATCAATACGCCGTTGGCGGGTTGGGTTAGCCAGCGATATAACTCACGATCAGCGTCCAGGCGCGCCTGCTGCTCCTGCGGGTGAGCGCTGTCGCGGGCCACGTGCAGGGCTTTTACCATGGTGCGTCGATGATCGTTCAGTGAGCGGTAGCCTTGCAGTATCCACGGCGGTAACCACCAGTCCTGGGCGACCAGCTGCACCAGCTGGAAGCCTGCGGTCGTTGTGGCGGCAACCTGGGTGCGGGTGACGCCTTCGGGCAGCGCACCGCGATTAAGCTGGTCCCACTGTTCGAACAGATGCGGTTTGAGGTAGGTGAGGGCCCACAGCGGCGAAAGAAACAGCAGGCTGGCCAGGGACATTTCCTGCCACAGTCGGGCGATGCGATTGGCAAACAGCCCCTGGGCCTGACCAACAGCGTGTTCGCTGATGCTGAGCAGTTGGCGGTACGGCAGGGGCAGTTGGTCATGTTCCACCACTGGCAGCTCGCGCAGCAGGGTGTTCAGGCGCTGGGTGCCGAGCAGCGAACAGGCCTGCTCCAGGGTCAGCACATCGACGTCACGCTTGCGCGCCGCTTCGCCAGCCTGGCGGCAGATGTGCAGAGCAGCTACCGGTACGCGCATAATCTGGTGCGTTAGCTCGGTGATGCTCAGCAAATCGCTGCCCAGCTGTTCGAGCAGGTGGTCGCGTTGGCCGCTGGTAATCGGGAGCACACAGGCATTCAGCTTCTGTCGCAGGTCGCCGATAACCTCTGTGTAGGCGTTACTGTTGGGGTGTGTGCTCATGCGCTTTGCGGCTTTATAATAGGCGTTTGCACGACTATAACCTGAAAGGCGGCTATTTTGCTGCCCTGCGCTGTCTTGTGCGCATGTTTGCTCGGGATGACACGGATCTATGTTGAAAATTGGTGGTTTTGTTGTAGTCATCGGCGCCGTGCTGGGTGGCTTTTTGCTGTCTGGCGGCAACATTGCTGCGCTGTGGCATCCCTTTGAAATCCTCATCATCGGTGGCGCTGCCTTTGGTGCGTTTCTTGTTGCCAACAGCGGTGCTGTGGTTAAAAAGGCCATGGCGGCAGGGCCCGCCATTCTGTTTGGTCATCGCTTCAACAAGGCGTTTTACCTGGATGTGCTGGGCGTGCTGTACGAGGTGCTCAACAAGAGCCGTCGTGAGGGCATGATGGCTATCGAGGCGGATGTCGAGGCGCCGGCCGAGAGCCCTATCTTCAGCAAGTATCCGGCGATTCTCAAAGACACCCACATGACCGAGTTCATCTGCGATTACCTGCGCATCATGTCCTCCGGCAACATGGCGCCGCACGAACTCGAAGCGCTGTTTGATGTAGAGATCTCGGCCCTGAGCGAAGAGCTGCAGGAGCCCTCCCATGCTGTTACCCGGGTGGCCGACGCCTTGCCCGGTTTCGGTATCGTTGCTGCGGTGCTGGGTATCGTGATCACCATGGGTATTCTGGGTGATGCCGAGAAGGCAGAGATTGGTGAGAAGGTTGCCACCGCACTGGTCGGGACCTTCTTGGGCATTCTTGCCGCCTACGGCTTTGTCGGGCCGTTCGCCACCGCGATGGGGCATGTTGCCCATGAAGAGGCTAATACCTACGAGGCGATCAAAATGACCCTGGTGGCCAGCGCACAAGGGTTGCCGCCGGCGCTGGCGGTAGAGTTTGGTCGCAAGTCCCTGCTGCCGGAGCATCGTCCGAGCTTTAACGAGCTGGAAGACTCGGTCAAGGGACGCTAAGCGGTGGACAATAACCAACCTATTATCGTCAAGCGGATCACCCGTAAGGATCATGGGCACCATGGTGGCTCATGGAAGATCGCCTTTGCTGACTTTGCGGTCGCGATGATGGCCTTCTTTCTGGTCATGTGGCTGATTACGGTTGCCACCCCTGAGCAACTGCGCAGTATCTCCGGCTACTTCAACGACCCGATCGGTTTCAACGAGGGGGGCAGTCCCTGGGCGATTGATCTGGGTGGCTCCCCTGAAGTTGCACCCCAGACCACACTGAATCAGACCCCGCAGGAAACCGGTCAGCAAGAGGTGAGCGAAGATACCGCGCGTGAGCTGGCTGATCAGGCCGAGCGTCGGGATATGGAAATGCTGCTGCAGGAGTTGCAGAACCAGATCGATAGCGAGCCGGTGTTGCAGCGCTTCAAGGACCAGATTTTGATCGAGATTACCCAGGATGGGCTGCGTATTCAGATTGTCGATGCGGAGAATCGACCGATGTTTGCCAGCGGTAGCGCGCAGTTGCAGCCGTACTTTGAAGAGATTCTGCTGTCGCTGAGCGACACCATTGCCAAGGTCAAGAAGAAGATCAGCGTCAGCGGCCATACGGACGCCCAGCCTTATGTGGGGCGCCGCGGCTACGGCAACTGGGAGCTGTCCAGCGATCGCGCCAATGCAGCCCGTCGCACTCTGTTGGCCGCCGGCTACCCGGAGGAGCAGGTGGCGCGGGTGGTGGGGTATGCCGACTCCGCGCTGTTCAATCGCGATGATCCGCTAAGCCCGATCAACCGGCGTATCGATATCGTGGTGCTCAACCGTCATGCGGAAGAGCAGATAATGGAAGGGGCTGATGCCGACGCGCCTACGGTAGCCCCGCTTGAGCTGGAGGCAGACACCGAGGCCTCTGCCGCCGACCAGCCCGCGCAGGCCTCAGAGCTGCCTGCGTCCTCCGCACCACCGCAAGAGGAGCCCAGCGAGCCGGCAGCCCCGCAGGCACCCGTCGCCGAGGGTGAGCAACGGCGACTGAATTTGTTTGATAATGCCGAGCCGTTGCGTCGGCTGAATCAGTAGCTGTCTGCGCCGTCGTCCAGCGTCGACAGAATGTGGCGATAACTAGCCATGCGCACGGCGGAAATGTCACCGTTCTCAACGGCCTGAAGCAGGGCGCAGCCCGGCTCATGCAGGTGCTGGCAGTCGCGGAAGCGGCAGTGGCCGAGAAAGGGACGAAACTCGATAAACCCTTCCAGCAGCTCCTCGTGGCTGATATGCGT
Source organism: Pseudomonadaceae bacterium UBA836 (assembly GCA_002296055.1). Classification (GTDB taxonomy): domain Bacteria; phylum Pseudomonadota; class Gammaproteobacteria; order Pseudomonadales; family Pseudomonadaceae; genus Halopseudomonas. Next base: position 4,197 of record DBHE01000106.1, read on the forward strand.
CAGGCCAAACTCGCGAATACCGGGTGAGTCAATCAGGTCGCCGCCATCAGGGAAGTGAAACAGCCTGGCGGTCGTGGTGGTATGGGTGCCCTTGCCGGTGCTTTCCGACAGTGCTCCGACGCGCAGGTCCTGCCCTGGCAGCAAGGCGTTGATCAGCGATGACTTGCCCACGCCGGACTGGCCAACAAATACACTGGTATGTCCTTGCAGGTTGCTGCGCAGCTGGTCGAGCCCGTCGCCGGCGCCGGCTGACAGTAGCAGTGTTTGATAGCCCAGGCGGCTGTAGTCATCCAGCCACTGCAGCAGCTCTGCACTGTCTGCGGCTGCCGCCAGAAGGTCCGACTTGTTCATCACCAGCAGTGGCTCCAGGCCGGCCTGTTCTGCAGCCACCAAGTAGCGGTCGATCAGGTTGGTGTACGGCGTGGGCAGTGGGGCAAATACGATGATCAGTCGATCCACGTTGGCTGCCACCGGTTTCAGCTGGCCGCGCTGGTCGGGGCGGCACAGCTCGGTCTGGCGCGGCTGCTGGGCAACGATGACACCGCCCTGCTGGTTGTCGGCGCGCCAGACAACCTGGTCGCCAGTTACCAGTGAGGGCAGATTGGCGCGGCGGTAGCAACGGCGTATCTGGCCGGCAAACTCGCCGCTGGTGGCCTCGACATCAACCTGCACGCCAAAGTGGGCGATCACCAGGCCGGGCTGCTCGGGCCCCAGGTCGCCGCCTTCCAGGCTTTCTTCGGCCTTTTCGGCGCGCCGTTCGGCACGTGCGGCGCGCTCGTCCTGAATCTTTTGAATGCGCCAGCTCTGGCGGCGGGTGAGGTGTCGTTTGGCCATGGGGTCTGAGTCTGAATAGTCCGCGGCAGTTTAGCAGTTATACTGCAGCCATTGCGCGTCCCGCGCGTCCATCCCTCTGTGCAGGAGCTCCCATGCAACACCCCGACAACCTGATCTGGATCGACCTGGAGATGACCGGTCTGGATCCGGATAACGACGTCATTATCGAAATTGCCACTATCGTGACCGATGCCGAGCTGAACGTGCTGGCAGAGGGCCCCTCGTTGGCAGTCAAACAGCCGGACGCGTTGCTCGACGGCATGGATGAATGGAATACCCGCCAGCATGGGCAGTCGGGCCTGACCCAGCGGGTGAGGGACAGCCAGATCAGCGCGGCCGAGGCTGAGCGTCAGACCATTGAGTTTCTTGCCAAGTGGGTGCCGGCCGGCAAGTCACCCATGTGCGGCAATAGCATCTGCCAAGATCGGCGTTTTCTCTATCGCGGCATGCCGGCGCTGGAGAAGTACTTCCACTACCGCAATCTGGATGTCTCGACCCTGAAAGAGCTGGCCTCACGCTGGGCGCCGGAGGTCAAAAACGGCTTCAAGAAACAAAGCAGCCATCTGGCCATGGATGATATTCGTGACTCGATCGCCGAGCTGCAGCATTACCGCGAGCACTTTATCAAGTACTGATGCCGTGGCGCTCAAGCGCCCAGCTCACGTGCTCGCGCACCAGCGCCGAGGGGTGGGTTTGGCGCTGTTTCAGGGCTTCAATGACATTGATACTGCTGGTTGCATTGCCCAGGCCTACGGCCAGGTTACGCAGCCAGCGCTCATGACCAATGCGCCTTATGGGTGAGCCCTCGGTGCGCTTGAGAAAGGTGGCCTCATCCCAGCGAAACAGCTCGACCAGACTGGCGTGATCCAGACTGTGCCTGGGGCTGAAGTCAGCCTCGCCTGTGGGTTTGGCAAACCGGTTCCAGGGGCAGACCAGCTGGCAGTCGTCGCAGCCAAATACTCGGTTACCCATGGGCTCGCGCAGGGCTTCGGGTATGGAGCCCTTGAGTTCGATGGTCAGGTAGGAAATGCAGCGTCGTGCGTCCAGCAGGTGTGGGCCAGCGAAGGCATCGGTCGGGCAGGCGGTCAGGCAGGCGGTACATTTGCCGCAATGCTCGGTCTGCTGCGGGGCGTCGATGGGCAAGGGCAGGTCCGTGTACAGTTCTCCCAGAAAGAAGTAGCTGCCGGCCTTGCGGTTAATCACCATGGTGTTTTTGCCGATCCAGCCCAGTCCTGAGCGGGTGGCAAGCGCGCGCTCCATGACCGGTGCACTGTCGACAAAGGCGCGGTAACCGAAGGGGCCGATGAGCTGTTCAATGCGCTCGGCTAGTTGCTGCAGGCGGCGGCGAATCAGCTTGTGGTAATCGCGCCCCAGCGCGTAGCGGGAAATGTACGCCGCGTCGGGATTGGCCAGGCGTTTGGCCATCTCGGTATCCGTTGGCAGGTAGTCCATCCGCACCGACAGCACGCGCTGGGTGCCGGGCACCAGTTCGTCCGGGTGCGTCCGTTTGCTGCCGTGGCTAGCCATCCATTCCATTTCACCGTGGTAGCCGGCATCCAGCCAGTGCTGCAGGTGCTGTTCGTGCTCTCCCAGATCGACGGCGCCAATACCCAGTTGCTGAAAGCCCAGCTCGCGTGCCAATTCACGAATTTGTGCGGCTAGCTCTTGATAATCTGGTGTTTGGGAGGTCATGGCGGCTGGGGCTGGGTGGCAAGCTTCCCTATAATTGTGCCAGACCTTGAAGGAGCCTATCCATGCTTGCCTCTGTGCCGTCGCTATTACATTCCCGTGAGCAGACTCGCGCGTTGGATGCGGCATTGATTGCATCGGGCCTATCCGGCCTGGAATTGATGCAGCGCGCCGCAGACGCTGCCTGGGCGGTGGTGCAGCAGTGCTGGCCGCACTACCGACGCATGACGGTGTTGTGCGGTAGCGGCAACAACGCAGGTGATGGCTACCTTCTGGCCAGTCTGGCGCATGCTGCAGGCTGGCAGGTGAGCGTTCTGACGCTGTCGCCGCCGGAGCGCTTGCGCGATGATGCGGCGCTGGCCTGGCAACAGGCCAGCGCCGCTGGTATTGTCGCCGCCCCCTGGTGCGCAGGCTGCGAGCTGGCGGGGGTAGTCGTTGATGCGATGTTGGGCACCGGCGTGCGTGGCCAGGTACGGGCGCAGTATGCAGAGGCTATTGCTGCGGTGAATCAGGCTGATCATCCGGTGCTGGCGCTGGATATTCCTAGCGGCCTGGATGCCGACTGCGGCGTACCACTGGGACAGGCGGTATGTGCGACAGCAACCGTTACCTTTATCAGTGTCAAGCCGGGCCTGTTAACGGGGCAAGGGCCGGAGTACTGCGGGCGGCTGGAGTTTGCGCCGCTGGTGGCGCAATTACCTGAGTCGGTGCCGGCCGTGATGGAACATTTGCTGCCTGAGCGTTGGCTGCACTGCCTGCCGCCCCGGCAGCGGGCGGCGCACAAGGGGCGTTTTGGTCATCTGCTGTTGGTTGGTGGAGGGCCTGGTATGGGCGGCGCCATCATGCTGGCCGCCGAAGCTGCGTTGCACGCTGGCGCAGGCAAGGTCAGCGTGGCAACGGCGGCAGAGCACGTTGCGCCGATGCTGGCGCGGCAGCCTGAAGTGATGGTGCATGCGGTGGCGCAGCCGTCGGAGCTGCAGGCACTGTTGCTGCAGGCAGATGCGGTGGTGGTCGGGCCTGGGTTGGGAAAGTCCGCCTGGGCTCAGCAGTGTCTCGACGCCTGTCTCGCGCTTGATAAGCCTCGGGTCCTGGATGCCGATGCGCTCAATTTGTTGGCCGCAGGTTCCGGTTTGCCGACGCTGGGCGCAGAGGTGGTGATTACGCCGCATCCGGCAGAGGCTGGTCGGCTGCTTGCTATGGCTACTCGTGATGTGTCGCAGGATCGTCTGGGCGCTGTACGGCAACTGGTTGAACAGCTGGGCTGTCAGGTGGTGCTCAAGGGCGCCGGCTCGTTGATCGCAGGGCCGCAGGCCGACGCGCTATTGCCAGCGCTGTGCAGCGCGGGCAATCCAGGTATGGCGGTCGGCGGTATGGGTGATGTGTTATCGGGTTTGCTTGGCGCCTTGCTGGCCCAGCGCGTTCCCGCTGCGCAGGCGGCGCGTTATGCTGTGTTGGTGCATGCGTTGGCCGGAGATCGGCTGGCACAAGCGGTTGGGGAGGTTGGCTTGCGGGCCAGCGAGATGGCGCCGGTTATACGCAGTATCTTGAATCAACGGGGAGCGGTATGAAGCTGGAATTACTGGCCAACGGTGAAAATGCCATGGTTACGCTCGGGGCGCAGATTGCCGCCGCGCTTGAGGGGCGAGGTGTCGTGTATCTGGAAGGTAATCTGGGGATGGGCAAAACCACCCTCAGCCGTGGCATTATCCGCGCGCTGGGGCATGCCGGCGCCGTCAAGAGCCCAACTTATACCCTGGTGGAACCCTACGAGCTGGGGCCGGTCAACGTATATCATTTCGACCTTTATCGCCTGGCCAGTCCGGAAGAACTGGAGTTTCTAGGGGTGCGCGATTACTTTGACGGCGACAATCTGTGTCTGGTGGAGTGGCCTGAGAAGGGTGCGGGTGCTTTGCCAAGGCCTGATCTGACGATTACCATTGACGCTGTGGGCACCGGGCGGCGTCTGACGCTGACTGCCGGCGGCCCACATGGTCAGGCGACCTGCCAACGGATACAACAAATGCGGAGTGAAGGCTAGCGTGATACGCATGACCGGGGGAAAGCGCCGGCTGACGCTGCTCAGTGCAGTGCTGCTGATCGGCCTGTGTGTGCAATGGGCGCAGGCGGCTGACATTAAAAGTGTTCGCCTGTGGCGTGCGCCGGATAACACGCGTCTGGTGTTTGATCTCAGCGGGCCTGCCGAGCACACTCTTTTTACCCTGTCCAATCCTGAACGCATTGTTATCGATATCAGCAATGCGCGGCTGACGGCCAATACCAGTGGCCTGGAGCTTGATAATACGCCGCTCACCGGCCTGCGCTCGGCGCCTCGCGATGGCGGCGACCTGCGTGTCGTGCTTGACCTGTCTGCGGCGGTTAATCCTAAGAGTTTTGTGCTGCCGCCTAACCAGCAGTACGGCGACCGTCTGGTGGTCGACTTGTTTGATCAGACGCCACGGCAAGCCGCCAGCCTGCCTGCGCCGCCCCAGCCGAGCGCCTCGCCGTTGCCGCAGACGCCCACTCGCTCGGCCAGTGAAGCGGGTGATCGGGATATCATCGTTGCCATCGACGCCGGGCATGGCGGCGAAGACCCGGGGGCCATCGGTCATGGTGGCGCCCGCGAGAAAGACGTGGTGCTTGCCATCTCCCGCGACCTGAAACGCCTGATAGATGCGGAGCCGGGTTTTCGGGCCGAGCTGGTGCGTACCGGCGACTACTTTATTCCGCTGCGCCGGCGTACCGAGATCGCCCGCCAGCACAACGCCGACCTTTTTGTATCCATTCATGCCGATGCGTTCACACGGGCCAGCGCCAACGGCGCGTCAGTATTCGCGCTGTCGGACCGGGGGGCGACCTCTGAAACGGCGCGCCTGCTGGCTGACCGGGAAAATCGCTCCGACTTGATCGGTGGGGTGGGCGGCGTCAGTCTGGACAACAAGGATCAGGTACTTGCCAGCGTGCTGCTGGACCTGTCGATGACTGCCACCTTGTCGGCCAGTCTGGATGTCGGTCAGCAGGTGCTGTCATCGGTAGGTCAGATTAATCGCCTGCACAAACCACGCGTCGAGCAGGCTGGGTTTATGGTGTTGAAGTCGGCGGATATTCCGTCAATTCTGGTCGAGACCGGGTTTATCTCCAACCCAGGTGAGGCCCGCAAGCTGGTGACACGAAACCATCAGCAGTCGATGGCGCGCGCGATTTTTACCGGGGTTAAGGGCTATTTTCACCGTAACCCTCCGCCTGGTACCCGGGTAGCCGCGATGAAGGCCGACGGCCGTCTTGCGCAAGGGCCGCGTGAGCACACGGTCCGACGTGGCGACAGCCTGTCTGCCATTGCCAACATTTACCAGGTGTCGCTGGCTAGCCTGCGCGACGCCAACAATCTTTCCTCCGACCAGATTCGCGTTGGCCAGGTGCTGAAGGTGCCGGCCAGCAGCATGCTGGTCCAGAACGAACGCTGATATGTCCCGTATTCAATTATTGAGCCCGCGTCTGGCTAACCAGATCGCGGCCGGGGAGGTCGTTGAGCGTCCTGCCTCGGTGATTAAGGAGTTGCTGGAAAATAGCCTGGATGCGGGCGCCAAGCGCATCGATATCGATGTTGAGCAGGGCGGCGTAAAGCTCCTGCGCGTGCGTGATGATGGCTCGGGTATCGAGCAGGACGACCTGCCGCTGGCGCTGTCGCGCCATGCCACCAGCAAGATTCGTGACCTTGACGACCTAGAGGCGGTGGCCACCCTTGGGTTTCGTGGCGAGGCGCTGGCCTCGGTCAGTTCGGTCTCGCGGCTGACGTTGACCTCCTGCCCGCTGGGCGCTGACCAGGCCTGGCAGGTCGAGACCGAAGGCCGGGATATGGCACCCAGCGTGCGTCCGGCTGCTCATCCACGGGGGACGACGGTCGAGGTTCGCGACCTGTTCTTCAATACTCCAGCGCGGCGCAAGTTTCTGCGCACCGAGAAAACCGAGTTTGGCCATCTGGAAGAGGTGGTCAAGCGCCTGGCGCTGTCACGCTTTGATGTCGCTTTCAACCTGCGTCATAACGGTCGCCCGGTGCTCGGCTTGCCGCCGGCGCAGACCGAGCAGGAGGCTCGGCGCCGCGTGGCGAGCGTCTGCGGGCCGGCCTTTGTCGAACAGTCGCGGCAGATTGACAGCGAGCGCAGCGGTCTTCGTCTTTGGGGTTGGGTCGGGTTGCCTACCTTTTCGCGCAGCCAGGCTGACCTGCAGTACTTTTTTGTTAACGGTCGGATGATCAAGGACAAACTGGTGGCGCACGCGGTGCGTCAGGCCTATCGAGATGTGCTGTTTCATGGCCGCCATCCGACCTTTGTGCTGTTTATGGAGCTGGATCCGGCTGTAGTGGACGTGAATGTGCATCCGACCAAGCACGAGGTGCGCTTTCGTGACGGCCGCATGGTCCACGATTTTCTCTTCAGTACCTTGTATCGTGCGCTGGCTGACCAGCGACCCGGTGATCAGGGTGATGCCGATCAGGCCTCAGGTCAGCCGCCATCGCCAGTCAGTCAGCCTGCCGTCAGCGGCCTGGATGCCGGCGTGTTCTCGGGCCAGCAGCGTATGGTGTTGAACGAGGCGCCGCCGGCCTGGAGTGCAACGCCCGCCAACAGCTATGTTCCGCCAGCACCGCCGCCCCAGGGCGCGGCAGCCGCCTATGCCGGGCTGTATGGCAATGGCGGTGCATCGGCGCCGAGTCTGCCGGCTTCGGTGGAGGGTGAGGATGTGCCGCCGCTGGGCTATGCGGTGGCGCAGATGCACGGCGTTTTTATTATCGCCGAGAATGCCGCCGGTATGGTCATTGTCGATATGCACGCGGCGCATGAGCGCATCACCTATGAGCGTTTGAAGCAGGCAATGGACCAGGAAGGGCTGCGCAGTCAGCCGTTATTGGTACCTGCAAGCATGGCAGTGAGTCAGCGCGAAGCCGATTGTGCGGATGAACATGCGGCCTGGTTTCAGAAGCTCGGCATGTCATTGCAGCGCATGGGGCCGGAAACCCTGGCGATCCGCGAGGTACCTTCGCTGCTGCGCCAAGCTGATGCCGAGCCGCTGGTGCGCGACGTGTTGAGTGATTTGCTGGAATACGGCAGTAGCGACCGTATTCAGGCGCACTTGAATGAGCTGTTATCTACCATGGCTTGCCACGGGTCGGTGCGCGCCAATCGGCGGCTGACCCTGGCCGAGATGAACGCGCTGTTGCGTGATATGGAGCAAACCGAACGCAGCGGTCAGTGTAACCACGGTCGCCCGACCTGGACGCAGCTGAGCATGACCGAGCTGGACAAGCTGTTTATGCGGGGGCGCTGATGGCGGCTCCCGATGAGTCTGCGGCGCTGCCGCCGGTGATATGCCTGATGGGGCCAACCGCGTCCGGCAAGACCGACCTGGCGATGTATCTGTACGATCAGTTTCCCTGCGAGCTGGTCAGTGTCGATTCGGTGCTGGTCTATCGCGGGATGAATATCGGCGCCGCCAAGCCTGATGCGCAGACCCTGCAGCGGTATCCGCACCACCTGATCGACATCCTCGACCCGGCCGAGCCCTATTCGGCCGCGCGCTTTCGTGATGATGCCTTGGCGCTGATCCGCGATATCACCGCACGTGGCCGCGTGCCGCTGCTGGTGGGTGGCACCATGTTGTACTTCAAGGCTTTGTTTGGTGGTCTCGCCAACATGCCTTCGGCTGACCCGGCGACCCGAGCGCGTATCGAGCGTCTGGCGCAGGAGCAGGGCTGGCCAGCGGTGCACGCAGCGCTGGCGCAGGTCGATCCTGTCGCTGCCGAGCGTATTCATCCCAATGATCCGCAGCGGATTTCACGAGCTTATGAGGTGTTTCTCGCCAGCGGGATTACACTTACTCAATGGCATCAGCGTCAGCACGCAGAAAAAGCCTCTGATCAGCCGCCCGGCACCGGTGTTTTACCTTATACTGTGCGCTATCTGGCGGTTGCTCCCCGGGAGCGCGCAGTGTTGCACGAACGAATTGCCGAACGTTTTACGCAGATGTTGCAACAAGGGCTGATTTCCGAGGTCGAAGCCCTGCATGCGCGTGGTGATCTGGACGTCAGCATGCCCTCGATTCGGGCGGTCGGTTATCGACAGGCTTGGGATTATCTGGAAGGGCGGCTGGACTACGAGCAGATGCGTGAACGGGGCATCATCGCAACGCGCCAGTTGGCCAAGCGGCAGTTTACCTGGTTGCGTGGCTGGAATGAGCCGATTGAGTGGCTTGACAGTCTCGACCCGAAAAGATTCGAGCGGGCCTTGAAAGTGCTGCAGACGGCCTCATTATGAGGTTTCGACGCTTCTGCAAGCTGTGCTTGTGCAGTAACGGTGCCTGCTCGTCTTTTGGATAATGGACAGGCCGGCCGATTCGCATTGAAATAATGCTCAAAATTATACGGTTTCCATAAAAGGAGTGAGGCAATGTCAAAAGGGCATTCACTACAAGACCCTTACCTGAACGTTCTGCGCAAGGAACGGGTTCCGGTATCTATCTATCTGGTCAACGGCATCAAGCTGCAGGGGCAGATCGAGTCTTTTGACCAGTTCGTCATTTTGCTGAAGAACACTGTCAGCCAGATGGTCTACAAGCACGCTATTTCCACTGTCGTTCCCGGTCGTCCGGTGCGTCTGCCGACGCAGCCCGGTGCTGACGAAGCCGAGGCCGGCAATCCCTGATGATGCAGGAGGCCTGATTGTTTTTTGAGCGCCATGAAGGGGGTGAACGTGCCATTCTTGTTCACCTCGAAGGTCTGGACGAGCAGCGCCAGGAAGATCCGCACGAATTTATCGAACTGGTACGTTCCGCCGGCGCTGAAAACGCAGGTTTCCTGACCGTCTCCCGCCACCAGCCCACCCCGCGTTTTCTTATCGGTAGCGGTAAGGTCGATGAGCTGCGGGCGCTGGTAAAGGCCAGCGAAGGCGAGCTGGTCATTTTCAACCACACCTTGACCCCCAGCCAGGAGCGCAATCTTGAGCGCGAACTGGAGTGTCGGGTTATTGACCGTACCGGTCTTATTCTGGATATCTTTGCCCAGCGCGCCCGTACCCATGAGGGCAAGTTGCAGGTGGAGCTGGCCCAGCTAGATCACCTCAGCACCCGTCTGGTACGGGGCTGGACGCACCTTGAGCGCCAGAAAGGCGGTATTGGTCTGCGTGGTCCGGGTGAGACCCAGCTGGAGACGGACCGTCGCCTGCTGCGTGTACGTATCAAGCAGATTACCAAACGTCTTGAAAAGGTGCGCAGTCAGCGTGATCAGGCGCGCCGTGCGCGGCGCCGCGCTGAAATCCCGGTGGTTTCACTAGTGGGCTATACCAACGCGGGCAAGTCGACCCTGTTCAATACGCTGACCGTCTCTGAGGTGTATGCAGCCGACCAGCTGTTTGCAACGCTGGACCCGACGCTGCGCAGGGTCGAGCTGGCAGACATCGGGCCGGTGATTCTGGCCGATACCGTAGGTTTTATCCGTCACCTGCCGCACAAGCTGGTCGAAGCGTTTCGCGCGACCCTGGAAGAGTCCAGTCAGGCTGACTTGCTGTTGCATGTGATCGATGCCGCTGATGAAGAGCGCGAATCCAATGTCGAGCAGGTGCATCATGTGCTTGGTGAGATCGGTGCCCTCGAGCTGCCGATGCTTGAGGTGTACAACAAGATCGACCTGATTGACGGGTTTGAGCCGCAAATTCAGCGTGATGAAGACGGTGTGGCGGTGCGCGTCTGGATCTCGGCGCAACAGGGACGCGGGTTGGATCTGCTGGCGCAGGCCATCGCTGAGCGGTTGGGGGATGATATTGTGCAGGAGCGCATTCAGCTGGATTATGCCGAGGCTCGTTTGCGCGCCCAGTTTTACGCCGCCGGTGCGGTGCTGGGTGAGCAGATTGGCGAAGATGGCCGGCAACAGTTGGAAGTGCGCCTGCAACGCAGTGATTTCAATCGCCTGCTCAAGCGCGAGGGTTGGCAGCCGGAGCAGTTTCTGCAGCAACATACTTTGCAATGAAAGCGGGGGAGGCCGGTTCGCGTCCCCTGTCTGGTTTACGGTAGGATTGCACCCTGTTTCGGGTCGCTGGCGGCCCGGACTTTGATTGGTTACAGACAACGGAGAACGCTATGGCCTGGAATGAGCCTGGTGGCGGCAACAATTCTAACGACCAGGATCCCTGGGGCAGTGGCGGTAATGGCGGCGGCGGTGGAAATCGCGGCGGCAAGCAGGGTCCACCTGACCTGGACGAGGCGCTGCGCAAGCTGCAGGACAGCCTGAACAACCTGTTCGGCTCGGGTAAGCGCAGCAACCGAAACGGCGGTTCTGGCGGCAGCAGCACTGGCGGCGCGGGTATTCCCGGCTGGATGTGGGCGCTGGGCCTGGTGCTGATTCTCGGCTTCTGGGTATTCAAGGCCGTTTATATGGTCAATGAGCAGGAGCAGGCGGTCGTTCTGCGCTTTGGTGAGTATCACCGCACCGTCGGCCCGGGTCTGCACCTGTACTTCCCCCCGATCGAGAAGAAGTTCCAGCGTAACGTGACGCAGGTACGTTCCTATCGTCAGCAGGGTCAGATGCTGACCGAAGACGAGAACATCGTTGAAGTGCCGGTCGCGATTCAGTACCGCATCTCCAATCTCGAGAACTTTGTGCTCAAGGTCGAAGATCCTGAGACCAGTCTGCGTCATGCCACTGAAAGTGCTGTGCGCCATGTTGTAGGCTCCACGCCGATGCACCAGGTGCTGACCGAGGGGCGTGAGCAGATGGCGGTCGAAGTGACCGAGCGTCTGCAGCGTTACCTGGATAGCTATAACACCGGCATCGCGGTGACTCAGGTAAACATCGAGAACGCCCAGGCGCCGGCCGAGGTACAGGATGCGTTTGATGACGTTATCCGTGCCAAGGAAGACGAGGTGCGT
>DBHE01000106.1:15992-16147 GCA_002296055.1 Pseudomonadaceae bacterium UBA836
CGGGCCCAGCGGATGCTGGAAGAGGCCAATGGTTATCGCGATGAAGTCGTTGCCCGCGCCGAGGGTGAGGCGAGACGCTTTGATCTGCTGCTGGAGCAATACGTGGCAGCACCTGAGGTACTGCGCGAGCGCATGTACATCGAGGCCATGCAGAA
>DBHE01000106.1:16523-20893 GCA_002296055.1 Pseudomonadaceae bacterium UBA836
TGCTGTATCTGCCGCTCGACAAGCTGATGAGCCAGAGTGGTAGCGGTTCGTCCAGCAGCTCGTCCTCTGGTGTACCGCCGATTGTGTCGAGTGATTCGTCCGCCCGTACGCCTGCTTCGCAGCAGCGTGATCTGCGCTCCAGGGAGTCCCGCTGATGAGTAACAAGTCACTGTTTGGATTGATTGTGCTGCTAGCCGCGATCTTCGTTGGCTGGAGCAGCTTCTTCGTAGTCGATCAGACCGAGCGCGCGATTGTGCTGCAGTTCGGTAAGGTGGTGAAGAACGATGTGCCGCCGGGTCTGCACTTCAAGCTGCCGTTTGTGCAGGAGGCGCAGTCCTTTGATGGCCGTCTGCTGACGCTGGATACCGCTACTCAGCGCTATCTGACGCTGGAGAAGAAAGCGCTGATGGTGGATTCCTACGCCAAGTGGCGCATCGCTGATGTGCAGCGCTTCTACACCGCGACCTCCGGTCTGCGTGCCATTGCTGAAGAGCGTCTGTCGCGCCAGTTGGAATCGGGTCTGCGCAACGAGGTGGCGCGCCGTACCCTGCACGAGGTGGTGTCCGGTGAGCGCGATCAGCTGATGGCTGACATCACGGCTACCCTGGATGAAAACGCTCGTCGCGAGCTGGGTATCGAGGTGCTGGATGTGCGGGTCAAGGCGATTGATCTGCCGACCGAGGTAAACCGCAGCGTATTCGATCGGATGAGTACCGAGCGTGAGCGTGAGGCGCGTGAGCATCGCGCCAAGGGTGCCGAGCTGGCCGAGGGGATTCGCGCCGATGCTGATCGTCAGCAGCGCGTGATCGTTGCCGAGGCATTCCGTGAGTCCGAGAAGATTCGTGGTGACGGCGATGCGCAGGCGGCGGCTATCTATGCTGAGGCTTACAACAAGGACCCGGAGTTTTACTCCTTCTCGCGTAGTCTGCAGGCGTACCGTGAGAGCTTTGCCAACAAGTCCGATATGCTGGTGCTGGACCCGGAAAGCGAGTTCTTCAAGTATATGCAGGCTGATCCGCTGCAACGCTGAGTGCTCTGGCACTGAAAGACGGGCTGCCCTCGGGTAGCCCGTTTTGCTGTCTGCCGGGTCGATGACTGCGTGCCGATTTGCGCAGTGTCGGTCGCGCAAAACGTGTTACACTTGCGCAGCCGGGTCATCCCGGCTTTTTTGTGACCGGTCCACGCTGCCTGACGCGCCGGCAGGGGTGGTGCTGACGGGGACGGACATGTTGCAGGAAATCTTGACGGCACTCTGCCTGGTGTTGGTGATAGAGGGGGTACTGCCCTTTTTGATGCCAGCCCGCTGGCAGCGAATGCTGAGCGGCATTACTGAGCTCAGTGCCCGTCAGGTTCGGCTGGCAGGGCTTGCCAGCATGTTGATCGGCACCCTGTGCCTGTATCTGGTTCGCTAGGTGTCCGAGTGTCACGCAGAGGCTCGACACCCTGTATGAAAGGTTTAAAAAATGCCTAGTGTAGACCGCTGGCTGTTGCCTGACGGCATCGACGAAGTGCTGCCTCGCGAGGCGGCCCGTATTGAAGCAGCCCGTCGACAGCTGCTGGATCTGTTCTCCCGTTGGGGCTATGACCTGGTCATCACCCCGCATATCGAATACCTCGAATCGCTGCTCACTGGCGCTGGCCATGATCTCGAGCTGCAAACCTTCAAAATGATTGATCAGCTGTCCGGGCGCATGCTTGGGCTGCGTGCCGACATCACGCCGCAGGTTGCGCGCATTGATGCGCATACGCTGGGCGCCGAAGGGCCGTCTCGGCTCTGTTACTGCGGCAGTGTGCTGCATACCCGGCCGCGTGCGTTGTCGACGTCGCGCAGTCTGATCCAGCTGGGGGCTGAGCTGTATGGCGATGCCTCCAGTGCCAGCGATATCGAAGTCATCTCCCTGATGCTCGAGACCCTGGCGCTCTGTCGCGTCGAAGATGTGCACCTGGATATTGGTCATGTGGGTATTTACCGTGGCTTGATTCAGGCGGCTGGGGTGCCTGAGCAAACCGAACAGGCCCTGTTCGATGCGCTACAGCGTAAGGCGGCCGACGAGGTTGCGGCCTTGGCGGGTGGTGTGGAACAGGGGTCGCTGGGTGCCATGCTGTGCAGCCTGGTTGAGCTGTCCGGTGGGGTTGAGGTGCTTGATCGGGCGCATGCGCTGCTTGACGGCGCGCCGGAGTCCGTGATGGCGGCGCTCGATGATCTGGCCGAAGTGGCTCAGGTGTTGGCGCGTCACTACCCGGATGTGCCGCTGTATTTCGACCTCGGCGAGTTGCGCGGCTACCATTACCACACAGGTGTGGTGTTTGCGGCATTCGTGCCGGGGTTGGGGCAAAGTGTTGCCCAGGGTGGTCGGTACGATGATATCGGCAGCGACTTCGGTCGCGCCCGCCCGGCCACTGGTTTTTCTACTGACCTGCGGTTTTTGGTACAGCGCGGGCAGATCGCCGGCGCCGATATCGCCTCGGCTGTGTGGGCTCCCTATAGCGCGGAGCCCGGCCTGCAGCAGGCTGTGGCCGAGCTGCGCGCAGCCGGCCAGCGAGTCATTGTGGCGCTGCCTGGCCAGGCTGATGCTGAGGCGGCGGCGCACGGTTGTGACCGTATTCTGACCTGGCGCGACGGTCGCTGGCAGGTCGTTGAACTGAATTCGTGATTAGACGGCCGTAAGGCCATTTCATTTCTAGTGAGGCATGGGCTGAACATGGGTAAGAATGTTGTCATCCTGGGGACCCAGTGGGGCGATGAAGGCAAAGGTAAGATCGTCGACTTGCTGACCGATCAGGTCGCGGCGGTAGTGCGCTATCAGGGCGGGCACAACGCTGGCCACACGCTGGTGATCGATGGTGAGAAGACCGTACTGCACCTGATTCCCTCCGGGATTCTGCGTGACAATGTCCAGTGCTTTATCGGTAACGGCGTGGTGCTCTCGCCGGAAGCGCTGATGAAGGAATTGACCCAGCTGGAAAGCAAGGGCGTGCCGGTGCGCGAGCGTCTGCGTATCAGCCCGGCCTGTCCGTTGATCCTGCCGTATCACGTTGCTCTTGATCAGGCGCGCGAGCTGGCCCGTGGCGAAGCCAAGATCGGTACCACTGGTCGTGGTATCGGCCCGGCCTACGAAGACAAAGTCTCGCGCCGCGGTCTGCGTGTGGCTGACCTGTTCCATCGCGAGCGCTTTGCCGCCAAGCTGGGTGAGGTGCTGGATTATCACAACTTTGCTCTGCAGCACTACTACAAGGTAGAGCCGATCGACTTCCAGAAGACGCTGGATGAGGCGATGGAGTATGCCGAGTGGCTGGCTCCGCTGATGACTGATGTGACTGCGCGCCTGCACGAGCTGCGCCGCGAAGGTGCCAACATCATGTTTGAAGGGGCTCAAGGCTCGCTGCTGGATATCGACCACGGCACCTATCCCTTCGTGACCAGCTCCAACACTACTGCCGGCGGTACTGCTACCGGGTCCGGCTTTGGTCCGCTGTATCTGGATTATGTGCTGGGTATCACCAAAGCTTACACCACCCGTGTTGGCTCGGGCCCGTTCCCGACCGAGTTGTTTGACGAGGTGGGTAGTCGCCTGGCTGAGCGTGGCCACGAGTTTGGGTCCACCACCGGGCGCGCGCGTCGCTGCGGCTGGTTTGATGCGGTTATTTTGCGTCGGGCTATCGAGATCAACAGCATCAGCGGTCTGTGCCTGACCAAGCTGGACGTGCTGGACGGTTTGGATGTGATCCGTATTTGTGTGGGTTACCGCAATGCTCAGGGGGATGTGATTGAAGCCCCGACAGATGCAGATAGCTACATCGGGCTGGAGCCGGTGTACGAAGATATGCCTGGCTGGCACGAGTCGACGCTGGGCGTGAAGACGCTGGAAGGCCTGCCGGCCAACGCGCAAGCCTACATCCGTCGCATCGAGGAGCTGGTGGGTGCGCCAATCGACATCATCTCGACCGGTCCGGATCGTAACGAGACTGTGATCTTGCGCCAGATCTTCTGAGTGTGAGTACGGTTTGAAAAAGGCGCCCCGCGGGGCGCTTTTTTTATCTGTATGGCGGAGGGTGCTGCGCTAGGGGGGGGAATTCAGGCATAAAAAAACCGAGCGCATGGCTCGGTTCTTTTACGAAATTGGTGCCCAGGAGAAGACTCGAACTTCCACGACCGTGAGGTCACTAGCACCTGAAGCTAGCGTGTCTACCAATTTCACCACCTGGGCGATTTCTTAAAGCTGAAAAAACCGAGCGGCTGCTCGGTTTTTTCTGAATTGGTGCCCAGGAGAAGACTCGAACTTCCACGGCCGTAAGGCCACTAGCACCTGAAGCTAGCGTGTCTACCAATTTCACCACCTGGGCATGTCATCTGAAGCTGCTATGCTGAA
>DBHE01000106.1:21282-26019 GCA_002296055.1 Pseudomonadaceae bacterium UBA836
TTGTAAACCCCTGACGTGAAAAAAATTATCCTGCAAACAGGTGCATGTGGCATTGATTTTCGGTTCAATAGGCGCCTATGACGAAAAAGACCAAATCCCCCGGTTCGACCTCTCGGTCGGACACCTCCAACACTTCCCGCAACAACGCCACGTCCTCTGACTGGAGTCAGATGGACCCTGAGGCGCGGCGCGAGGCAGAAAAGTATGACAACCCCATTCCCAGTCGCGAGCTGATCCTGCAGCTGCTGGAGAATCGCGGCGCGCCGGCAACGCGCGCCCAGCTGCAGCAGGAGTTTGGGCTGCAGGATGAAGAGAGCATCGAGGCCCTGCGCCGCCGTCTGCGTGCCATGGAACGCGATGGCCAGGTCATCTACACGCGCCGCGGTGCTTATGCGCCAGTCGACAAGCTGGATTTGATTCCAGGGCGTGTGCAAGGGCACCGTGATGGCTTCGGCTTCCTGGTGCCTGATGACGGCGGGGAAGACCTGTTCCTCGGCCCCTCGCAGATGCGCCTGGTATTTGATGGCGATCGCGTTCTCGGGCGTGTCACCGGCGTAGATCGTCGTGGCCGCAGCGAAGGTGCGGTTGTCGAGGTGATAGCCCGTGCTCACGAAATTCTGGTGGGACGCTATTACGAAGAAAACGGCATCGGCTTTGTGGTTGCTGACAACGCCCGGATACAGCATGACGTGCTGATTGCGCCGAACGCCAAGGGCGGCGTCAAGCATGGCCAGTACGCCGAGGTGCGCATCACTCAGTGGCCGACCATGAGTCGTCAGGCCCAGGGTGAGGTGATTGAAGTGGTTGGTGACTATATGGCGCCAGGCATGGAAATCGAAGTCGCGCTGCGCAGCTACGATATCCCCAGCGAATGGCCTGATGCAGTGCTGAAGGAAGCAGGGCGCTTGAAAGACCATGTGGTCGAAAAGGACAAGCTCAAGCGCGTCGATCTGCGCCACCTGCCATTGGTTACGATTGACGGTGAAGACGCCCGCGACTTTGATGACGCGCTCTATTGTGAGCCGCACAAGGCCAGTGGCTGGCGGCTGTTCTCCGGTGGCTGGAAGCTCTACGTTGCCATCGCCGACGTATCGCACTACGTGCCGGTTGGCTCAGCGCTGGACGAAGAAGCTGAGCTGCGCGGCACCTCGGTGTACTTCCCAAGTGAAGTGATCCCCATGCTGCCCGAGGCGCTGTCCAACGGCTTGTGCTCGCTGAACCCGCATGTTGATCGCCTGGCCATGGTCTGTGAAATGACCATTTCCAAGACTGGTGAGCTGACTGATTTCGAGTTCTACGAAGGGGTGATCCACTCCCACGCGCGGCTGACCTACAACAAGGTCTCCAGCATGCTGGAGCACCCGCGTAGTCGTGAAGGTAAGGCGCTGCGCGACCAGTATGGTGAGGTGCTGCCGCATTTGGAGAACCTGTACGAGCTTTACAAGGCACTGGCCAAGGCGCGCCAGGGTCGCGGCGCGATTGATTTTGAGACCACCGAGACCCGCATGGTTTTTGGTGAGGATCGCAAGATCGTGGAGATCCGCCCGACCACGCGCAACGATGCCCACAAGATTGTCGAAGAGTGCATGCTGTGCGCCAACGTGGCTACCGCACGCTTCCTGCAAGAGCTTGAGCTGCCTGGCCTGTACCGCGTGCACGACGGCCCGCAGGCCGAGAAGGTGGAGCGCCTGCGCGAGTTTCTCAACTCTCAGGGCTTGAGTCTGACGCGCAAGAAGGGTGTGCCGACGCCGGAAGATTACGCGGCGGTGCTTGCCAAGGTGCAGGGTCGCCCAGACGCGCAGCTGATTCAGACGGTGATGCTGCGTTCACTCAGTCAGGCTGTCTATAGCCCGGATAACGCAGGGCACTTCGGCCTGAACTACGAGGCGTACACCCACTTTACCTCGCCGATTCGGCGCTACCCCGACCTGCTGGTGCATCGCGCCATTCGCAGTGTAATTCGCTCACGGCGCAACACCGATCTGGTGCGCCGCGCTGGAGGTGGTGTGATGCCTAAGGCGCGCATCTACCCCTACGATCATCAGCGCCTGGCCGAGCTGGGCGAGCAGTGCTCGCAGCACGAGCGTCGTGCCGATGAGGCAACCCGCGATGTAGTCAGCTGGCTCAAATGCGAGTTCATGCAGGACAAGGTGGGTGAGAGCTTTGATGGCCTGGTCACAGCTGCCACCAGCTTTGGTCTGTTTATCGAGCTGACGGATATCTACGTCGAGGGTCTGCTGCACGTCACGGCGTTGCCGGCGGACTATTACGTGTTTGATGCGGTGCATCATGCCCTGGTGGGTGAGCGTTCTGGCAGACGCTTCCGCCTTGGCGATCCGGTGCGTGTGCAGGTGGCGCGGGTGGATCTGGACGATCGCAAGATCGACTTTGAAATGGCTCAGGATGCTCCGCAGCCCCAAGCGCAGCCGGCTGCAGAACGCCAAGTGTCCGCCAGTCGGGCGATGCGCGAGAAGCTGCTGGCGGACGCGCGCCGTGCGGCCGGTGAAACAGACCCTCGCGGTAAAGGTCGCTCCGGCTCCGGCACGGGCAAAGCGCCGGCGAGTAAGGGTAAGAGCAAATCGGCCAAACCGGCCGGCGCTGCCAAGGCTGCGGGCAAGAAGCCAACCGGTGATAACCGTGGCCCGCGTAAGCGTAAGGCCCGCTGAGTATGAGTGATCTGGAACGGGTATTTGGCCTGCACGCGGTGCAGGCGCTGCTGGATCGTCATCCCAAGCGGATCAAGCGCCTGCTGCTGCAGGCCGGGCGATTGAATGAGCGGCAGCAGGCGCTGCTTGCGTTGGCTGAGCGCCAAGGGGTTGCCTTGCAGCGTGTCGCCGGTGATGAGCTGGATGCGCAGGCTGAGGGCGTGCATCAAGGCGTGTTGGCAGAAGTAGTGCCCAGTCAGCTGTGGTCCGAGGAGATGTTGGGGCATATGCTGGATCGGCTGGAGGGTACGCCCTTGCTGCTGGTGCTGGACGGCGTGACCGACCCGCATAACCTGGGCGCCTGCCTGCGCAGCGCGGATGCGGCCGGCGCGCACGCGGTGATCGTGCCGCGTGATCGCTCGGCCAGTCTGAACCCGACGGTGCGCAAGGTGGCCTGTGGTGCGGCTGAAACCGTGCCGCTGGTGGCGGTGACCAACCTCAGTCGTACCCTCAAGCAGCTCAAGCAACGCGGGCTGTGGGTAGTGGGCACGGCGGGCGAAGCGGACCAGCTGATCTATGACGTGGATTTCACCGTGCCGTCGATCATCGTCATGGGCGCAGAAGGGGCGGGCATGCGCCGTCTGACCCGCGAGCATTGCGACTACCTGGCTAAACTGCCTATGGCCGGCAGCGTCAGCAGTCTCAACGTGTCGGTAGCCACCGGTATTTGCCTGTTCGAAGCAGTACGCCAGCGCGGCGCATCGAGCTGACCTATATGCCGGCGGTGCCGTGGGCGCCGTCGGTGTAACTCAACCCATGCAGGGTAACCAGCCTCCCACCCACACTATTGGCTTCCAGCTTCCAGCTTCCAGCTTCCAGCTCAGGTTCTGCCTGCCTCTGGGCTGCTACTGGCATTTCCCTTGCAAGCCGAGCGGCGCTTCACTAGAATGGCCGCCCCAAACCCTATGTTCCACTCCTTGCCAGACTGTTTGGGCAGCTGGCTATAACCCGTAAGGAGCTTATATGCGTCATTACGAAATCGTATTCCTGGTTCACCCGGACCAGAGCGAGCAGGTTAGCGCGATGGTTGAGCGCTACAGCAAAGTGATCGAAGAAGACGGCGGCAAAGTACACCGTCTGGAAGATTGGGGCCGCCGCCAGCTGGCTTACCCGATCGACAAGATCCACAAAGCTCACTACATCATGATGAACGTTGAGTGCAGCGCCAAGGCACTGGATGAGCTGAGCGAAAACTTCCGTTACAACGATGCCGTTATCCGCAACATGGTTATCCGTCGTGACGAAGCCGTTACCGAACAGTCTGACATGCTCAAGTCCGAGGAAAGTGGTCGTGGTGAGCGTCGCGAGCGTCGCGAGCGCAACGACGACAACGATTCCAACGACAATGCTGACAACAGCAACGACGCCGACGACAACGGTGACGACGAGTAAGTTTTTTCAGTTCCCATTCCAGAATTAAGGAGACGCTGCCATGGCACGTTTTTTCCGTCGCAGAAAGTTCTGCCGTTTTACCGCTGAAGGCGTAAAAGAGATCGATTACAAAGATCTCAACACTCTGAAGGCCTATGTCACCGAGACCGGCAAGATTGTCCCGAGCCGTATCACCGGTACCAAGGCCAAGTACCAGCGTCAGCTGGCCGTTGCTATCAAGCGCGCCCGCTACCTGGCTCTGCTGCCTTACACCGACGGCCACGGTCGTTGATTGGTAGCCAAAAGTAATTGATCGGGAAGCCGAATCGGCATGCAGGGGCTCGCTGAATTCATAATGCGCGGTCGTCGGCAAGCCACCCTGGTGGTGGGTTTGTCAGTCGCCGTCCCCCTGTTGTTCTGGTTCGGTGCAGTAGTACTGGCGCTGGTGCTGTTGCGCCGCGGCTGGTCGGAAGGTATGTCGGTTGTGGTCTGGGGCGCGCTACCTGCGCTGGCCTGGGCTCTGATAGGCGATCCGACCCCGCTGCTGGTACTGCTGGGTAGTGCCGCGCTGGCGCTGTTGTTGCGTCAGCGTAGCGAATGGTCGCTGGTAGTCATGGCGACAGCGCCGCTGGGGTTAGTGTTTGCCCTGGTGTTGATGGCG
>DBHE01000127.1:0-2976 GCA_002296055.1 Pseudomonadaceae bacterium UBA836
GCGTGAGCCGTCGAGCAAGATGGTGATCAGCGGTGAACATACCTGGGACACCATCGGCGGCGGCCATCTGGAATATCTGGTCACCGCCCGCGCCCGTGAGCAGCTGGCTGCCGGTCGCTTTGAGACCGTGCTGGAGCACTTTCCGCTGGGGGCCTCGTTGGGCCAGTGCTGCGGCGGCAGTGTGTCGGTTCTGCTCGAAGGCCAGCCCGGCAGCGATGCGCAACTGGTGGTCTTTGGTGCCGGCCACGTGGCGCAGGCGCTGATGAGCATCATGGGGCAGTTGCCCTGGCAGGTAACGCTGGTCGACTCGCGCGCCGAGGTGTTTCCGAGCGATCTGGCGGCCAATATCCGCACGCTGCACACCGATGACCCGGTGGGCGATGCCCCGGCCCTGTGCCGTGGCCGCCACGTGCTGATTCTGACCCACAACCATCAGCTCGATTACGACCTGTGCCGTGCGCTGCTGGATGCCGGCGACGCTGCCTCGGTGGGCCTGATCGGCTCGCAGACCAAGGCCGATCGCTTCCGCCAGAGGCTCAACCACCGTGGCTACAGCGATGAGCAGATCGCCCGCATTCGCTGCCCGGTCGGGCGCAGTGATGTGCCGGGTAAGCGGCCGATGGAGGTTGCGGTATCGATCAGCGCCGAGCTACTGGCCCTCGGTAAGCCGGCTGCGCCGCGCGAGCGCCGGCGCGGCGTGAGCTGGCCGCAGCTGCGCGACTTGATGAAACAGGACAATACCCTTGAGACACCGCAACAGCCGGTGGAGACAAAATGACTCTGGAACACCTGAACACCCTGCCTGAAGACGAGGCGCTGACTGTCTTTCGTGATTGCTGCGCCGCCGATGCCTGGGCGCGCCCGATGGTCGCCGCCCGCCCCTATCAAAGCGCCGAGGCGCTGCACGGCACCGCCCGCGCGCTCTGGCCCAATCTGCATGAAGCCGACTGGCTGGTGGCCTTTGAGGCGCACCCCAAGATCGGCGACATCAAGAGCCTGAAAGCCAAGTACGCCAGCACCGAAGCGCTGGCCAGCGGCGAGCAGGCTGGCGCGCGCATCGCCTCCGACGCCGTGCTGCAGCGCCTGAAAGAAGGCAACGACGCCTACTTCGACAAATTCGGCTTTATCTTCATCGTTTGCGCCACCGGCAAGAGCGCCGAAGAAATGCTCGAGCTGCTGGAGCAGCGCCTGCCCAACAGCCGCGAGCAGGAAATACGTATCGCCGCCGAAGAACAAGCCAAGATCACTCACATTCGTCTGGACAAGCTGCTATGAGCAAGAGCCCGATTACTACCCACATTCTCGACCTCGGCAGCGGCAAGCCCGCTGCCGGTGTACGCATTGTCCTTGAGCAGCAGCAGGGCGACAGCTGGGTCACCCTAGCGGCAGCCGAAACCGATGCCGATGGCCGCGTGCTGAACGGCTTCGGCAGCGAAGCGGTCGCCGGCGTGTATCGCCTGACCTTCGACACCGACGGCTATTACGCCGCGCAGGGGCTGCGCTGCTTTTATCCGGCCGTCACCATCGCCTTCCGCCTGGACGACGTGCAGGCCCATTACCACGTGCCGCTGCTGCTGAACCAGTGGGGCTACTCGACCTACCGGGGGAGCTAGGATGACCATTACCAACCAGGCAGATGGTTGCACCGCGTTCCGCGGGCCGCTGCTGCACTTTTTGTCCGAACCGGGCCTGGGCACGCCCGATCCGGCCAGTTACAGCTACTTCACCGACGGCTTGCTGGTGGTTGCCGATGGCCGGGTTCAGGCAATCGGCGAAGCAGCTGAGCTGTTGCCGAGCCTGCCGGCGGGCACGCCGGTTGAGCATTCGCCGGAAGGCCTGATCATGCCCGGCATGATCGATACCCACGTCCACATGCCGCAGCTGGCGGTGATGGCGAGTTACGGTACCCAGCTGCTGGAGTGGCTGGAAACCTACACCTTCCCGACCGAATCACGCTTTGCCGATGCCGACTGGTCGGCCAAGCAGTCCAAGGTCTTCCTCGACTTGCTGCTGGCGCACGGCACCACCTCGGCGCTGGTGTTCAGCACCTCGCACCAGGTTGCCAGCGAGGCGCTGTTCAGCGCTGCGCACGACTACAACATGGCGATCACCACCGGCCGGGTGATGATGGACTGCAACGCCCCGGATGGCGTGCGCGACACCGCCGAGGCCAGTTATGAAGAAAGCCGCGAGCTGATCGCCCGTTGGCATGGCACCGGCCGCCAGCGCTATGCGGTCACCCCGCGCTTTGCCGCCACCTCGACCCCCGAACAGTTGACCTACGCCGGCAAGCTGATGACCGAGGCCGACGGCCTGTTGATGCAGACCCACTGGGCCGAAAACAAAGCCGAGATCGCCTGGATTGCCGAGCTGTTCCCGGAGCGTGCCAGCTATCTGGACGTCTACGACCACTTTGGCTTGCTCGGCCCGCGCAGCGTGCTGGCGCACGGCATTCATATCGACGACGCCGACCGCGCGCGGCTGGCCGAAACCGGCACCCGCATCGCCTTCTGCCCGACCTCCAACACCTTCCTCGGCAGCGGCCTGTTCGATCTGGCCAGTGCACGAGGGGCGGATGTTGAGGTCGGTCTGGCCTCGGATGTGGGCGGCGGCACCAGTCTGTCGATGCTGGTCACCATGGCCGAGGCCTACAAGGTCTGCCAGCTGCGCGGCCAGAGCCTGAACCCGTTCCAGGCGTTCTACATGGCAACCCTGGGCAACGCCAAGGTGCTGCATCAGGAGGCCGAGACCGGCAACCTGGCGCCGGGCAAGATGGCGGACTTTTTGATTCTTGAC
The DNA here is from genome assembly GCA_002296055.1 of Pseudomonadaceae bacterium UBA836. Taxonomy (GTDB): domain Bacteria; phylum Pseudomonadota; class Gammaproteobacteria; order Pseudomonadales; family Pseudomonadaceae; genus Halopseudomonas. The sequence continues at coordinate 2,797 of DBHE01000127.1, forward strand.
CGCGCCGCCAGCCCGGTACAGCAACTCAAACACAGCGCCGAGCGCGATCTGTCGGGCATTCTGTTCGACCTGATGATCCTCGGCGACGACCGCAGCATCCGTCGCACCTACATCGCCGGCCAGTGCCGTTACGACCGCGACGCCGTACAAGGAGCAGCCCATGCTGGTCTATCTGTCTGA
>DBHE01000127.1:3359-15868 GCA_002296055.1 Pseudomonadaceae bacterium UBA836
GGCGCCTCGTTCTACTTCGTCTGGCTGGACAACAACCTGCGCGAGCCGCCGGCGTGGAAGAAGCAAAAGGGCATCAAGGGCGACTTGTGGGCCATTCACGGTGGTGGCTTCTATGAGGTGGCCAAGTACGAAGTCGGCCCCGAGCAGATGCCCTCTGACCTGCACTGGTTCAAGTGGGAGGCTTACAGCACCCTGCTCAGCGGCCTGGCGCTGCTGGCCGTGGTGTATTACATGGGCAACCCAGGCTACCTGATCGACCCGAGCAAGGTGGCGCTCAGTGGCGCCGGCGCCGTCGCCATTGGCGTGGGCACCCTGGTCGCAGTCGTCGCTTTGTATGAGGCGCTGATTCGCAGCCCGCTGGCGCGTAACGGCATGGCCTTTGGTGTCGTCCTGTATCTGATTTTGGTCGCGGTTGCCTTTGGCCTGTATCAGGTGTTTGCCGGTCGTGGCGCGTATATCCACGTGGGCGCGGTTATTGGCACCATCATGGTTGGTAACGTGTTCCTCGGTATCGTGCCGGCCCAGCGTGCATTGGTGAATGCGGTGGCCCGTGGCGAGAAGCCGGGTGAAGAGGTGGTGATGCTGGCCCAGCGCGCGATGCTGCGCTCGCGCCACAATAACTACCTCACGCTGCCGGTGCTGTTCATCATGATCAGCAACCACTACCCGATGTTCTACGCCCATGCCCACGGCTGGCTGGCGCTGGCGGCCATTGGCGCCATCACCGCCTACGCGCGTCACTTCTTCAACCTGCGTAACCAGGGCCAGTTCAAACCCTCGATTCTGGTTGTCAGCGCACTGGCGACTGTCGCCCTGATCTGGGCCATGGCGCCGAGCGCACCCTCTACCGTGGCAACCCACAACCACGGCACAGCGCAAACTGACGGTGACAGCGCTGCGGCCGCACCGAGCCCGGTGACCGGCGCTGAGATCAGCCAGCTGTTAGCTACCCACTGCCAGGCCTGCCACGCCGCCAAGCCAACCAGTCCGGCGTTTCAGGCACCGCCTGCCGGCATCATTCTGGACAGCCTGGAGCACCTCAAGCAGCACGGTGACAAGGTCTATCAGGCGGCGGTAGCGACGCACTATATGCCGCTGGGCAACATGAGCGGCATGAGCGATGAAGAACGCAGCCTGCTGGGACGCTGGCTGCAGGAGAATCGCTGAGTGAGATGCAAGGCGTAGCGGGCGCTGGCCTGCTCCGCCTATGCATAGTCAGAGCAAGTACAGGCCGCGTGCATCGGTTATGCTGCGTTCACTCTGTGGACAAGGACGGGCCATTGCATGCGTGTTGATAATCTCATTCTCCTGGTATTGGCGGCGATTGCGCTGTTTGCGCTGTACAGAGCCTATGGCAAGGCTCGTCGTGCCCGCCGCGAACGATTGATCGACACCTATCGTTTCCCTGAGTCGATTGCGGCGAAAGTCGGGAAAACCTATCCGCACCTGAGCGACGCTGAGGTAACGCGGGTCATGCAGGGGCTGCGTGAGTACTTCCACCTGTGCAATACCGCGGGCCGGCGTATGGTGTCCATGCCGTCCCAGGCAGTGGATGTGGCCTGGCATGAGTTCATCCTGTTTACCCGCAAGTACGAGTATTTTTGCGGCAAGGCGTTGGGCCGCTTTCTGCATCACACCCCGGCCGAAGCCATGCGCTCTCCCACCAGCGCCCAGGCCGGCATCAAGACGGCCTGGCGCTTGTCGTGCTTGCGTGAGGGCATGCAACCGCGTGCTGCGCACCGCCTGCCCATACTCTTTGCCATTGATGCGCAGCTCAATATCCCCGATGGCTTTCGCTACGCCCTCGACTGCAGGCAGACGCCGGGTGATGACTATTGTGCCGGCCACATTGGCTGCGGTTCGGGTTGTGGCGGCGGCTGCGGCGGTGATTCCGACGGTAGCGGTTGTGGTGGGGATTAAGCGCGCAGCTTTGTGATCGTTCCCACGCTCCGCGTGGGAATGCCTGTTTGGCACGCCCGGCAGCGCTCACGTCAGCTGCCACAACACACAGCCCACCCTCGTCATGCCCACAGTCCACTTTACTTCCGTCATCCCCGCGTAGGCGGGGATCCAGATCGGGCTCCGAGGCAACACTGGATTCCCGCCTGCGCGGGAATGACGGTGGAATGGGCAGTAACCGGGCACAGGGGTTACACACCAAGCCGGCCACATAGGTAATACCGCCGGCGGGGCGTAACCCGGGAAAGTCCAGTTGCAGCTCAGCCCTCCCAGATGCGCGGCCGTGCTGAATACACAAAAAACGGGGCGCCCGCTGGGCGCCCCGTCTGGTGTTGCGAGTTTTGTAATCGTTCCCACGAGGAGCGTGGGAACGATTACAACAAGCCGGAGCTTGGCACGCCCGGCAGCGCTCACGTCAGCTGCCACAACACACAGCCCACCCTCGTCATGCCCATAGTCCACTTCACTTCCGTCATCCCCGCGTAGGCGGGGATCCAGGTCGGGCTCGAGGCAACACTGGATTCCCGCCTGTGCGGGAATGACGGTGGAATGGGCAGTAACCGGGCACAGGGGTTACACATCAAGCCGGCCACATAGGTAATACCACCGGCGGGGCGTAGCCCGGGAAAGTCCAGTTGCAGCTCAGCCCTCCCAGACGCGCGGCCGTGCTGAATACACAAAAAACGGGGCGCCCGCTGGGTGCCCCGTCTGGTGTTGCGAGTTTTGTGATCGTTCCCACGCGGAGCGTGGGAACGATCAAATTGCTGCGCGTTACTTCTTCGCTTCCGCAAAGTTGGCCTGAATGCGTTGCAGCAAATAATCGGCTGCCGAAATCGGCGGGTACTTGCCGGCGGGGCTTTCGATCATTACGTCTTTATTGGCCTGACAGAAGAACGCCATGCTGTAGCGCGGGCCGCGGTACTCGCCCGGCTTGGGCATGCGCACGCGGTGCAGGGTGGACTTGAGCTGGTCGTCGCTCCAGCGCATCAGCATGTCACCGATGTTGCAGGTGATGATGTCGTCGCGGGGAATCACGCTGCTCCACTCGCGGTTGTCACCGGCGCCTTCGGCATCTTTGCCCGGGCTGACCTGCAGGCCGCCCTGACCTTCCTTCTGGAACACCATGGTCAGGCAGTCAAAGTCGGTGTGTGCACCGGCGCGCCACAGGCTTTCGTCCTGATCATCCTCCGGCATGGCAAGGTAATGCAGCAGGCGCAGGGTGCTTTGATAGTCAGGCTGACGACGGTCATGCGCCTTGGTGAAAAAGTCGCGTGCAAATCCGAGGCGGTCGGCAAAGCAGGACAGCACTTGCATGCCCAGCTGCCAGGCGCGGTATTCAAAGTCCAGCATGATGCGGTGGAATTCCGGCACCACGGTTTGGTTGGGCCACAGGTCATCCATGTGCGGCAGGGTGATCTGGAAGGACTCCTTCTGATCCGCTGTGCGCGTGGACGGGCGCACCTGCGACATGAATTCCCAACCGGTGTTCAGGCCCTTTTTCAGCGGAAAGCGCGCTTTCTGCTCGTTGGGCAGGCTGAAAAAAGCTTCTGACAGCTCAAAGGCGCTCTGCACCAGTTTGATGTCCAGGCCGTGATTGACCAGCTGAAAAAAGCCAACCTCTGTGGCGGCATTCCACAATTGCTCAGTGATCTCGCTGCGGCGGGCTTCAAAATCGGTCAGGTCGATCAGCGGAATATCGCGGGCAGTTTCCTTGCCCATGCCGCCGAAGGTGGTTTCCAGCTGCAGTTCTTTCAGGCCGTATTCAGGGGTTGTTGCGGTTGTCATGGTGAATCTCCGAGTAGTCCCGTTGGGGGCAAATGGGGCGGAGAATGACGCGGGCGGGAGGTGGAAGGAGGCTGTGGCCTGTCAGTCCGCGTCACCGCGCTATGCGCATTGTCCGCTAACTGAGCAATGACCTGGGGTGTTGCCCCCTGACAGCTTCTACTCACGTTGCTGAGGATAAGCCTCAGGCACAAATACTCAAGCAGTAATTGCGCCAACTCGGGCAAATCCGACGAACGCGCCGGCTGGCGTGGCCTTCCGCAAATCGACTGTTTGGTTTTGAGCGCTTAGATTGCACCGTGATCGCGCAAAAGCTGACCACTTGCACCGGTTTTGCTCACCCTGCGCCCGCTTTTTACGGCGGATACCCGATGAACCGGCGGCTGTAGCGCGGCTGAAAGGTTGGTCAAAAAATTGCACTTGTTACTGCAGTACCGCACGCTGCGGTCATTTCAATACCAGGCGACAGAGTAGAAGCGGTCAGGGGCATGCGGAAGTGATCAGTGCTTCCCTCACTCCGGGACATTGCTCTTTGGCAGCAACAGAGGAGCAGTACCTCCGTGACTTACCTGATCAAGAACGCACAAGCTGTTTTTTCCCCCACCGCCGCTAACGCGACGGATATCCGCATCAGCGATGGCAAGATTACCGAGCTGGGTTGCGATCTGGCGCTGGCCGCAGGTGAAACCCTGATCGACGCTCGCGGCTGCGTGGTCTGGCCCGGTTTGGTGAACACCCACCATCACCTGGCCCAATCCATCATGAAGGGCGTGCCGGAAGGCCTGAACCAGAACCTCAACGATTGGTTGGGCTCGGTGCCCTACCGTTACTGGCCCAAGGTCACGCCGGAGCTGATGTACCACGCCGCGCGGCTGGGCCTGTACGAGCTGCTGCGCTCCGGTGGCACCACCTGCGCAGATCATCACTACCTCTACCACGCCACCACCAGCCCCGAACTGGAAGATGCTGTCTGGCGCGCCGCCGATGAGCTGGGCATGCGCCTGGTGCTGTGCCGCGGCAGCGCCACCTCGGTGGGCAGCCATCACGGCATGATTGAGCACGGCATCTCCCCGGAAACCATCGAGCAGATCATCGCGCGGCTGGACGCCAGCCGCGTGCGCTATCACCAGGACGGTGGCGATGCCATGCGCAAGCTGGTGGTAGCGCCAACCAGCCTGATTCACTCCAGCGACCCGGACGGCCTGCGCGAACAGGCCGCCTACGCCCGCGAGTTCAAGCTGGGCATGCACTCGCACCTGCTGGAAGTGGACTTTGATGAAGTCGCCTCGTTGAAAAAGTACGGCAAACGCGCGGTGGATTACGCCGGTGATTGCGGCTGGCTGGGCGACGATGTGTGGTTTGCCCATCTGGTGCACTGCGACGATTACATCATCGACCGCCTCGCCACTACCGGCACCGGCATCGCCCACTGCCCCACGTCCAATTGCCGCCTGGGCAGCGGCATTGCCCCGGCTATCAAGATGGAGCAGGCCGGTATGGCGATCACCCTGGGCGTGGACGGCTCCGCCTCTGCCGAGTCCGGCTCTATGCTGCAGGAGCTGAACCTCGCCTGGCTGATCCACCGCGCTGTGCACGGCCCGGACGCCACCACGCTGGAAAAGGTGCTTGGCTGGGGTAGCCGCAACGGCGCCAAGCTGCTCGGCCTGCACGATGTGGGTGAGATCACCGTGGGCATGGCCGCCGACCTGGTGCTGTTCGACATCAACCAGCCCCGTTTTGCCGGCGTGCACAGCCCCCTCACCGCACCCTTGATGTGCGGTGAGCCGGCCAGCGTGAAGTACAGCTTTATCCAGGGCCGCCCGGCAGTGAACAACGGCGACATCTGCGGCTTGGATGAGGCTGAGCTGACGGCGCGGGTGCAGGAGTCGGTAGCGCACTTGATTCGTAGCTGATTGGCTGAGGCGCTGTTGCCAGGGAAGCCTCCCCAGCAACGGCGCGCCCTCTTACCGTCATCCCCCGCGCAGGCGGGGGATCCAGGCGCACCAAACCATCCCGCCGGACGCCCTCAGCGCAAGTGCGGCCCAGCCCTGCAGCTTGCCCACGCACCAACCCGGTGCTAGTCTCCCCGAGTCGCCAAACGGCGACGTTTCGTTTTTACCTGTCCAGAGTGACCGCATGTCCACTGCCCAGACCACCGCTGTTGTAAACCGCCCCGCGCTCGCCGGTGTGGTTGCGCGCGTGCAGGCTGCCGTGGCCTGCCTGCCGGTCACTCCTCCCGGCGTAGCCATCGTGGCTGCAGTGGCTTCACCGCCACCGGCGCACTGATCTCACTACCCCTTTTCTGATTTCTGTTCTCCCTGACTGGCGTGATGCCGTAGGGCGAACCTGTGTCCTGACAGGTGACATATGTTTATTCAACGTTTGAACTGGGCCGCCATTGGCCCAACCGCGCTGTTCGTGCTGCTGTGGAGCGCGGGCGCGATCTTTTCCAAATGGGGGCTGGAACACGCCTCCGCCTTTGCCTTTCTGCTGCTGCGCTTTGTACTCGCCTGCGCCGCCCTCGGACTGCTGGCGCTGACCCGGCGGCGCTGGCTGCCCGCGCGTGGTACCCGCAAGCAGGTAGCCTTGGTCGGGGTACTGCTGACCGGCGGCTACACCATCTTCTACCTGCTCTCGCTGGACGCCGGGCTCACGCCGGGGGTGCTGGCAACGGTGCTCGGCGTGCAGCCGATCCTCACCCTGCTGCTGGTCGAACGCCGCGCCAACCTGCTGCGGCTCTTGGGCTTGCTGCTGGCGCTCGGCGGCCTGACGCTGGTGGTGCTCGACAGCCTGCTGGTGGCGCGCTTCTCGCTGCTGGGTATAGGCCTGTCGCTGGCGGCGCTGCTGTGTATCACCCTGGGCTCGATCTTCCAGAAGGGGATTCAGCAATCACCCATGGACGTACTGCCCCTGCAATACGCCATCGGCCTGCTGATGTGCGCGGTGGTTGTGCCCTTTCAGCCGTTTAAAGTCGAGTGGAGCGTCGGCTTTGTCGTGCCGCTGCTGTACATGGGCGTGCTCATCTCGGTCGGCGCGACCCTGCTGCTGTACCGGCTGATTCGCATGGGCAACCTGGTCAACGTCACTAGCCTGTTCTACCTGATGCCAGGCTGCACCGCGCTGCTGGATTTCCTGTTTTTGGGGAATCGCATGGCGGCGTTGAGTCTGCTGGGGATGGGGGCGATTGTGCTGGGGTTGGTGTTGGTGTTTCGGCAGCGGGGCTAACCCGGCGCCGGCGTTCGGACAGCCCAGGTTCGCTGCCCCTATCACCACGTCATCCTCGCGAAGGCGAGGATCCAAGCGTGCTTTGACGCGCCACTGGATTCCCGCCTGCGCGGGAATGACGAGTTGGGAGACAGGGGCAGATGAACAGTAGTGCGCAGACATGTACTTCTGACCACGTTTAACTTGCGGCAACCCGACAAAACCGCGCTGCTTGATCTGCCCTTGGCCTAATTCAGGGTTGGCAAAAGCGCGCCCTAGTAGCAATATCAAATCACCGCACTTCTAGCGGCCCAATCGGGAGGCATGGATGCTGTGCAAGATTGATCAGTTTTCGTGGGTAACCACAAGTATCTTTCCCTAGTACTTAACCCAGCTTGAGAAAGCTCCAAGCCTAACAAAGACTTGCCTACACCAGAGATCACGGAACGATGAAAATATCTAAAATAACCATTCGCAACTTTAGGTCGATTGAATATGCAGAATTTGACTCTAAGAATTTCAACATTTTCGTCGGCCAAAATAATGCGGGAAAAACCAACTTGTTCGAAGCGGTAGAATGGTTCTTTAATGGCACGCCAAAAGCGACACCTCTAAAAGATCTGCACCCAAGAGGGGATGTATCAAAGACCATATCCGTGACGATAGAGTTTTCCGATGCATTACATGGCGCAGAAAATATGCGCAACGAAGCGAATAGAACAAAGATGCTAAGCGTGTTAAGCGGCTGCGATGAATTAACTGTTGAAAGATCAAGCGAAGATCCCACCAAAAGAAAGCTGACCATAAACGGTTCACAGCTAGATAAAAACCCGGCTGGATTTGACAAGGCGTTCAATGACTTTCTACCGAAGTTCGAATATATACACACCAAACAGTACTTTGATGAGGTGGCAAAATATTCGGCTAAAACCCCAGTGGGAATAATGCTATCTTCAGTGCTTGAAGAGATATTAGAAGACAATCCTCAGTATAGAGCATTTAGAGATAAGTTTGATGAGTTGTTTGACGATGAAGGCTCCGCAGTTAAGCTTGAGTTTGATCGATTGGGCGGCAATGTAAAAGCTCACTTAGAAAAACAATTTGCCGAGTGCGCCAAAGTTAGCTTCCAAGTTTCTAGTCCTGAATTTTCCGACCTGCTTAAAAACTTCCAAACTAAAGTGGATGATGGCGTGGAGACTTACGCGTCCGAGAAAGGCGATGGCATGCAAAGGGCTCTAATGCTTGCCATTATCCAAGCCTATGCGGACTATAGAAAGGACAGAGAGGATGCTGGGAAGTCTTTTTTATTTTTTATCGATGAGGCCGAGCTTCACTTGCACCCCACAGCGCAAAGAAAGCTAAAGGACGTGCTTTTATCCTTAAGCGCAGACCTGGATCAGGTGTTTATAAACACCCACTCTTCCGTGTTTGTGGCAGACGATCACCCAGAACAGAAAATATATAAAGCTGAAAAAGAAGACAGCGTCACCAAGTTTAGAGCCGTAGACACATTAGACAAGCCCTATGTTATATTCGAGCTGCTAGGTGGAAGCCCCTCCGACCTATTGCTTCCTCATAATTTCCTGATAGTAGAAGGTCCAAGTGAAGTTGAGTTTTTAACTCGCGTAATAAAGCGTCATTACCCAGAAAAGCCGGCAATTCAAATAATCTCTGCCGAAGGCGACACACATCAAGCTAAGCGCTCCATCAACGCCATAAAGAAGTCTTTCAAGCCTCTTGAAACCTCAATTTTTGAAGAGAGGATTGTTGTTTTATGCGACGCACCGACTCCGAAAGCACAGGCTGGCTTCGATGAATTCATTAAAGAATTTAAAGCTTTCAACGATCGAGGCCAGATCCAAGTTCTACCCCACGGGTCCTTGGAAGAATGCTACCCAAATAGCCTAGACTGGAAAAGAACAGAGCAACAAGTATCAGTCATGGCTGGCAAGCAAAAAATACAACTGTCAAAGCGCGTTGGAGATTTGGTAACAAAAGAGCAATTTGAGACTGAAATGAAGCCTGTATTTGAAACATTGAGTCTCGCTTGGAACTTGGCGTTCTGACACTTAATTTATTGCCTGGCACTCAGCGCTCGAATTGGAAGTTGGGGTCAGATGAGCATTAACGCGGCATCTTAGAAAAGTTCATCTGACCCGGTTTCATCACGATTTTTAGTGTGTACAATGATCTGACATGACCACACCCTACATCAGGTGAGACTTTTGGTAATTGAGGTCGCCACCTTTAACGCTGCGCAAGCTCCAATAATTCGAGCTGATAGCGATAGCGATCCGTAACTTTTTCAAGAAAAATGGCCCCGATGGATAGGCCAAGCACGAATGCTCCAATCCAAAGCAAAAATGTATTATGCCAATTGTCTAGGGTTATCCCGTTAGCAATAGTACGAGAAATCCATTGATACCCCCCCAAGTCCGCAGTAAACGAATAGCCGGCAGCGAGCAAACCCAGCACCGCCGTCTTTTGGCCAAAAAAGAACGTGGTTCGTGAGGAAATTCGGTTGATCCTGCGTTCAAGCCAGAATTGTGCGTCCTTTAACGAAGACTGATCAAATGTAACCAAGCCATCTGCAAGCTTTTGCTCGTGACGCAAATCACCGCATAGACCATCAAAAGCTAAGCTTTTCCACCGAACAGCTAACAAGCCAGTTAACACTATTGGCACTATCAAGCTAGAAATTGCTGCAATTGCAGACAGGTTTATCATTGCTAAAACGAAGAAGCGTATAGCGGATGAGGCGTCCGACTTCTCCACTGAAAAAATCACTAGAAGAGCGACTATGAAGGCAAAAATCGCCACTCCCAAACACCAATTAGAAATGACAGTCGCTTTACTTTCGGCACTTGTTTTTCTGACCTTGCGCGGTATACAGCCATCAAGATATGACAACACACCGATGGCTGCTTCACTACGCTGAAATGAACATTCTGCAGGGCTCTCTTCCTTACGACCATCTTGAAGGTGGGAATCCAGGTGCACATCTGGCTTCGAGGAATTCATATAAAATCTCGCTAAACTTTTAGTTGACTAATTACAGCCCATTTGCAATACCTGGACCGCAATAATGTTCATCTAACCCCGGCTTGTGTGTTCCTGCGCTATCTCCGCTGGATTGCCGAGGTGCTGATCAGCGAACACAAAGAGCGGCGGAGCAGTGGCCAGTAGGCACGTACGATACGATAAACGTCTTTCCCGCGCAGGCGGGAATTCAGTGTTATGTCCAGCCCACATGGATCCTCGCCTGCGCGAGGATGACGAGTGTGGATGAAATTGGGGTCAGGCGAACATTAATTGGGCAAAAAAGCTCATCTAACCCTGGTTTTCCTCCAGTTTTTCTCGTCGTAGATAACACTGACCGCTTCCCGCTTCCCGCTTCCCGCTTCCCGCTTCCCGCTTCCCGCTTCCCGCTTCCCGCTTCCCGCTTGACGCTTGACGCTCCCGCCTCAACCAGCTTACCTTTACGTTAACGTAAAGCAGTCATCAAAGACGATCCATGACCCAGACCTACAGCATTTCCGATCTTGCCCGCGAGCTGGATATCACCACGCGGGCGATTCGTTTTTATGAGGAGCAGAACATGCTCAGCCCCGAGCGTCGTGGGCAGGAGCGGGTTTATAGCCCTCGGGATAAGGTGATTCTCAAGCTGATTCTGCGCGGCAAGCGCATCGGGTTTTCGCTGGCGGAGTGTCGCGAGCTGATCGAGCTGTACGACCCGGGCCACGGCAATCGCAAGCAGCTGGAAACCTTCCTGGACAAGATTACCCTGCGCCGTGCGCAGCTGGCGCAGCAGTTGCTGGATATCGAGCAGATGCAGATTGAGCTGGATACCGCGGAGGAGCGCTGTCGAACGGCGCTGGAGCAGACGCGGTAGCCCCCTTTAACCCAAGCGCACCAACAACAATAACAGCAGGTGGAATCATGCATTATCCGTCGCTCAATTTCGGTCTTGGCGAGACCATCGAGATGCTGCGTGAGCAGACCCGTAATCTGGTTGATGCCGAGCTGGCGCCGCGCGCCGCCGAGATCGACCGGGAGAATCAGTTTCCGCTGGAGATGTGGCGGCGTTTTGGTGACATGGGGCTGCTGGGCATTACGGTGCCTGAGGAGTATGGCGGCTCGGGGCTGGGGTATCTGGCGCATGTGGTGGCGATGGAGGAGATCAGCCGCGGGTCGGCGTCGGTGGGCTTGTCCTACGGGGCGCATTCCAACCTGTGCGTGAACCAGATTAACCGCAACGGCACGCCGGAGCAGAAGGCGCAATACCTGCCCAAGCTGATCAGCGGTGAGCATATCGGGGCGCTGGCGATGAGTGAGCCGAACGCCGGTTCCGATGTAGTCAGCATGAAGTTGCGGGCCGAGCGTCGGAGCGATCACTTCGTGCTCAATGGCAGCAAGATGTGGATTACCAACGGCCCGGACGCGCACGTTTACGTCATTTACGCCAAGACCGAACCGGAGCTTGGCCCGCACGGCATCACCGCCTTTATCGTCGAGCGCGACTGGGCTGGATTCTCCCGCAGCCCCAAGCTGGACAAGCTGGGCATGCGCGGCTCGAACACCTGTGAGCTGGTGTTCAACAACGTCGAGGTGCCGGTCGAGAACATCCTCGGCCAGTACAACGGCGGCGTGAAGGTGCTGATGAGCGGGCTGGATTACGAGCGCGTGGTGCTCTCCGGCGGCCCGACCGGGATCATGCAGAGCTGTATGGACGTGGTGGTGCCCTATATCCACGACCGTCAGCAGTTCGGTCAGAGCATCGGTGAGTTCCAGCTGATTCAGGGCAAGGTCGCTGACATGTACACCCAGCTGAACGCCAGCCGCGCTTACCTCTACGCCGTGGCGCAGGCCTGCGACCGTGGCGAGACCACCCGCAAGGACGCCGCCGGGGTAATTCTCTACACCGCCGAGCGCGCGACGCAGATGGCGCTGGACGCGATCCAGATTCTCGGCGGCAACGGTTACATCAACGATTACCCCACCGGCCGCCTGCTGCGCGACGCCAAGCTGTACGAAATTGGTGCTGGCACCAGCGAGATTCGGCGCATGCTGATCGGCCGGGAGCTGTTCAATGAAACCCGCTGAGCACCGCGCCAAGGGAGACTTCGCATGGCTGTGCTGACCACTCAACTGAGCGCGGGCAGCCCCGCGTTTCACGCCAATGCCGATGCCATGCGCGCGCTGGTGGATGACCTCAAGACCCTGTTGGCAAGCATCGCCCAGGGCGGTGGCGAGGCGGCCAATGCGCGGCACTTGGCACGAGGCAAACTGCTGCCGCGTCAGCGTTTGGACGCCCTGCTCGACCCCGGTTCGGCCTTTCTGGAGATCGGTCAGTTGGCCGCCCATGAGGTTTACGGCGAGTCGGTGCCGGCCGCTGGGGTGATTGCCGGTATTGGCCGGATCGAAGGCGTTGAATGCATGATCATCGCCAATGACGCCACGGTGAAGGGTGGTTCCTACTATCCGCTGAGCGTGAAGAAGCACCTGCGGGCGCAGACCATCGCCCGTGAGAACCGCCTGCCCTGCGTCTATCTGGTCGACTCCGG
>DBHE01000143.1 GCA_002296055.1 Pseudomonadaceae bacterium UBA836
CAATAGATCGCCGCCGGGCGAGGACAAGAAGATGGTACAGGTCAGAGCAGCACACCCGACCAATCAGGATGGCAGCGTCAACATTGACGCATGGATAGCACGGATCGGGGAGCGCACGCAGCTTGTCGATCCGCAGGTTCTGCACGAAGCCTGTGAGTGGGCCCAAGAGCTTGAGCAGGCGGCCATTGATGCGGAAAACATCTGGGCTGACGGCGCGAGCAGCTACCGCACGGGCCTTGAAATGGCCGAAATTCTGGCTGATCTCAAACTCGACCAGGACTCGCTAGTCGCCGCAGTGGTCTATCGCGCGGTGCGTGAGCGCAAGACCGATCTGACCGAGGTGGAGCACCGCTTTGGTCCGACTGTCACGCATCTGGTGGACGGCGTGCAGCGCATGGCCGCCATCAGCGTGTCGCAGAACCCCGGCAGTACCGCCAGTTTCAGCCCCCAGGCGCAGGTCGAGAATCTGCGCAAGATGTTGGTCACGCTGGTGGATGACGTCCGTGTGGCGCTGATCAAGCTGGCCGAGCGCACCTGCGCTATCCGGGCGGTCAAGGACGCGCCGGAGGAGAAGCGCTATCGCGTTGCCCGCGAGGTGTTCGATATCTACGCGCCGCTGGCGCACCGTCTCGGCATCGGCCACATCAAGTGGGAGCTGGAAGACCTGTCCTTCCGCTATTTGGAACCGACCCAGTACAAGCAGATTGCCAAACTGCTGGACGAGCGTCGTCTCGACCGCCAGCAGTATATCGATGCCGTGATGGCTCAGTTGCGCGAGTCGCTGGAGGAAGCCTCCATCTACGCCGACATCACTGGCCGGGCAAAACATATCTATTCCATCTGGCGCAAGATGCAGCGCAAGGGCATCGACTTCAGCCAGGTTTACGATGTGCGCGCGGTGCGCATTCTGGTGCCGCAAGTGCGCGACTGCTACACGGCGCTTGGCGTTGTGCACAGCCTGTGGCGTCACATTCCCAACGAGTTTGACGATTATGTCGCCAACCCCAAGGAAAATGGCTACCGTTCGCTGCACACCGCAGTAATCGGCCCCGAGGGCAAGGTGCTGGAAGTGCAGATTCGCACCCAGGGCATGCATGAGGAGGCCGAATTGGGCGTCTGCGCGCACTGGCGCTATAAGGGCACCGACCTGGACAGCAACTCCAACGCCTACGAAGACAAGATCGCTTGGTTGCGCCAAGTGCTCGAATGGCACGAGGAAATGGGCGACATCGGTGGCTTGGCTGAGCAGCTGCGCGTCGACTTCGAGCCTGATCGGATCTACCTGTTTACCCCGGACGGTCATGTGCTCGACATGGCCAAGGGCGCCACGCCGCTGGACTTTGCCTATCGGGTGCACACTGAAATTGGCCACAACTGCCGAGGCGCCAAGGTCAACGGCCGTATTGTGCCGCTCAACTATGTGCTGCAGACGGGCGAGCAGGTCGAGATCATCACCGGCAAGCAGAGCGGCCCGAGCCGCGACTGGCTTAACCCCAATCTCGGTTATTTGAATACCTCGCGCGCGCGCGCCAAGGTTCAGCACTGGTTTAAGGAGCAGGCGCGTGAACAGAACGCTCAGGCCGGTAAGCTCATGGTGGAGCGCGAGCTGACGCGCATGGCGCTGAATGGCGCCGACTACGCCCAGCTGATTGACCGCCTGGGGCTCAAGAGCCAGGAAGACCTGTTCGTTGCTGTTGGTTCGGGCGACATGCGCTTGGCGCACGTAGTCAACGTGGCGCAGCAGTTGGTCGAGCCGGATCGACACAGCGAGCAGCTGGAGCTGATTCCCAAGAAGCCCAGTCGCAATGTGGGCCGCCGTGGCGATGTCTACATCCAGGGCGTGGGCAACCTGATGACCCAACTGGCGGGCTGCTGCCAGCCGGTGCCGGGTGACCCTATCATCGGCTACATCACCCTGGGCCGCGGCGTTACTGTGCACCGCGCCGATTGTGCCAATGCCATGCAACTGCAGGACCGCGACTCCGAGCGCCTGATCGAGGTTAGCTGGGGTGGGGCGCCGGTGCAGACCTATCCGGTGGAGATCTACATCAAGGCTTATGACCGCTCCGGTCTGCTGCGCGATGTCTCGCTGTTGCTGGCTAATGAGAAGATCAACGTGCTGGAGGTCAGCACGCGTACCAACAAGGACGACAATTACGCGGCGATGCTGCTGACCATCGAGATTCCGAGTCTCAACCTGCTCAGCCGCCTGTTGACGCGCATCAGCCAACTGCCCAACATTATCGAGGCGCGGCGCAACCGTCAGGAACACCGCGGATGAGTTATCAGCTGGACGACCTGCTTTATCTGATGGAGCGTCTGCGTGACCCGCAGCATGGTTGCCCCTGGGACTTGCAGCAGAATTACGCGAGTATCGTGCCGCATACGCTGGAGGAGGCCTACGAGGTTGCCGATGCCATTGAGCAGGGCGACTTTGACCAGCTCAGCGGTGAGTTGGGCGACTTGTTGTTTCAGGTCGTTTATTACGCGCAGCTGGCCCGCGAAGAAGGGCGCTTTGGCTGGGCCGAGGTAGTTGACGGTATCACCCGCAAGCTGGTGCGCCGTCATCCGCATGTGTTTCCTGACGGCAACCTGCGCACGCCACCGGGTAGCCAGACTCTGGCGCCGGACCAGGTCAAGCGCCGCTGGGAGCAAATCAAGGCCGAGGAGCGGGCAGAAAAAGCGGCTCGACCCGAACAGCTATCGCTGCTGGATGACGTGCCGGGGGCATTGCCGGCGCTGAGTCGCGCGCAAAAACTTCAAAAGCGCGCGTCGTCTGCCGGTTTTGACTGGCCGGAGGCAGCCCCGGTGGTCGACAAGATCAGTGAGGAGCTGGATGAAGTGCGGGAGGCGTTGGCTGCTGGCGATAGCGCCGCTGTCGCCGAGGAAATGGGTGACCTGCTGTTCTGCGTGGTCAACCTGGCCCGCCACCTTGGGGTGGACGCCGAAAACGCCTTGCGCCAGGGCAATAGCAAATTCGAGCGGCGTTTCCGCTTTATCGAGGCGCAGTTAAGAGAGCAGGGCGCGACCGTTTCCGAGCGCGCCTTGGATGAACTCGACGCCCTGTGGGACAAGGCCAAGCAGCAAGGCCTGTAAGAGCGCGGTATCCCGCGCCCTGATGGCTCACTCAGTGCTGGGTTTCTTGCTGACGCTCGACCAGCTCCTGCAGGTGCTTGCGGCTCAGCTCCAGATAGCGCGGGGTAGGGCCTTCGTCTTTGTACAGCGGGTCGCCCATCTCATCGACCGCGATGACCTCTTTGCCGGCTCGGTAGGGCAGGCTGGCTTCCAACTCCTCCAGTGCCGCGCCGAGCAGGTCGGTGATCAGGTCTTCAATCTGGCGTTTGGGATACATCTCGTGCAGCGCTTCTAGGCGCGCAGCATCTTCCAGTGTCAGGTGTACCGCGTAGCTGTCTCGGGTTACGCGGCCTTTGGCAGTGTCTTCCCAGGCTTGGGTGAGTTCACGGATCTTCATGGTTCCCCCTTGTGTTGCGTGTTGTCGCTTGTGGCGACACCCTCAGCATAGACCATAAGCGAGGGCGTACAGGTCTTATGACCCCTTGTCAGCGGCAGGGTTGCATCGCATGCTGGGCATCCCGATCGCCTGGAGAAAGACTCATGACCGATATTGATGCCCGTTTGCGAGAAGACGTCCACAACCTCGGTACCCTGCTGGGGCAGACCATTCAGGCCCATCTGGGAGATGACTTTCTGCAACGCATCGAGCGCATTCGTCTGGGGGCCAAACAGGGTCGCAAGGCTGATCAGGCGGCTAATGAGGCTTTGCTCGATGCCCTGCAGGACCTGCCAGACAGCCAGTTGTTGCCGGTGTGCCGGGCCTTCAATCAGTTTCTCAATCTGGCCAATATCGCTGAGCAGCATCACCGCATCCGCCGCCGCCGCGCCGATGAGCCGCAGGCCTTTGAATTGCGCTGCGTCAATGAGCTGCTGCAGCGCCTGAAGGCTGAGAATTTCAGTGCTGACGATATCGTTGAGCAAGTAAATGGGCTGGATATCGAGTTGGTGTTGACCGCTCATCCGACCGAAGTGACACGCCGTACGCTGATCCAGAAGTACGACGCCATCGCTGATGCGCTGGCGCGTGGTGATCACGATGACCTGACTGCGACCGAGCGAGAGGATGTGCGTCAGGACCTGGCCCGCCTGATCAGCGAGGCCTGGCATACCGACGAAATTCGCCGCAGCCGACCAACCCCGGTAGATGAGGCGAAGTGGGGTTTCGCAGTAATCGAGCATTCGCTGTGGCAGGCGCTGCCGCAGTTCCTGCGTCGTCTGGACGCAGACGTCCACGGCGCCACCGGTCAGCACCTGGATTTGCGCGCCGCCCCGGTACGCATTGCCTCCTGGATGGGCGGCGACCGTGACGGTAACCCCAACGTAACTGCCCCCGTCACCCGCGAGGTGCTGCTGCTGGGACGCTGGATGGCGGCCGACCTTTACCTGCGTGATATCGAAGCGTTGGGCAACCAGCTGTCCATGCATGCCGCCAGCGACGCGCTGCTGGCACAGGCTGGTGCGGTCGATGAGCCCTATCGCGCGGTGCTGAAGCAGCTACGTACACGGCTGCAGGCGACCCGGGACTGGGCAGAGCAATCTCTGGCCGGCGACGTTGCCATGCCCGCCCAGGTGCTGCGCGAGCTGGATGATCTGCGGGGCCCGCTGGAGCTGTGCTATCAGTCGCTGCTGGCGTTTGGCCTCAAGCGCATTGCCAACGGCCCGCTGTTGGATACCCTGCGTCGGGTCAATGCCTTCGGGCTGGGGCTGGTGCGTCTGGATATCCGTCAGGATGCGGCGCGCCACGCCCAGGTGTTCAGTGAGCTGACCGAGCACCTGCAACTGGGCGACTACGCCGAGTGGGATGAAGACGCTCGCTGCCGCTTCCTGCTGGACGAGTTGCACAGCCGGCGCCCGCTGCTGCCGCCCAACTGGCAGCCGTCGGCCGATGTGGCAGAGGTGTTGGCGACCTGTCGGGTGGTGGCCAGCCAGCCGCGGGAGCTGCTTGGCTCCTATGTTATCTCCATGGCCTCGCATCCCTCCGATGTGCTGGCGGTCAAGCTGTTGCTAAAGGAAGCCGGTGTCAGCTGGCCGATGCGCGTGGCACCGCTGTTTGAAACCCTGAGTGATCTGGATAACGCCGCTGATGCCATCGACCGGCTGCTGTCGCTGGAGCAGTATCGTGCTCTGGTCGGCGATGAGCAGGAGGTGATGATCGGTTACTCCGACTCTGCCAAGGATGCCGGCACGCTGGCGGCAGGCTGGGCACAGTATCGCGCGCAGGAAGCACTGGTGGGTGTCTGCCAGCGCCACGGCGTGCATCTGCGCCTGTTCCACGGGCGCGGTGGTACCGTTGGCCGCGGTGGTGCACCTGCGCACATGGCCATCCTGTCCCAACCGCCGGGGTCGGTCCGTGGTCAGCTGCGGGTCACTGAACAGGGCGAGATGATTCGCTTCAAGTTTGGCCTGCCAGGCATCGCCATTCAAAGCCTGCTGCTTTATACCAGCGCCGTGCTGGAGGCCAGCCTGCTGCCGCCGCCGGCGCCCGAGCCGGCCTGGCGCGAGCTGATGCAGCAATTGGCTGATCGCTCGGTTGAGGTATATCGAGCGGTAGTGCGTGGCGAGCCGCAGTTTGTCGAGTATTTCCGTCAGGCGACGCCTGAACAGGAGCTGGGTCGTCTGCCGTTGGGCAGCCGGCCGGCCAAGCGGCGCAGTCAGGGGGGCATCGAGAGCCTGCGTGCCATTCCCTGGATCTTTGCCTGGACCCAGACCCGGCTGATGCTGCCGGCCTGGCTGGGCGCCGGGCAGGCGCTGCGTGAGGCGCTGGACGCCGGCAAGCAGACCCAGCTCAGACAGATGATGGCGGCGTGGCCGTTCTTTCTGGCGCGGGTTGAAATGCTGGAGATGGTGCTGTCCAAGGCGGATGTGGATATTGCACGCTTTTATGAGCAGCGTTTGGCCAGTGCGGATTTGTGGCCGCTTGGCGAGCGTCTACGCACCGCACTGGAACAGGCCACGGCCGTGGTGTTGCAACTGCGCGAAAGTGAAACTCTGTTGGCCCATAACCCGGCCCTGGGCGAGTCGGTAGCGGTGCGTAACCCCTACACCGACCCGCTGCACGTGCTGCAGGCCGAGCTGATGAAGCGTACGCGGGCGCAGGGCGAGAGCGTAGATCCTGATTTGGAGCGCGCCTTGATGGTCACCATGGCCGGCATCGCGGCGGGCATGCGTAACACCGGTTGAGCGAGTGGCCGTCAAGTATCCCTGAGGCGGCTTTGCCTGCGACAATGGTCCGTCTTGTGCATGGCCGCGCGGGCGTGTATGTTGAACGCCCTTTGCGAGCCAGCTCTTGCTGGACGCACCGCATTTTCCGCATTCGCGCTGGGCGCGGGTGCCTGGCAGGTCGCTGGTTGAGGACCGCTTAATGCCCGGTTTCAGTTAGACGAGGAGTACATCATGCGAGTTATCCTGTTGGGCGCCCCAGGGGCGGGCAAGGGTACACAGGCCCAGTTCATCTGCGAGCGCTTCGGCATTCCGCAAATCTCCACCGGCGACATGCTGCGTGCAGCGGTCAAGGCCGGTACAGAGCTTGGCAAGCAAGTTAAGGAAGTCATGGATACTGGCGGCCTGGTCTCCGATGACCTGATCATCGGTCTGATCAAAGAGCGCATCACCCAGGACGATTGCGCCAAGGGCTTCCTGTTTGATGGCTTCCCGCGCACCATTCCCCAGGCTGAAGCACTGGTTGAAGCCGGTATCGACATTGACCGCGTGCTGGAAATCGCCGTGGCCGATGAAGAAATCGTCGCCCGTCTGTCCGGTCGCCGCGTGCATCCGGGTTCTGGCCGCGTGTACCACGTTGACCACAACCCGCCGAAGGTGGCTGGCAAGGACGACGTCACCGGTGATGACCTGATCCAGCGTGATGACGACAAGGAAGAGACCGTGCGTAAGCGCCTGCAGGTCTACCACACCCAGACCAAGCCGCTGGTCGAGTTCTACCAAGGCCTGTCTGCGGCCAAGGGCACGCCCAAGTGCGCC
Source organism: Pseudomonadaceae bacterium UBA836 (assembly GCA_002296055.1). Lineage (GTDB taxonomy): Bacteria > Pseudomonadota > Gammaproteobacteria > Pseudomonadales > Pseudomonadaceae > Halopseudomonas. The sequence goes on from DBHE01000143.1 coordinate 7,054, forward strand.
AAGGTTGAAGGTATCGGCAGCGTAGAGCAGATCACTGCCAAGGTTATCAGCGCGCTGGACTGAGTCCTGCTTGCTGGACCAAAAGACCCGTGCTGACTTCGGTCGCACGGGTCTTTGCATTTTTGTACAATGCCCGCCCCCTGAATTCAGAATCCGACCATGACCACACTGCTTGCTCTGGATACCGCCACCGAGTGCTGTTCTGCCGCCCTGCTGCATGACGGCAGCGTCACCGCGCGCAGCGAAGTGATTCCGCGTCAGCATGCTCAACGCCTGCTGCCGATGATCGAGGAGCTGCTTGGCGAGCGTCAGCTGCGCCTGCAGGATGTTGACGCGCTGGTTTTTGGTCGCGGCCCCGGCGCCTTTACCGGCGTGCGCATTGCCACCGGCATGGTGCAGGGCCTGGCGTTTGCCGCCGACAAGCCGGTGATTGCGATATCCAATCTGGCCGCGCTGGCTCAGCGGGCCTGGCGCGAGCACGGTATAGACACCGTTGCCGCCGCCATTGATGCACGCATGGATGAGGTCTACTGGGGGCTGTATGGCCTGCAAGACGGGGTCATGCAGCCTTTGGATGACGAGCGGGTGTGCGCACCAGAGGCTGTTAGTCTGCCGGCGGGTGTCGGCAGCGTGGCCGGTGCTGGCACCGGCTGGCAGTATGCTGAGCGTCTGGCGGTTACGGCTACGCAGAGCTGGCCGCAGATGCTGCCTGATGCCAGCGACCTGATTACCCTGGCCTTACCCCGCTGGCTGGCCGGAGAGGTGGTCGACGCGGCGGATGCCCAGCCTGTCTACCTGCGTGACAAGGTTGCCACGCCCAAGGGCCAGGCGTAAGCTGGCGTCATTGTCTGAGGAGTACATTCGGTGCGTCTGGACGGCTTCAATCCCTATACAGCGCTGCCTGATCGCAGCAGTCGAGCGGTTGCCAATACCACGGGCAACAGCGCGGCCGCGTCTGTACCAGGCAATGAGCAGGCCGGGGTTGCCGCCACGCGTCTGCCGCCGACGCAGGTAGTCGCGACCTCCACCCCGTCTGCCGAGTACATTCCCGCCCGCCGCGAGTCCTACGAGCCAGTCTATGGCCGCGCCAATCAGGCGCTCGCCAGCTACCAGAATACGGCCAATATGCCGGTCGACAGCGCCGTCGATACCCTGGCCGGCATCGACGTCTACGCCTGATGTCGTGACTGCGTTACCCCTGCGTTTTATCACCGGCTGCCCTCTGTGGTCTGAACCCGCTTGGGGTGGTCAGCTGTACACCCGCGGCAGTGACGCCGATGAGCGGCTGGCGCAGTACAGCCGGGTGTTTGGCGCGGTTGAGGGCAATACCACTTTCTACTCCCTGCCCAGTACCGCGCGAGTCGCCCGTTGGGCTGAGCTGCTGAGTGAGGACTTTCACTTCTGCGCCAAATTACCCCGTGACGTTAGTCATGGCGGGCGACTGGACGCTAATCACCCGGCACTGACGGAGTTCTTCGACCGCATGGCGCCGCTGGAGCAACGCCTGGGGCCGATCTGGCTGCAACTGCCCGAGCGCGTAGGGCCCGATGCGTTGAGCATGCTGGCTGATTTTCTGGCTGGCTTGCCTGCGGACTACCAGTACGCAGTCGAAGTGCGACATCCCGGTTTTTTCCGCAAGGACGACGCTGAACGGCAACTGAATCGTTTGCTGCATGGTCGTGGTGTTGAGCGCATCAGCTTTGATAGTCGTGCGCTGTTCGCCAGTACCGCTACCGATGCCTCCACCCTCGAAGCTAAGCAGCGCAAGCCGCGCTTGCCGGTGCATGCCATTGCCCTGTCTCAGCGGCCCAGCGTGCGCTTTATCGGTGGTATGGATCGGGATGCCAATTGGCAAGCGTTGGCCCCCTGGCTAGACAAGTGTGTGCAGTGGTTGCAGGCTGGCTATCAGCCGATGCTGTTCATGCACACCCCGGATAACCAGATGGCGCCACAGCTGGCCCGAGACTTCTACCGTGCCCTGCGTGAACGGGTGCCTGCGCTGGCGCCCATGCCGGTCTGGCCCGGTGAGCGTGAGGCCGCTCAGACGCCGCAGCAGGCGGGTCTGTTTTGATACCACAGGATTACTCATGAGCGAACACGCCCCGTTATCGCTGGCGGTCAGTTGGTCCGCGCCAGCCCTGCAGCGTGCAGCCGAGGCACTGGCCGAGCGTCTGCAGCTGCCGTTGCAGGCTGATTTGCCAGATGCAGCCGCGCTGTTGCTTGAATTGGACGCCGACGGTCTTAGCCTGCGTAGTACCGAGGCGGGTGCGCCAGGTGCGGTGCGTGTCGATTTTGTCGGCGGCGCGTTGGCCCATCGCCGCCAGTTTGGCGGCGGGGCAGGGCAGATGGTCGCCCGTGCAGTCGGCATTCGTGGCAGCGTCAGACCCAGTGTGCTGGATGCGACCGCAGGTCTGGGGCGAGACGCCTTTGTGATTGCCGCGTTGGGCTGCGAGGTGACGTTACTGGAGCGCCAGCCGGTGATTGCCGCGCTGCTGGAAGACGGCTTGCAGCGCGCGCGAGCCGCCGGGGGCGAAGTGGCGGAGATCGCCGAGCGCATGCAGCTGCTGCATTGCGATGCGATTGCCGCCATGGGTGACTGGCAGTTGCCAGCGCCCCAGGTCATCCACCTGGACCCGATGTTTCCGCATCGGGACAAGTCCGCGCTGGTGAAAAAGGAAATGCGGCTGTTCCGGCCTCTAGCCGGTGACGATGATGATGCCCCTGAGCTGCTAGCTGCGGCGCTGCAGCTGGCCAGCCACCGGGTGGCGGTGAAGCGCCCGCGCAAGGCGCCGGCAATTGCCGGTCAGCGGCCCAGCGCGGAATTGACGGGGCAGTCCAGCCGCTACGATATCTACGGCAAGAAGAAGCTGGACTGAGTGCCGGCAATTCCGGGTGGGCCCAGGCCTACTGGGCCGCAGCCGGGCTGTCTGCCGCTTCGGCGCTGCGCGCCACCTGCCGAATCGACAGGCGCACCTCGGCACTGAGCACCCGCTTGGCGGTGTTCTCGGCAATGTCTTCCAGCCCGGCGGCATAGTGCAGCTGCCCTTCGTCGTCGACCCGCAGCACCTGCTCATCCGTCATGCGCTGGATAAACTGGCGGAACAGGGTTTTATCGAAGAACTCAGGCGCGTTCAGGCCATGCAGAATCGACAGGCGCTG
>DBHE01000111.1 GCA_002296055.1 Pseudomonadaceae bacterium UBA836
TAGTTCAGTTGGTTAGAATACCGGCCTGTCACGCCGGGGGTCGCGGGTTCGAGTCCCGTCCGCTGCGCCATTTCCCCCTCCTGTAGTATCTGATTCCTCTTTCTGTTTTTGCCTTCGGTACAGGGTCACATTCGTTGTCGTCCCGGTAGCCTGCATCTGCAAGCCCTGATAAGCTGCCTGCTTACTTTCGCCCGTGTCGGGTCTGTCTATTGAGGTAAGCATGAAGCGTAATTTGCTGGCAGTCAGCGTTGCAGTCGGTGTTCTGGTTCTGGCCGGTTGTGACAAGGAAAAACAACCGGAACTCACTACCCCCATCCAGCAAGCCTCCTACGGTATTGGCCTTAACATGGGTCAGAGCCTGTTGCAGGACGGTCTGGAAGATATCGATCCGCAAGCGTTGGCACTGGGCCTGCAGGATGCTCTTGGCAAGCAAGAGCAGCGCGTGGGCGATGAAGAACTGACCAATGCCTTCAACGCGCTGCAGCAGCGCGCACAGGAGCGCGCTGAGGCGCTTGCCAACGAAGCGCTGGATGCCAACAAGAAGTATCTTGAAGAGCACGCTGCTGAAGACGGTGTGACCACTACCGAGTCTGGTCTGCAGTATGAGGTTGTGACCTCGGGTGATGAGGACGCTGCTCAGCCGCAGGCAGACGATGTGGTGGTTGTCCACTACGAAGGCCGTCTGGTTGATGGCACTGTGTTCGATAGCTCTCTGGAGCGTGGCGAGCCCGCTGAACTGCCGGTAGCTGGCGTGATTCCGGGTTGGGTCGAAGTGCTGCAACTGATGCACGTTGGTGACAAGTGGACTGTGACTGTCCCGGCTGAGCTGGCCTACGGCCCGCGCAGCCCGAGCCCGGTTATTCCGCCGAACTCGATCCTGGTGTTCGACATGGAGCTGGTCTCCATCAAGCCGCGCCAAGAGTGATGCGGTAACACGTCGAAACGCCCGAGGCAAGGCCGTCGGGCGTTTCAGTGTTACTGTTATGCACATTTTTCGGTAACACCTGCCCTTTACTTTCCCTTCCTTTTCTGATTTCTCGCCTACGCCGTAACTGACTGAAAAACATGCAGATTTTTCATTGGTCAAAATATGCGCGGATTGTCTGCAGGCGCATATAAACGGGCGTTTGAGGCAGTTTTCCTGGTTTTCTTCACAGAGTTATCCACAGATCCTGTGGGTAACCCGTTGCTACTCGTATCGCTGCATTAATTGCTGAATCTGGCCGCTGCTCAGCAACTGGTCGACCGCGTTGATGAGTTGCTCGCTGTCGGGGCCGTGTTTGGGCGCAGCGCAGCGCAGATAGAAGTGCTCAAGCTCCCAGTCGCTTACGGTGATGGCGGCCGGCGTGGTGCGCAGGTGGTGGTGCAGTGCTCGGCGCAGGTCAATGCTGGCATCAAGGCGGCCGCGCTCCAGCATCTTCAGGCGGGTCTCGATATCCCTTACGTCGTGGCGCGTTAGCGTGCCCCGCGCGAAGGCTGCTGTCAGCGCGCTACTGTAGTGATAGCCGAATGTGGTGCCGACCAGGGCTCCCTGCAGGCTGTGCAGGCTATCAGGCGCCGGTTTGTCTGCTGCCGTGGCGACAACGTCTGCGTCATCGTACAGCACCTCTGACCAGTAGAGTTGAGTCGGCTTGCTGTGCCACTCGGGTTGCGTATTGCAGATCAGGTGAATGCGGCCGCTATCCAGTGCCTCGTCGATGCGGTTGTTTGGTAGGGCGACGAAGGTGATCGGTCGATTCAGGTATTCGGCCACCAGCTCGCCCAGTTCACGGGTCAGGCTGGGCTGCAGGTCAGCCCCGGACAGTGCTACGTAGGGTGGTGGGTCGGATGGCGAGTAACCCCATAGCAAGGGGCTTGCTTGCAGGGGTGTGCTGTAGCCCAGCAGTGCCAGCAGACAGTACAGAATAACTCTCACGACGTCCCCGCAGGTGGTTGGCAAGCACGTATCAATGCCGCTCGGCGCCGGCCAGCTTTAATCGCTTGCTGGCGGCTGGGCGTAATCGATTCGTGTTCCCCAGAGCATAGATCATTCGCTGATCTTAGCTGCAGAGGTTGATGGGCGTCTCGTCGTTATCGCAAGGGGCCAGGGCCAGGTGCTGAACGACCACGCTGAAGCCGCGTTGCTTTTTGGCGTCATGTTTGGCCCGGGAGGCGAGTTCTGCCAGCCGTGACGGGTCAAAGCGATTGGCTTGGTGGCCCAGCAGGGAAATGACGCCGATGGATAGATTCAGCAGGTCATGGTGACGCCATTTGCCCTCGCGGTCGGGGGCGGTAAACCCGTTAGCCTGGATATGCTCCGGTCTGTAGAGGCTGCGGCACAGTTGAGCGAAACGCTGGTCGAGCTGCTGCAGGCGAGAGCTCCAGTCACTGCTGCGCATCACCAGCATGAAGTCGTCGCCGCCGATATGGCCAACAAAGTCGCAGCGCGGATCGCACAACTCGCGCAGCAGTTGTGCCAGGCCAAGCAGAACCTCATCGCCCTTGCCGTAGCCATAGAGGTCGTTGAAAGGCTTGAAGTTGTCCAGGTCGATGTAGCACAGGCGAGCGTCAACCGCCTGCTCCAGCAAGCGTTGCAGGCACTGCTGAATAGGGATGTTGCCGGGTAGCAGGGTCAGCGGGTTGGCGTGCCGTGCCTGTTGCAGCTTCAGCTCGGTAATTTGACGTAGCACGTCGATACCGCGCCCCAGGCCCTTGTAGATGCCCTGATCGACAATAATAAAGTCGTCTTCCAGGCGTTGCCTGGCGCGGCTGGTGAGCAGCCGGCTGACCCGTTGCAGGCTCTGACGGATGTCTACCACCAGGCAATCGGGGTCCATCAACTGGTGAATCGGCTTGCGGCTGTAGATTTCCTGGGCAAAGGGTTTGAGCATCGTCTGGCTGAGGGCGTGGCGCTGCACGGCGCCAATTGGCCGCTGGTGCTCATCGACGATAGCCAGGGTGTTCAGCGACGGCTGTTGCTGAAAGCAATCGAGGACGTGTTGTACTTTAGTGTGCTCAGGGATGCCGCTGACCGGCAGCAGCAAACTATGGATGGGGGCGTCATCATTGCCGCCGCTTTGGTGTTGGCCAAGCAGTTCGGCGAGCTTGGTGTCGTTTAGTGCCGGATGGCTATCGGGGCGTCCGAGCAGGTAGCCCTGCACCCAGTCGATGCCGATTTCCTGCAGCACGGCCAGCTCTTCCTGCAGCTCGATGCCCTCGGCGATCACCTGCGCGCGCGAGGCCTTGGCCATTTGCAGGATGGAGCTGACGAATTCGCGTTTGACCGGGTCGCGGTGAATGCCATCAACAAAGTGACGATCAATCTTCACGTACTCGGGCTGCAGTTCAGACCAGAGTCGCAGGCTGGAATAGCCGGCGCCCAAGTCGTCAAGGGCAATGGAGAATCCCATGTCGCGGTAATGGAGCAGTGCCGACTGCAGCAGAGACAGGTCTTCAATCGGTGCCTGCTCGGTCAATTCGATAACAATCTGATCAGGGGATAGCCCGTTGGCCTCCAGCAGTGCCAGGGTTTGTCCGCGGTAATGCTGCTGCTCCAGCAGGCTCTCCGGTGAGACGTTGAGAAACAGCTTGCCCGGCAGGCCGAGACTGCGGAATCGGCTAATGGCGCGTTCGCGGCAAAGCATTTCCAGCTCGGTGAGAATGCCGTGGTGGCGTGCGGCGGCAAACAGTGTCAGGGGCGAGTGCAGGGGGCTGTTGGACGGGCCACGACTTAGTGCCTCGAATCCTACGATGCGTTCTTCCAGTGTCGAAACAATGGGCTGAAAAAGGCTGTTGACCGCCCCCCTGTTCAGGATGGTAATCAAGGACTGGCGCTGTTCGGAAAGGGTCATAGGCTATCCAGGCATATGTGATTTGGCCGTACCTGGCCGCCCGGAATTTAACTGGCGGGCACGCTTCCATGAGTCCTGATCATGGCAGTGTGCTAGCGTCTTATGACAGGGATATGACAGCGCCCGCCGGGGTGGCGGGCGCGATTGTCAGTTGGCTTTGGCGACCTGATGCTCCAGCTGCAGCAGATCAAGCAGGATGTGACTGGTTTCCAGCAGGAAGGCGTCGTCTTTCGGATCTTTGTCTTCCTCGTCTGCGTGCACCTCAGCCAGCAGCGGGTCTTCTTCCTCCAGGCTGGTCAAGGGCTCTTCGCCGCGGGCAGTCAAACGCTGGTTTTCCAGGTCGAGCAGCCGCTGCTCGTAATCTTCCTGCTGTTGCTTGCGCTTGCCTTCGTTCAGCGGAATGGTCTGGCGTGCCTTGATCTCATCATCAAGGCCTATGCGCGCCAAGGTATAGATGAAGTCTGGGTCCTGGGCGGCGCGCTCTTCATGCTGGCGCTGTAGCTGCGCAACAAACGGCTGCAGATGGCTGCTGGTTTGATAGCGCGCCGGCGGAATGGTGTCCCAAGGCATGGCGTGGGGCAGGGCGCTTTCGCCAATCTCCTCGCTGTCCAGCAGCGACGGATAGCTGATATCGGGCACTACACCGCGGTGTTGAGTGCTCTGACCGGAGACGCGGTAGAACTTGGCCAGGGTCAGTTTCAGCTCGCCGTGATTGAGTGGCTGGATGGACTGCACCGTGCCCTTGCCGAAGGTCGATTCGCCAATCACCAGTGCACGACCATAGTCCTGCATGGCGCCGGCGAAAATCTCCGACGCGGAGGCTGACAGTCGGTTGACCAGTACGGCCATCGGGCCCTTGTATGCAACGCCGGCTTCCGGATCATCAAGCTGCTGCACCTGGCCTTGGCTGTCGCGCACCAGTACCGTTGGGCCGCGGTCGATAAACAGGCCGGTCAGTTCGGTCGCTTCCTGCAGCGAGCCGCCGCCGTTGTCACGCAGATCCAGTACCACGCCGTCGACGTTCTGCTCGCTCAGCTCACCCAGCAGGCGACGCACGTCGCGAGTGGTGCTGCGGTAGTCCGGGTCGCCTTTGCGATAGGCTTTGAAATCGATATAGAAGCCGGGTACGTCGATCACGCCGATGCGATAGTCGCGCCCGTTGTCCTGCAGTTCGATGACTGAAGACTTGGCGGCCTGATCTTCCAGCTTGATGGCTTCACGGGTCAGGTTTACCACCTTGCTGGTCAAATCCCCCGGCGGGTTGCTGGCCGGAATCACCTCAAGGCGTACCGGAGAGCCCTTGGGGCCGCGAATGAGTTTGACGACCTCGTCCAGGCGCCAGCCGACCACGTCGACCATTTCTTCATCCGCCTGGCCAACGCCAATGATGCGGTCGCTGGTTGCCAACTGCTGGCTGCGCTTGGCAGGGCCAGCCGGTACCAGGCGTACAATTTTGGTGTACTCGTTATCGCTCTGCAGCACCGCGCCGATACCTTCGAGCGACAGGCTCATGTTGATGTCGAAGTTTTCGGCATTTTCCGGCGACAGGTACTGAGTGTGTGGGTCGTAGACCTGCGCCAGGGCGTTGATGTAGTTCTGGAACACATCTTCTGATCGGGTCTGGTTGACGCGTATCTGCTGGCCGCGATAGCGCTTGCCGAGCAGCTCGCGGATATCGTCCAGGCTCTTGCCTGCGAGTTTCAGGCGCAGCACTTCATCTTTGATTTGAGCACGCCAGAGCTGGTGCAGTGCTTCTTCATCGGTGACCCAAGGCGCCTCTTCGCGGTCGACCAGGATGTCCTGGTCGGTATTGAAGTCGAAGCCGTCGAGCTTGTTCTCGATCAGGTCCAGGCTGTACACCAGGCGCTCCTGCAGGCGCTGCAGCTGGCGTTTGTGCATCGCGAAGCCGACGCTCAGGTCGCCCTTGAGCAGCAAGTCGTCCATGCGCAGTCGGTTGCCAGCAAAGGCATCAATGTCCTGCTGGGTAAACAGACTGCGTTGCGGGTCCAGATGTTTGAGGTAGGTGTCATACATCTGCGCCGACAGGTCATCGTCGAGTCGGGTGCGGTTGTAATGGTGACGGCGCAGCAGCTCGACGGTGTTCTGGCTTGCAACCACTTGGTCGCGGCTGGGCTGTAGTTGATCAAGATCCAGCGTGGGGACTTGTTCTAGTGCCAGCACGCTGCTGCTGACAGTCAGCAGGGCGATGAGGCAGGTGCGGCGCAGGAGGGGGAAACCTTTCATCTGGGGTATCGCGTCCGGAGAGAGTATGCTTTTAGGAGTGTACGCGGGACAGCGAGTTCCCGCTGATTACCATTGATAAGAACTATGGAGGTAGCGTGAGAGGATTGCAAGCCGAGGGCGGGGCGCTGACATGGCAGCCCCAGAGTGCTGTAGAGCTGAAGTCCGGCGAGGTACGTATTCGTGTGCAGGCTGCTGGCCTGAACCGTGCCGACCTGTTGCAGAAGGCCGGCATGTATCCGCCACCACCGGGTGTCACCACCGTGCTCGGTCTGGAGTGCGCAGGCGAGATTATCGAGGTTGGCGAGGGCTCGCGCTGGCAGCTGGGCGACCGTGTGTGTGCCCTGCTGGCCGGTGGTGGTATGGCTGAAGAGGTGGTGGTTGATCAGCGTCACCTGCTGCCGGTACCCGATAGCCTGAACTGGGCGGAGGCCGCCGCTATCCCCGAAGTGTTTAGCACTGCCTGGTTGAACATCTTCGTATTGGGCAATGCGCGCCCGGGTGAAAAAGTGGTGATTCACGCTGGCGCCAGTGGCGTAGGCACTGCTGCCATCCAGCTGTGCAAGGCCCAGGGCAACCCCTGTTGGGTCAGTGTTGGCAGCCAGGATAAGCTCGACGCCTGCGTGGAGCTGGGCGCTGAAGGTGGTGTGCTGCGCCAGAACGGCATCGCCGCACTGAAGGACTTCGGGCCTTTCAATGTCGCGTTGGACCCGGTGGGCGCAACCTACGCCGCCGATCATCTGGACCTGCTGGCTGTGGATGCGCGCTGGGTGCTGATCGGCCTGATGGGGGGTCGCGAGGCAACAGTGGATCTGGCCAAGGTGCTGGCCAAGCGCATCAGCCTGCTGGGCTCGACCCTGCGTACCCGCGATGCTGACTTCAAGGCGACCCTGCTGGCCGATATGGAGCAGCGCCTAATTCCGCTGTTCGCCAATGGCGAGCTTAAGCCGATGGTGGCAAAAACCTTCTCATTTGCCGATGCCGAAGCGGCCTTCGAAGAGTTGGCGCGTGACCAAGTGGTAGGTAAGGTGATTTTGCTGCGCGAAGACTGATTCCAGCCCGCTGCAGCGACAATGAAGAAAACCCCATACGCCTCTGGCGTATGGGGTTTTTTGTATCAGATCAGTCGCTCGGCGTTACAAAAGGCGGTCAGCACGCTGATCAAGTACCCGGGGTCGCGGCTGCCAGCCAGCTCGCGGATCGAGTGCATGGCGAAGGTCGGTGCGCCGATATCCACGGTGCGCACGCCCAGGCGGCTGGCGGTGATCGGGCCGATGGTGCTGCCGCAGCCCATGTC
>DBHE01000268.1 GCA_002296055.1 Pseudomonadaceae bacterium UBA836
GTGGTGCCCGGGGACGGAATCGAACCGCCGACACGGGGATTTTCAATCCCCTGCTCTACCAACTGAGCTACCCGGGCAACGTGGGCGCCATTAAATAGATTGCGCCTCAAGCTGTCAAGCGATCCGAATAATATTTTCCACTTTTTCAGCCGCTTACCGACAAATCACTCGCTGGGCGGGACGTAACCATCCGCCTGAGCGTATTCCTCACCAGCCAGAAACTTGTCCATTTCCTGCTGGATGAAGCGACGATCCTCGGGGTCCATCATGTTCAGACGGCGCTCGTTGATCAGCATGGTCTGGTGCTTCTGCCACTCATCCCACGCCTTGCGCGACACCTCATTGAACACGTCCTGCCCCTTGGGGCCCGGATACGGCGGGCGATCCAGCCCCGGTAGTTCCTGCTTATATTTGCGGCACATCACCATGCGCGTCATGGGCTTACTCCTCCAGGGCCACCTGCAACAGCGGCTCGATCCGGCCCAGCAGCTTTTTCACTGGCGCTGCCAGACCCAGTGGTTCGGGTTGCCGCAGGTTATACCAGACCTGCCCGCTTTCAGCCACGCCAGCGGGGCCGGACACCTCCAGCAGCAGCGGCTGGATATCCAGATGGAAGTGGCTGAAGGTGTGGCGCAGGGGCGCCATGTCGCGCCGCTGGTGCACCGCCAGTTGCAAGCCGTCGAGCAGCGGCGCGAGCTGCTCTTCGTCATCCAGTTGCGGCGGACACCAGAGCCCGCCCCAGAGCCCGCTGGAGGGCCGACGCTGCAGCCACACGCTGCCGTCGCCATTGACCAGCAGGGGCATAACGCAGCTGCGCACCGGTAGTGTCTTGCGAGGTTTTGAGCCTGGGTAGCGGGTTGGCTCACCCAATACCCGCGCTTCGCAGCCGTCACCCAGCGGGCACAGCAGACAGGACGGTTTACTGCGCGTGCAGAGGGTGGCCCCCAGATCCATCATGGCCTGGGTGTAGTGCGCCACCCTGTTTTGGGGCGTTAAACGCTCGGCCATGCGCCACAAACGATCATGCACCGCCTTTTCACCGGGCCAACCGTCAACCGCAGCGAAGCGCGCCAGTACTCGTTTAACGTTGCCATCAAGAATCGGCGCGCGAATGCCCATGCTCAGCGACGCGACCGCCCCGGCGGTGGAGCGTCCGATACCCGGCAGATCCGCCAAGCCGTCAACGCTGCGCGGAAACTCGCCGCCATAGGTCTCGACTACCTGCCGCGCCGCCTTGTGCAGGTTGCGCGCCCGACTGTAGTAACCCAGCCCGGTCCACAGGTGCAGCACCTGATCTTCCTCGGCGGCCGCCAACGCCTCAACGGTTGGCAGCTCGGCCATAAAGCGCTGGTAATACGGAATTACCGTGGCGACCTGGGTCTGCTGCAACATGATTTCCGACACCCACACCCGGTAGGGCGTCATGTCCTGCTGCCACGGCAGATCCTTGCGGCCATGGCCGTCATACCAATCCAGCACGCGCTGGGCGAAAACCTCGGGTGTCACCGTGAGAACAGCCCCTTGATGGCGTCACGCAGCTCCGGTGCCTTGTCGCCAAGCGAATCGTCAATGCGCTCTTCCAGTTTGCGCTGCACTTCATTACCTACCAGCTTGGCGGCAATCTGCCCTACTCCCTCGGTATCCACGCCGCAGCTGCTACCCGCATTGTGCAGGTAACCCTGGCAGCGGATGGGCCACTCGATATCGGCATAGCGCTCATTTACCTGACAGGCTTCGTCCGGCATTTCACTGCGGTCGCCTTCGAGCAACAGGCCCAGACGGTAATCCAGACGCTGCTCGGGCAAGTTGATCTGGCCCTTGCCCTTGCCTGCCAAGCCAGGCAGATCAACGACCAGGTCACTGTTGCCAACCACCCCATTGCGAATGGTGAAGCTGCCATCGAGCTGTTCGAATGCGGTGTTCTCACTGCCGTGCTCGGCACTCAACGACTTGCGGTTGGCCAAGGCAATGGCTCGGCACACCTGCTGCTCCAGATTCACGCCCAGCAAAGCGCCGTCCTCCACCTTGAACGAAGCGCTGCCGTTCAGCGTGTTCATCCAACGGCGCAGGCTGTTGCCACCGGTGGTCACGTCCAGGCTCATGTCGAGCAGGCCGCTGACCTGCTGCGGCACCTCGTAAGCCTGCTGCGCTGCAGCCGAGTCGATACCCTTGAGCTGAGCCTTGAGGGCACTGCCAACAGGCGTTTTGCGGGTATCAATACTGCCACTGGCAGTGAAGCTGCCACCAAAGATACCGCCATCAAGCTGCGTCAACCTGACCACGCCATCACGGGCCTTGGCCGCCATGGTGAACGGTTTGATGGTTTGCCCGGTCAGGGTGACCTGCTCAAGCGTCAGCTTGCCATCCACATCCAGTCGCGCCAGGGCCTCCAGCGGCAGCACATCCTCGTCGCTCCAGGGCTCAGGCGCCGCTTGCGAGCGACTACCACCTGACCCGGCACTGCTACTGCCGCCCTCACCCTCTTCGCGCGGCGGCAGGTAGTTGTCCAGGTTAAGGTTGTCGCCGGCCAGATCGAAACGTAGCGCCTGGCGCTCAAAATCAGCCACGCCCAGCGAGCCCTGCAGAGCAAAGCCGTCCAGCGCCAGCTGCAGGTCGTTAAGCATCAGACTGCTCGTACTACCTTTAAGGTTGGCCGACAGGGCCACACTCGAGAGCGCGCCCGGATCAGCCATGTCGGGCAAGGGCTGGCCCAGATCACGCAACAGGTCACGTGCGTCAAAGGCGGCCACATCCAAGCGACCAGCCAACTGCGGCTCGCTATCCAGGTCGCTCATCTTGAGCTGACCGGTAGCACGCATGTCAGCCAGCGACAGACGCAGTTGGGTCAGCTCGGCCACCTGCTCGGCCAGATCGACCAAACCGTCGCCCTGCAGCTGCAGGTTGACCGCGCGACCAGCAAAGGGCTCGCCACTGGCATCGACCTTGAGATCAACCCCGCTGAGCAGATAGCGCTGCTCACCCGGCTGCAGCGTGGCCACGGTCTTCAGATCCATGCGCACGCGCATGGCCGGCTGATCCAGCGTCAGCAAACCCAGGAAGGACACATCAAAGGGTTCGCCAGGAATCAGCGCGCCGGTGGTCAGGTTGGCTTCATCCAGCGACAGAATCTGACCGGTCTGACGGTCCTCGTAGTGCACGCTGGCGTTGGTAACCTGCACGCTCTCGACCGTGATCTGCAACGGCTCGTTAGCGCCGTCATCCTGCGTTTGCGCCTCGGCACTGGCATCGCTGCCCTGCTCTGCCGCGGCGCTATCCTGCGGGCCGACTGTTTCCCAGTTACCCACTCCCTGATCGTTGCGCACCAGTTGCAGCTGCACGTCGTCCAGAATCACATCGCTCATGCGCACCTGACGGCGCAGCAACGGCAGCACCTTGACGCCCAGACCCAGGGTGCCGACCTTGGCCAGCGGCTGTGCCGGGTTGTCGACCGGCGCCACGCCCACGTCCTTCAACTCCATACCCAGCCAGGGAAACAAGGACCAACCGATGTCGCCGTCCAGCGCCAGTTCGATATTGGCCTGCTCACGGGCAGCTTCGCGAATGTCGTCCTTATAGTCATTGGGGTCGAACAGACGGGTGAGGAAGAACAGGGCTGCAATCACCAGCAGGGCAATCGCACCTACTACCAACCCCAGCACCTTGACGACGGATTTCATAGTCACTCCTTGGTCTACCCGGCCGGCCCGGGGCAAAAATCTTGGCACAGTGAGAGAAGGGAGCCTACACCGCATCCAGTCGCTGGGCGACCAGCTCTGCTAGCGCCAGACTGGATGTCAGGCCCGGCGACTCGATTCCCAGCAAGGCGATCAACCCCGGCACCCCGTGCTCGCTCTGGTCTTGGATGACGAAATCCCGAGCCGGTTCCCCCGGACCAGACAGCTTGGGGCGCACGCCGGCATAGGCTGGTTGCAGCCTGGCTGCATCAACCTCTGGCCAATAGCGGGCGATAGCGGCGGCAAAGGTCTCTCGCAGCGCCTCGTCCACCTGATAATCCAGTGCGTCGAGGTAACGCACATCTGGCCCAAAACGCAGCTGCCCGCCTAAATCCAGGGTCGCGTGAACGCCGAGGCCGGTGGCGTTAGCCTCGGGCATCGGATACACCAGATGAGAAAACGGCGAGCGCCCGCTGTAGCTGCAATAGCGCCCCTGACACAGGTGCAAGGGCGGAACCTGCTGCGCGCCAGCGGCCGCCTGCAGCTGTTGGGCAAACAACCCGCCGGCATTGACCACCTGCCGCGCGCGCAGGCTGAAGGCCTCGGCATTACTGCGCCCAGTCAGTTCAAGCCCACCGTCCAGTGCGCTAATGCGCTCAACCCGTGTGTGACACAGCAGCTCACCCTCCGCAGCCTGCAGCGCCGCCTCAAATGACTGCAACAGAGCATGGCTGTCGACAATCCCGGTCAGTGGCGACAGCAAACCAGCCACCGCGCGCACCTGCGGCTCGCGCGCCTGAACCTCGGCAGCGCTCAGCCAGTTCAGCGCCACGCCGTTGGCAGCGGCATTGGCCTGCAGCCGCTGCAAGGCGGGTATCTCATCCTCATTTACCGCCACCAGCAGCTTGCCGAGCTGCTGGTGCGGCACCGC
Source organism: Pseudomonadaceae bacterium UBA836 (assembly GCA_002296055.1). Lineage (GTDB taxonomy): Bacteria > Pseudomonadota > Gammaproteobacteria > Pseudomonadales > Pseudomonadaceae > Halopseudomonas. The sequence goes on from DBHE01000268.1 coordinate 4,606, forward strand.
ATAATCACGGCACCAGGCGTACAGCAAATCACGGCCCTGCCGGCACAGCTGCGCCTTCAGCGAGCCCGGCGCGTAGTAGATACCCGCGTGGATCACTTCACTGTTGCGGCTGGAGCAGTGCAAGCCGGGCGCGTCTTCCTGCTCCAGCACCAGCACGCTGCGCCCCTCACGCGCCATACGCTGGGCAATGGCCAGACCCACCACGCCGGCGCCGATCACCACCAGATCAACATCCACCACATATCTCTCCGCCGCTTGAAGTGACCCCATTGTGCCGCCCTATCACACCGATTGGCAGGGTGAATCCGCCACTGGTAGCCCTCGGCACGGGCAGGCACGTATAATGCACGCCTTTGAACGTATCCATCAGCGGAGACAGCCATGGCTGAACGCAAGGCCAGCGTCGCGCGCGACACGCTGGAAACCCAGGTC
>DBHE01000059.1 GCA_002296055.1 Pseudomonadaceae bacterium UBA836
GATGCCGTACACCATGGTGTAACCGATGGCGATCAGGGCGTAGGTACTGCCCACGGTCAGGCCGTTGATCAGCTGCTGGATAAAGTAATAGAGGGACTCTGGCATGGCCATGACACCAATAATGCTGGAAGGGCTTTGCTGGCGGGCGCGCAGCAAATAAAAGGGCCTGCCAACGGGGGTTGGACAGGCCCTGAGCGGTCTTGCTTACTCGGTCATTGCGGTCTTGGTGGCGTCGGCGTGCCATTCATAGACAACAAAGTTGAAGTCTTTCAGGTCGCCTTTCTCATCGAAGGCCAGAGTACCGGTGGGGGTCTCGAAGCTGTTGCTGCGCAGGGCTTCGGCGACGGCCTCGGTATCGGTGCTGTCGGCCAGCTTGATGCCGTCGGCAATCACTTGAACGGCGGCGTAAGCCGGGAAGACGAAGGCGCCGGATGGGTCTTCGTTCTTGGCTTTGAAGGCCTCAACCAGGTGGGCGTTGGCCGGGTCCTGATCAAATGCCTTGGGCAGGGTCACCAGCAGGCCTTCGGAGGCGTCACCGGCAATAGCGGAGATGTCGGTGTTACCCACACCCTCTGGACCCATGAAGCCAACGTCCAGACCCTGCTCTGCAGCCTGACGCAGGATCAGGCCCAGCTCCGGGTGATAGCCGCCGTAGTAGACGAAATCAACGCCTTCCTGACGCAGCTTGGCGATCAGGGCGGAGAAGTCCTTGTCGCCAGCGGTAATACCTTCAAACACCGGTACGTCGATGCCGGCCTCGGTCAGCACCTCACGTACGGCGGTGGCGATACCTTCACCGTACTGCTGCTTGTCGTGGATGACCGCAACTTTGCTCGGCTTGACCTGCTGGGCGATGTAATTGCCGGCGGTGGGGCCTTGCAGGCTGTCCAGACCGATGGTGCGGAAAATCATCTGATAGCCGCGCTCGGTGATCTCCGGGCTGGTGGAAGCGGCGGTGATCATCAGAATGCCTTCTTCCTCATAAATGTCGGAAGCCGGCTGGGTGGAGCTGGAGCAGAGGTGGCCAACGACAAAGCTGATGCCCTCGTTGACGATGCGGTTGGCAACGGCGACCGCCTGTTTGGGGTCACAGGCATCGTCAAACACCACGCCTTCAAGCTGAGCGCCGTTCACGCCGCCAGCCTGGTTGATCTGCTCGATGGCCATCTTGGCGCCGATGAACTGCATGTCGCCATACTGGGCAACCGGGCCGGTAACCGGGCCGGCCAGCGCGATCTTGATGGTGTCGGCAGCCAGCGCATAGCTGCTGGCGCCTGCCAGTGCGGCGGCGGCGATCATCCGGGAAAGTGCTTTCTTGTGTGCCATTTTCATGTCATCTGCTCGCTTGTGTTGTTATGCCGAAGTCGTGTTGGCTTGTACTTTGATAAGTGAAGAATACAAACGGTATTCGGAACTGTACCGGCGCAGTTTAGCAACCGCCAAGCCGGCAGGGAAAGCCGGTCGTGCACAATCTGGAGCTATGTCCGTAAACTGCAACATTCTGTCTGTATGGCGACATGTTCACGTTCACATTACCCTTTTCCGGCGATTTTGCCTGCGCGGCAAGATACCAGGCGGGGGCGGGTTGTGGCGCTGATCCGGGCTTCCCTTGTATGCTTCGGCCCGAACACAAGGGGAGTTTTAACGGCAATGACAGTCTCGGACGAGGCCTACGCGGCCATTCTTGGCGCTACCGCTCAAATTGAATGGAGCGTGTTGGAGCCGCATTTCGCGCGTGGCGATTTGCTCGCGGTGGCGCCGCAGCTTGACCTGGTGGCGGTAGCGGCGGCGATGATGGAAGACAACAGCGAGGCTATCAAGGGCTGGATGGATGCCGGACAACTGCAGGTGGCCAGTGACAGCCAGGCCGCTGATTGGGCGGAACGCCAGCCTGATACCCTGTGGGCGGTAGTGATTCGTCCTTGGGTGCTGGTGCAGGAACGGGCCGGCTAACTACCCAACCTGGCGCGAATCCAGCCGCTTAGCGCGTCGACCAGCAGCACCATCACCAGCATCGCAATGATCACGCTTGCCGCCTTCGACTGTTGGAACAGACTCAGGGTGACGTGCAGCATCTGGCCGAGCCCGCCGGCGCCAACGAAGCCCAGCACGGCGGCCATGCGAATGTTGTTTTCCCAGCGATACAGGCTGTAGGACAGCCATTGCGGCAGCACGCTGGGCAGGGTGCCATAGAGAAAGGCTGCGACACGCCCGGCGCCAGCGTCGCGCAGGGCCTGCGCGGGCGCGGATGGCGTGTTCTCCAGCGCCTCGGCAAACAGCCGGCCCAGCACACCGGTGGTATGCAGAGCCAGCGCCAGGGTGCCGGCAAAGGGGCCGAGGCCAGCAGCCAGCACCATTAGTGCGGCCCACACCAGTTCAGGCACCGAACGCAGGGCGTTGAGCAGCAGACGACAAAGCGCGCGGGCTGCTCCGCCCAGGCGGCCGGCCGCCAGCAGGCTGAACAGAGCGCCGAAGATGGCAGCCAGCAGCGTGCCAATCGCGGAAATGGCTAGGGTTTCCAGCGCGCCGTGCCACAGCTTGGCCAGCCAGGCAGGGCTGGTGTTGGGTGGGAAGAACGCCGCCGCGTAGCTGTGCATCTGGCTTCGACCGTCTGCTGTTAGCAGGGCGCTCAAATCAAGCTGTAGCCAGATGAACGAGGCCAGCACTGCTGCCAGCAGCAGGCCGAGGGTCAGCAGGTTGCCCAGTGTGCGTCTCATGCCAGCCTCCGACGCAGCAGCAGGCTTATCTGATCTGCCAGCAGCACCAGCAGCAAGAAGGTAATCAGGATACTCACCACCTCGCCGCCGGCAAACATGCGGATCGACAGGTCGATCATCTGCCCCAGGCCGCCTGCGCCGACAAACCCCATGACCACCGAGGCGCGTACGGCACACTCCCAGCGGTAAAGGGTATAAGACGTCAGTTCCTGGGCGGCATTAGGCAGTAGCCCATAAAAGAACGCCGCCAGACGTGAGCTGCCGCCGAGTAGCAGGGCGCGCGCGGGTGCTGCGTCTACTGACTCCAGAATTTCTGCGTAGACCTTGCCCAGCATGCCGCTGTAGGTGATGGCGATGGCCAGTACCCCGGCGGTTGGCCCCAGGCCAACTGCGCGCACAAACAGCAGTGCCCAGACAATCTCCGGAATGCTGCGCAGCACCATCAACAGCAGGCGCACGGGGTAGCGCAGCAGTCGACCGGGCAGGCCGGCGCGGCCGCTCAGTAGCCGCGAGATGGACAGCGCGCGGGTCGCCAGCAGCGCCGCTGGTATCGCCAGCAGCAGTGCCAGGGTCATGCCGGCGGTGGCCATGGCCAGAGTTTCCAGGGTGGCCTTGGCCAACAGGCGCAGAAACTCTGGCTCGCGCTCTGGCGGCCAGAAACCTGCTAGAAAGCGCCCAATGGTGTCCAGGCTCTGGCTGTTGAACAGTGTTTGCGGCCGGAACTCGGTCAGTTGCAGGCCAGGCCATAACAGAGCAATCAGCAGCAGGGTGATCAGCGCTCTGGGCAGGGCGGCTGGGTCGTGAGGATGCCAGCGATGGGCCTGACGGATCATTCGGTGTGGCTCAGCAGCGGCCTGGCCGCACAGTGGCGACCGGGCTGTCTGGTGACGGCGTGGCGGTGCTCAGGCTGGCATTGGCATAGAGCGCCGACAGGTCCTGCTGACTGACCTGCGTACTGGCCTTGTCAAAGAGCACGCGGCCATCGCGCAGGCCCAGTACCCGTGGAAAGTGGCGCAGCGCCAACTCTACGGCATGCAGGCTGGCGATTAGCGGCACACCACGCTCGCGCGCCACCTCCCCGAGCAATGCCAGGGTGTGGTCGGCCAGTACCGGGTCCATGGCTGACACCGGCTCGTCAGCCAGCAGCAGATCAGGCTGCTGGTATAACGTGCGGGCTATGCCGACACGTTGCTGTTGGCCACCAGATAGCTGATCGCAGCGCTGGAACAGCTTGTCGGCCAGATCCAGACGTGCGAGTTCGCGCTCAGCGCCGGTGGCGTCCAGCGGGTAGCAGAGCGAGAGCAGGGCGCGGGCTAGAGACCACTGACCTAGTCGACCAGCCAGTACCGCGGTGACCACGCGCTGACGCGGCGGCAGTGGCGGGCTCTGGTGAATCAGGCCGATGCGGCTGCGTAGCTGGCGCAGGGGGCGGCCGTGCAAATTGACCGGCTGCTGGTCCAACAGCGTCAGGCTGCCACTGGTTGGCTGCAGACTGGTGGCCAGCAGACGTAGCAGTGTGGTTTTGCCGGCGCCCGAGGGGCCGATAATAGCCACCTGCTCGCCGGCCTCCAGCTGTAGGTCAATGTCGTGCAGTGCCCGCTGCCCGTTGGGGTGAACATAGCTCACCCCGGACAGGCGCAGACTCACTCCAGCAGGCCGGCAGCGCGGGCGGCTTGCTCGATACCTTCGTAGTTTTCAGGCGCGGTAGCAATAAAGCGGGAGGCGCGCTGCAGATCAAGGATGGCCTTGTGTTCCGGGTTGGCCGGGTCCAACGCCAGGAAGGCGGCCTTGATGCGCTCAACCAGTTCGGGCTCCAGGTCGCCGCGCACGGTCCAGTTGTAGTCATAGTAGGTCGGGGTAGTGGTGTAGACCCGCACTTTGTCGGTGTTGACCTTGTTTTCTTCCAGCAGCTTTTCCCATACGGAGGAGTTGAGCACGCCAGCATCCACCTTGCCTGACTCGACCCAGGCTACGGTTGCGTCGTGGGCGCCGGAAAAGCCGACGCGGCTGAAGAAGGCGTCTGGATCGATGCCGTCTTGCTGCAGGAAGTAGCGCGGCATCAGGTGCCCGGAGGTGGAGGACACCGAGCCGAAAGCAAAGCTCTTGCCTTCCAGGTCGGCGTGGCTCTGAACGTCGGGATCAGCAGTGATAAAGGTACTGGTGAAGACTTCGTCCTGCTCGCGCTGTACCAGCGGAATAGCGTTGCCGGTGCGCAGCTTGGCCTGTACGAAGGTGAAGCCACCCAGCCAGGCCAGGTCCAGGCGCTTGGCGGCCAGCGCTTCGACTACGCCGGCGTAGTCGGATACCGGTTGAAATTCCACGGGCATGCCCAGTTCTGCTTCCAGATACTTGCCCAGCGGTTCGAATTTGCGCTGTAGCTCGGTAGGCGCTTCATCGGGGATGGCGGAGACGCGCAAGGTGGTGGTCTCGGCCTGGGCCGTGGCGGTGAACAGGGTGGCGACAGACAGGCACAGGCCTGCAAGCAGCGCCATGGGGCGATTGCGTGTGGACATGGTTTTTCTCCGGTTCAATAGCGGATGACTCGGGCCCGAGGGTCCACTCGGGCGAGGCGTGAGCGCAGTGTAGTGAAAAAAACGCCGCAGGCGAAGCAACGGTTTGGCTGTTATGAGAGCGCATCCCGTACACTGGCAGGCCCTTTTCGTGGAGGTACGACCATGAGCTGGCCGCTGGCTGCCAATCTATCGTTACTGTTTACCGAGCTTCCGCTGTTGGCGCGGATCGACGCTGCGCGTCAGGCGGGGTTCGCCGGCGTGGAAATTCAGTTTCCCTATGAGACGCCGGCCGACGAGCTGGCCGCCGCGTTAAGTGACGCCCAACTGCCGCTGGTACTGATGAACCTGCCGGCGGGCGATTTTATGCAGGGCGGCGCCGGGTTGGCTGCTGTCCCTGCGCGGCAGGCGGAATTTGACGCCGCCTTGGCACAGGCGCTGCGCTACGCGGCGGTGGCTCGGCCTGAGCGCATCAACGTGCTGCCGGGCCGCTTGGCGGCGGATGTTGAGCGACCCGCTGCGTTGTCGTGTCTGGTAACCAACCTGCGGCGCGCCGCTGATGCCTTCGCCGAACTGGGTATCCGGGTTTGCTGTGAAGCCATCAATCGTTTGGATATGCCGGGTTTTCTGGTCTCCGGGGCAGCTGAACTGGCGGAGTTGGTAGCCGATGTAAACCACCCTAACTGCCATGCCCAGCTTGATCTCTACCATATGGCGCGCCTGGGCGAAGTGCTGCCCGAGTCTATTGCCAGCCTGGCAGGCCGTATTGGTCACGTGCAGTTTGCCGATGCACCGGGTCGCGGCGCGCCGGGTACCGGCGCGATAGATTACACATCGGCGCTGGCGGCCCTGCAGCAGGCGGGCTATCAGGGCTGGTTGGCTGCCGAATACCGGCCGGCCGGGCAGACCAGTGATGAGTTGCAATGGTTGGCGCAGTGGCGGCGCGCAGGCTGGATTTAAACGCCGGGCCCGCAACGTACCTCTTCTGCGCTCGCCAGCTTGCTCCCGGTGTCAGCGTCCAGCAGCCAGCCGGCTGGACGCCAGCCACGGCGCGAGGCGTGAATGCGATAGCGCTTGCCAGCCTGAAAGTCAGGGTAGTCGATGGCCAGGATGCAGCGTCGTTCGCCGCTGTTGAAGCCACCGTTGGCCTCGCCGCCACCGCCGGCTACTTCAAACATAAAGCGCACTTCCAGTCGATGCGCGCCAGCGGGCAGGTCGGGAAACTGCAGGCTGCGCACAGGCTCGCCGTCTAGCCGCTCGGCGTGCAGCCGGTTGCCAGCCTCGGTTTCCAGCGAGACGCGCGCCAGCGAGGTGTCCAGCGGGGCAGGTGGGGGCGCTGCGCAGGCGCTCACGGCGCTGGCCAGTACCAATAAAAGCAGGCGTTTCAATTCGCAAGGGCTCCGTCGTGCAGCGCATTTTCCATGCGCAAGGCTTGTTCGATATCGAGTCCGATAATCAGCACACCAATGACCTCTCCGCTGTGTGGATTACGGACGCCGCTGCTGATGTGTACCTGATAGCGGCGAGTGGATTGATCGTACCCCAGTTGCCCCATGTAGGGCTGTCCTTCGCTGGCAAAAAAGGGTTCAGCAAATTTGGCTTCATCTCCCTGCCAGTAGTCGGTGCTGAGGTTGCTGGTGGCTACGTTCAGTCCTTGCTGGCCTGTCAGCAGGATCTCACTGACCAGCCCGTCGTGCTCTTGTTGCCGTGCGCGCAGCCAATCGGCGGTGGGGTTTTGCATGACGGCATCAATTAGCGGCCCGCCGCCCTCGGCGCGCTCTTGCTGCCACTGCTGGTCCCGCGTGTGGATTTGCGGGAGCGACAGTTGGTTGTGCTGGCTATTGTGCTGCATGACTGCCTCGATCAGACGGGGCTCGTGACGCCACGAGGCAAACAGCAGGTTGTAGAGCTTTTGCAAACGCTGGCGTTCATCGGCGTGCAGCACGCCAATTTCGGGCAGACAGTCAAACACCTGCTGATTGAATCGCTCCATAAAGCCCGGGTGGCGCTGCAGGTAGCGATTGGCGAAATAGACGCCCAGTGTGGTGTATTGCTGGAAGCGTGCATGGCGCGGGCGCAGCACGGTGGGTTGGCGTGTCAGTTCAATGCGCAGCGTTTGCTGGTCAGCCAGAAACGCGTCAATGCGTTCGCGCTGTAATAGTTGCAGTAGCTGGCTAGTGCTGCTGACTAGCGGGTCCACTCGGTACCCGCGTTGGCGTAGCCAGTTGGCTTCGTTGCTGCCGCGAATGCCCGCTACTCGCAGCGGTGCTCGACCTTCAGCTGGCTGCAGAGGTCGATCCTGGTTGCTGTACCAGTACCATTTTTCCAGCGCCAGCGGCGCCGACAGGGTGGCGAAATTGTTGGCGCGGTTCATCCGTGTGGCTGAAAAAAAGCCGTCCGCCTTGTCATCGCCCACTTCCTGGATAGCCCGCTCCCACGGCAAAACTCTGATCTGATACTCCATATCCAGTGCGTCGAAAATGCAGGCCAGCGCCTTGATTGAGCTGCCGCTTAGCTGGTCACCCTCGCGCACCTGATAGGGCGGGAAGATATCCGTATTCAGGCGCAACGGTTCCGCTGCCGTGGCGCTGGTGGCCAGCAGGAGCAGGCAAAGAGTGGTGACGCGTAGCATGGTTATCGTCCTTGTGCAGTCAGCGCGTACTAGGGTCTGTTGACGTTTTGTTCATCCGCCTGCCCAAATAATAGCCCCGTACCTGCGGGTAGGGGCGCCGAGGTTGCGTCTGTAAAGTCGCCACTCGGCGTCGCTTATTTGGCATGACCACAAAAATGCCGGAAGCATGTTTGTGCGCCAGCCCCGCAGGGGAAGCGCAGGCAAGCAATGATGACTCCAGGCTCCTCGCTCCTTGGTTCGCTGCTTTACAGACAGCAACAGACGGATGCACGAAACCTCAACACACTCTAGAACTATAGGGCATGGATCAGGGTTCATAAACCGGATTGCTGCCGAGCGATCAAGCACGCCGATAGCGCTGGCGGCGGAGTGGGCGACACGGCATGCTATTCATCCAATTTATATTCAATCAGTCTGCCCATCACGCAGACAGAGAGGAGGCACGGCATGCAACAACTTCAGGGCAAGGTGGCGGTTATCACCGGCGGTGGTAGCGGTCTGGGACGTGAGCTGGCGCTGTGCTGTGCGGCGCGTGGTATGAAGCTGGTGTTGGGCGATGTAGACGAGAAGGGCATGCAGGAAACCCTGCGCCTGGTCGAGGCCCAGACCCCTGGCACCGAAAGCGCCACCATGCGACTGGACGTCTCCAAGCTGGAGCAGTTGCAGGCGCTGGCCGAGCTGTGCACCTCGCGCTTTGGCGCTGCTCATGTACTGTTCAACAACGCGGGCGTGAGTGTCGGTGGTGCAGCCTGGGAAAACACTGTCGATGACTGGGAATGGGTCATGGGCGTCAACCTGTACGGCGTGGTCTGGGGTGTAAAGACCTTCACTCCGATGATGATCGCCCAGGGCGAAGGTCACATCGTTAACACCGCCTCGGCGGCTGGCTGGGTCAACGGGCCGAACATGTCGGTTTACAACGTCACCAAACACTCGGTTGTGGCGCTGTCCGAAACCTTGGCGCTGGACCTGCGTGACGCCGGTGCCAATGTTGGCGTGACCTGCCTGTGCCCGGCGTTCTTCCCCACCGGCATTCACGAGTCGGCGCGCAACCGCCCGGCTGACAAGGGTGACACCGTTGAGCTGAGCGAAACCGCGCTTAAGCGCGCTGAGCTGACCAAGGCTGCGATTCAGAAAGGCAAGATTCAGGCGTCCGATATTGCGGAAATGACGGTCAAGGCGGTGGAAGAGGATCAGTTCTATGTCTTCCCGCATCGCAAGATCAAGCAACTGATTGGCCTGCGTGCGCAAGCGGCCAGCGACGAGAAGACCGTGTTCGACTCGATGAACCCGTAACGTTTTGCCTGTTGTACGGAAAACCCCGGCGCTCTCGCCGGGGTTTTTTATTGTCAGCCGGCCAGCGCCAGGCGCTGTTGGTTGCCTGTGGCGGGTGCCTGCAGCACAAAGCCCTCTATCGCGGCGCGCATATCCTGCCAGGCGGTCTTGTGCTCCATATCCAGAAAGTGCCCGGTGTGAGCAATGCTGGCAAAGCGAGCGTTGCGCGCCAGGTCGGCGAAGTGCCGCGCGTCCGCCGGCCCGGTGTACCTGTCCCACTCGCCATTGATAAACAGCAGCGGAATATCGATATTGCTCACGCAGCGCATGTACTGATCGGCATCCAGCTCCAACACCTGGCGGATATGGAACAGCATCTGGCCGTACTCGTGCTCCTCCAGGCTGCTGACGTGACGGAAGTTGCAGCGCTTGTAGAGCGAGGGCAGGTGCTCGCCAATAGTTTCGTTGATCAGCTCGCCGATAGCCTGGCGGTTGCAGGCAGCCAGGTGGGTCTTGCCGCGCGCGAGATAGTCCTGCATGGCTGGGTTGAGCACCGGCGCAAAGGAGGTTACCAGTGCCCGGCGAATCCGCGCAGGGCGCTGGGCCAGCGCCAGCATCGCCGCTACGCCGCCCCAGGAAAAGGACATCAGGTGGTCGGCGCGAAAGTGTTCGATCAGATCCAGCAGAATCAGCGCTTCGTCTTCCTTGCCAATCAACGGCAGGGTCGGGTTGTGGGCCCGCGAATGGCCGCTGTAGGGCTGGTCAAATAGCACCACGTTGAACAGGGGCTGCAGATAGCGCAGGGTCTGGCCAAAGGAGGCTGCTGTGGCCAGCGAGCCGTTGACCAGAATGATGGTCGCATCGGTCTCGGGGTTGGGGTAAAACCAGGTGTGCACCTTCAAGTCACGGTGCACGCGAATAACGGCTTTCTCAGCGTACATGGGCACCTCGGTGTCAGTCGGTCAGCGCACGCCGATGGCGCGCAGGTCGGAGTCGACACCAGCTAAACCCAGACAGATGACAGCGACGTGTCACCGGAGCGCCGTTCAGGCGATCTTCACGGGGTTGTCATCTGTTGCAGGCAGGAGGTCAGTGCGCTGGCCCAGTCGGGTTGAGTAATACCGCATTCACGCTGCAGGCGCGTGCAGTCAAGAATGGCCGAGGCGGGGCGCCGTGCGGGGGTGGGGTACTCGGCGCTGGTCAGCGGTGAGAGTATTGGTGCTTGCTTGAGCAGGCCCAGCTGCACGGCGTTGGCGAAGATACGCTGGGCAAAGTCATACCAGCTGCAGGGCGGGTTGCCGCTGTAATGAAAGGCCCCGTGAGCGCCGGGTAGCGCTGCCAGCTTCCACAAGGTTTGAGCGATAGCTTGCGCCGGCGTCGGGCCGCCTGTCTGATCGCAGACGATACCCAACTGCTGGCGTTCGGCGCCGAGGCGCAGCATGGTTTTTACAAAGTTGCCGCCGTGCGCGCCGAATACCCAACTGGTACGCAGCACCAGCGCCTGCTCGCCCAAGGCCAGCGCTGCCTGCTCGCCTGCCAGTTTGCTGGCGCCGTAGACATTGATCGGCTTGCAGGGGGCGTCTTCTGCCAGTGCGGAGCCTGTGTCACCGGGGAAGACGTAGTCGGTGGACAGCTGAAATAGCCGTGCGCCAATGGCGCTGGCTGCCGTGCTGAGGTGCTCGACGGCACTAGCGTTGATGGCGAAGGCGCGTTCGGGTTCGCTTTCGGCGCGGTCAACGGCGGTGTAGGCCGCGGCGTTGATAATCAGCTCGGGCCGCCAGTGGCTCAGCAACTGGCTGATCTGCTGCGGCTCGCTCAGGTCCAGCTCACGGGAGCTGGGCGCCAGACACTCAATGCCCTGCGGCTTGCAGGCAAGCAGGGCGTGGCCGACCTGACCGCTGCCCCCGGTGAGGAGAACGCGCATCAGCTATGCCTGCTTGCCAGTAGTGTTTGCAGTGTGGGGTTCTGGCGGTCCTTGTCAGACAGTTTCGGATCGCTGACGGGCCAGTCGATTGCCAGCGCCGGGTCATTCCAGAGCACACCGCCTTCATCCTGGGGTTGGTAGAAATCGGTACATTTGTACTCGAAGTCGGCTATCTCGCTAAGCACGCAAAAACCATGGGCGTAGCCCGGTGGCACCCACATCTGCAGGTGGTTGTCGTCTGAGAGAATGGCAGAGGCGTGCTGCCCACAGGTCGGTGAGTCCGGGTTGATATCCAGTACTACGTCGAATACGCAGCCGCGGCTGACGCGCACCAGCTTGCCCTGCGGACGACTGCGCTGGAAATGCAGGCCACGCAGTACGCCGCGTGCCGAGCGCGAGTGATTGTCCTGCACAAAGGGCTGGGTGATGCCCAGCTCGGCGTAGCGTTCGGTTTGAAAGGTTTCAATAAAGAAGCCTCGGCTGTCGCCGAACACCCGAGGTTCCAGAATCAGTACGCCGGGCAGCGCGGTTTCGCGTACCTTCATGGTTGGCCGTCCTGCTGCAGCAGGCGCAACAGATACTGGCCGTAGCCCGTCTTGCTCAGGGCGCTGGCCTCGGCGCGCAGGGTGTCGGCGCTGAGCCAGCCCTGGCGGTAGGCAATTTCCTCCAGGCAGGCAACCTTCAGGCCCTGGCGCGCCTCGATGGTTTGCACAAAGGAACTGGCGTCCATCAGTGAGTCGTGGGTGCCGGTGTCCAGCCAGGCAAAACCGCGCCCAAGCAGGCTGACGTTGAGGTCGCCGCGCTCCAGGTACGCCATGTTCACGTCGGTGATTTCCAGCTCGCCCCGAGCCGATGGTTTGATGCCGCGGGCGATCTCGATTACATCGTTGTCGTAGAAATACAGGCCGGTCACGGCGTAGTTGGATTTGGGCTGGGCCGGCTTTTCTTCAATCGATACCGCCATGCCTTGGTCATCAAATTCAACCACACCAAAGCGCTCGGGGTCGCTCACGTGATAACCGAACACGGTGGCACCACTGCCGCGCTGGGCCGCTTCGTTGAGCATGGCGCTGAAGCCGTAGCCATAGAAGATGTTGTCGCCCAGAATCAGGCAGACGTTACTGTCGCCAATGAACTCCTCACCGATCAGAAAGGCCTGGGCCAGACCGTCTGGAGAGGGCTGCTCTGCGTAGCTGAGGTGAATGCCAAAGTCGCTGCCATCGCCCAGCAGATTGCGAAAGTTGGGCAGGTCGTGCGGCGTGGAGATGATCAGGATCTCACGGATGCCGGCCAGCATCAGCACCGACAGCGGATAGTAGATCATCGGCTTGTCGTAGAT
>DBHE01000092.1 GCA_002296055.1 Pseudomonadaceae bacterium UBA836
GCAAGAACGCGGCCTGCCGCTGACATTGTCACGCATTGTCAAACATTGGCACGTTCCCTTCTCTTTGCTCGGCAGGCGGCGAAACACCTGCCGGCACTCCAGACAACAACAGAGAAGGAAAGGAACATGACTCTGAAGAAGATCGTCAAACAGGTCGGCGCGCTGGGCGTTGCCTGTGGCATGGCTCTTGGGGCAATGAGCGCCCAGGCCGAGGAAACCATCAAGGTCGGCGTGCTGCACTCGCTGTCCGGCACCATGGCTATCTCGGAAACCACGCTCAAAGACACCATGCTGATGCTGATCGAAGAGCAGAACAAGAAAGGCGGCCTGCTCGGTAAACAGCTCGAACCCGTTGTCGTTGACCCGGCCTCCAACTGGCCGCTGTTCGCCGAACGTACCCGTGAACTGCTGGAACAGCACGGCGTGGACGCCATCTTCGGCTGCTGGACTTCCGTTTCGCGTAAATCGGTTCTGCCCGTCGTTGAAGAGCTGAACGGCATCCTGTTCTACCCGGTTCAGTACGAAGGCGAAGAGTCTTCCCGCAACGTGTTCTACACCGGCGCTGCGCCGAACCAGCAAGCCATTCCGGCGGTTGACTACCTGAAGGATGAAGTCGGCGTCGAGCGCTGGGTTCTGGCCGGTACCGACTACGTCTACCCGCGCACCACCAACCGCATTCTGGAGGCCTATCTGAAGGCCAACGGTGTGGCTGAAGAAGACATCATGATCAACTACACCCCGTTCGGCCATGCTGACTGGCAGAACATCGTTGCCGAGATCAAGCGTTTCGGCAGCGCTGGCAAGAAGACTGCCGTGGTCTCCACCATCAACGGCGACGCCAACGTGCCCTTCTACCGCGAACTGGGTAACCAGGGCGTGTCCGCCGAAGACATCCCGGTTGTAGCCTTCTCCGTTGGTGAAGAAGAACTGTCCGGTATCGACACCGCTCCGCTGGTCGGCCACATGGCTGCCTGGAACTACTTCATGAGCGAGGAGACCCCGGAAAACGAAGCCTTCATCAAGGCCTGGCACGACTATATCGGCGACACCAAGCGCGTCACCAATGACCCGATGGAAGCGCACTACATCGGCTTCAACATGTGGGTCAAAGCGGTTGAAGCAGCCGGCACTACCGATACCGACAAGGTCATCGATGCCATGGTTGGCGTGGAAGTTCCGAACCTGACTGGCGGTACCAGCAAAATGCTGCCGAACCACCACATCACCAAGCCGGTCCTGATCGGTGAAATCCAGAACGATGGCCAGTTCCTGACCGTTTCCCGCACCGAAGAGCTGGTCCCGGGCGACGCCTGGTCCGACTACCTGGAAGGCAGCAAGGACCTGATCTCCGACTGGACCGCGCCGATCAGCTGCGGCAACTACAACACCCAGACCAAGAGCTGCGTCGGCGCCACCGTCGAGTAATCAGCCGCCATCTGACGGCGGGCCCAGCGCCCGCCCCTGTAACCGGGGCGCCCATCACGCCCCGGTTGCATGTTCAGCGTGAACCTCAATCAGGACGATGCCATGAACTCCATCTGCCGTCTGACACCCCGGCATGCCGTGCAGCAATGGCTTACCCGTTTGCTGCTGCTGTGTGTGTGCAGTCTGCCCCTGCACGCCAGCGCCCAGGAGGCTGAACCAGCCCCTGCCCAACCCACCTTCGACGAACTGGTCAGCCAACTGGCGACCGGCAACCTGCGCCAGCGCGCAGCCACCGTCGAGCAACTGGCCACCCATCAAGACGAACGTCTGGCCGATATTCTCAACGCCCTTGTTGCCGGCGATCTGCTGGCCAGCAAGGACAAGCCACCGGTCATCGCCATTCGCAGCGGTGACCAACTGACCAACGCCCTGGATGGCTCAGACCTGACCGGCGCTGCCGGGCTGCGCCGCATCCCGGTGAACAACAGCCTGCGCACCCAGCTGCGCGGCATGGTTGCCCAGCTCAACCTCAGCCACCCCGATAGCGACAAACGCTATGACGCCGTACAGCGCTTTATCCGTGACGGTGTAGACGGCGAGACCGCCGCCCTGCTGCGCGAGCACCAGCCAACCGAAGAATCCGGCCGCGTCAGCGACGCGATCGACGCAGCACTGGCCCTGTTCGACCTGCAAACCGGCGACCGCGATCAACGCATGGCCGCCATCGATACCCTCAGCGGCTCCCTCGAGCAGGAAGCCCGCAACGCCCTGCGCAGCGTCGCCGAGAACGATGAAGACGCCGAGTTGCGCAGCGCTGCCGCCAAGGCGATTGAATCCATTCAGGGCCGCATCGAGTTCTACCGTTTCATCGAGAACGTATTCTTTGGCCTCAGCCTGGGCTCGATCCTGCTGCTGGCCGCAATCGGCCTGGCCATCACCTTCGGCGTGATGGGCGTGATCAACATGGCCCACGGCGAGCTGATCATGATCGGCGCCTACACCACCTGGGGTATTCAGGTGCTGTTCCCCAACCTGATCGAATGGAGCCTGCTAATCGCCATTCCGGCAGCGTTTCTGATCACCGCGCTGGTCGGCATCGCCATCGAACGCGGCGTGATCCGCTTCCTCTACGGCCGCCCGCTGGAAACCCTGCTGGCGACCTTTGGCCTCAGCCTGGTGCTGCAGCAGGCGGTACGCACCCTGTTCAGCCCGCTCAACCGTTCGGTCACCTCACCCGAGTGGATCAGCGGTACCCTGAGCATCAACCCGGTGCTGTCGATCACCTATACCCGTCTGTACATCCTGCTGTTCGGGCTGGCGGTGTTCTTCGCCCTGCTGCTGGTGATGAAACGCACCACCCTCGGTCTCAAGGTCCGCGCCGTCTCGCAGAACCGCGCCATGGCCCGCGCAGTGGGTGTGCGTTCCAACTGGATCGACGCCCTGACCTTTGGTCTGGGTTCCGGTATCGCCGGGGTCGCCGGGGTCGCGCTGTCGCAGATCACCAACGTCGGCCCCAAC
>DBHE01000172.1 GCA_002296055.1 Pseudomonadaceae bacterium UBA836
AAACGGGGAGTGGGTCCGTGCAGTTGTCGCTTCTGAATATTTAACCCAACAAAAAAGGCGCAACACCAAGTGCTGCGCCTTTGCTGTTCAATACACCAAAACCATCACTTGGCGATCAGCGCCTCAACCTCGGCGATACCCGCTTTCAGCGCCGCCATATCCGGGCAGCGCAGGGTGGCGTGGCCGACTTTGCGGCCGGCTTTGAAGGCCTTGCCGTAGTGGTGCAGGTGGCAGTGCTCGATGGCGCTGACTGCCTCGACGGCCGGCACTTCACCGATAAAGTTCAGCATCGCGCTTTCACCGACCTTGGCGGTCGACCCCAGCGGCAGGCCGGCGATGGCGCGCAGGTGGTTTTCGAACTGGCTGCACTCGGCGCCTTCGATGGTCCAGTGGCCGGAGTTGTGCACGCGTGGGGCAATCTCGTTGGCTTTCAGGCCGCCGTCGACTTCAAAGAATTCGAAGGCCAGCACGCCGACGTAGTCCAGCTTGTCGAGTACGCGGCCAACGTAGTCTTCGGCCAGCGCCTGCAGCGGATGCGCGGTGCTGGCAACAGACAGCTTGAGGATGCCGTTCTCGTGGGTGTTGTGCACCAGCGGGTAGAAGCGGGTTTCCCCGTCGCGGGCGCGCACGGCTATCAGCGAGACTTCGCCGCTGAAGGGCACAAAACCTTCCAGGATGCAGGGCACGCTGCCCAGTTCGGCGAAGGCGCCAACCACGTCTTCCGGGTGGCGCAGGACCTTCTGGCCCTTGCCGTCATACCCCAGGGTGCGGGTTTTCATCACCGCCGGCAGGCCGATGCGCTTGACCGCGGCATCGAGGTTGTCCTGCGACTGGATGTCGACAAACTCCGGGGTCGGGATGCCGAGGTCCTGGAACATCGATTTCTCAAACCAGCGGTCACGGGCGATGCGCAGCGATTCAGCGTTCGGGTAGACCGGAACGAACTGCGACAGGAAGGCAACGGTTTCGGCGGGGACGCTTTCAAACTCGAAGGTCACCACGTCTACTTCATCGGCCAGCTGGCGCAGGTGATCGGTGTCGTTGTAATCGGCGCGGATGTGCTCACCGAGGGCCTGGGCGCAGGCGTCCGGGGCCGGGTCGAGAAACGCGAACTGTTGGCCGAGCGGGGTGCCGGCCAATGCCAGCATGCGACCCAGTTGTCCACCACCGATGACACCGATCTTCATATCCGATTCCTCAAGCCTGACGCGGGTCTGGGTTGTTCAGCACGTTGTCGGTCTGCTGGCTGCGGAAATCCTGCAGGGCCTTGCCGAACTGCGGGTGCTTACCGCCAAGGATGCTGGCTGACAGCAGTGCGGCATTGACTGCACCAGCCTTGCCGATAGCGAGGGTGGCGACCGGAACACCTGCTGGCATTTGCACGATGGACAGCAGCGAGTCGACACCAGAGAGCATGGAGGACTGCACCGGTACGCCGAGCACCGGCAGGTGGGTCTTGGCGGCGCACATGCCCGGCAGGTGGGCTGCGCCGCCAGCGCCGGCGATGATCACTTCGATGCCGCGATCGGCCGCTTCTTCAGCGTATTGGAACAGCAGGTCGGGGGTGCGGTGGGCAGACACCACCTTCACTTCGTAGGGAATACCCAGCTGTTCAAGCATGTCGGCCGTATGGCTCAGGGTGGACCAGTCGGACTTGGAGCCCATGATCACGCCAACCAGTGCGGTCATCTGTAGTGCCTCGCTCATCAGGGCCGCCTCGGCGGCAGAAACCAACAAGCCACGGCAGCGAACTGGCGTGGCTTGCTTGGAGAGTGCAGGCTTATCGAGGGCCTGCCGCTAAACAGACGGCGCAGTATACCTGTAATGCAGGCAATACTGAATGCAGTCCGTCGTCAGGCGCGGCCTGGGTAGCGCGCACGTGGTGTGGCCACCGGCACGGGGCCGTCGCCAATCTGGCGGAACTCGTTGGTCTCGGCGTCGTAGGCGCGAATCTGGGCGGTCTCGATGTCGTAGACCCAGCCATGGATGAACAGCTCACCGCGGGCCAGGCGTGATGCGACCGAAGGGTGGGTCGCCAGATGCTGCAACTGGGCGATGACGTTCTCCTCGGTCATCATGCTCAGCTTCTCATCCTGACAGCTGCAGTTGTCTTCAACCACAATCTTGGCTACCTCGGCGTGGCGCAGCCAGGCCTTTACGGTCGGCAGCGAATCGAGTGTGGCCGGGTTGAGTACCGCTTTCATCGCGCCGCAGTCGGAGTGCCCGCAGATGATGATGTGGTGCACGTTCAGCGCCAGTACGGCGAACTCAATGGCGGTGGAAACGCCGCCCATCATCTGACCGTACGGCGGTACCACGTTACCTACGTTGCGCGAGACGAACAGGTCACCCGGCGAGCTTTGGGTGATGAGCTCCGGGGCGACGCGTGAGTCGGCACAGGTGATGAACATCGCGCGCGGCGTTTGCTCATGGGCGAGCTTCTTGAACAGCTCTTGCTGCTCTGGGTAAACCTCGTTACGGAATCGGTTAAAGCCTTCAACAATATGCTTCAGGGCTTCATCGGCGCTTTCGTGCGCCTTGGGATCATTGCTCATGCGGGCTTCTCTATCGGTAACGGATGCCTGTATAGACGCAGAGTTAGCTGCGCGGGGCACCTTGGGATGAATTAGGCTCAGAATTTTTCCGGGCGCAGGACCTCAACATCGCTCAGATAGCAGACCATGGCGAAGTTGTCATAGTAGGTATCTTGCAGATGGCGAGCGAGCTTCTCGGCCAGCGGTCGGTTACAGATGATTTCCAGACGAATGTTGCCGTCGGTCTCCCAGCCGGCGTTTCGCTCACCCCGACTGCCGTTGCCGCGCGCGTCGGAGACGGTCCAGCCGGGGGCGCCGAGCTGTTCCAGGTCCTTGATCAGGCGTGATTCCAGCGCCGCCTCGCAGATCAGCGTCAACAGGGTGCGGGTTGCCATGTCCATAGGATGCTCCTCAGCTGCTGAGCCACTGGGCCAGCGACAGGTACAGCGGTATGCCGACCAGGATGTTGAACGGGAAGGTGATGCCGAGCGATGCGGTCAGCGACAACGCCGGGTTCGCCTCGGGCAAGGCCAGACGCATGGCAGCCGGCACCGCGATGTAGGAGCCACTGGCTGCCAGCGTCGCGAGTACTGTCATGCCGCCCACGCTCAAACCCAGCAGTTGTCCCAGCAGGCCGCCGAGCAGCGCGCCAAGCAGCGGGAACAGCAAAGCAAATAGCGCCAGGCGCAGGCCGGTGGTTCGCAGGCTGCCCAGGTGGCGCGAGGCGATCAGGCCCATCTCCAGCAGGAAGAACGCCAGCACCGGCTTGAACACCGTTGTGTAGAGCGGCTCCAGCGGGGTAATACGCTCCTTGCCGGCCAGTAGGCCGATGATCAGACCGCCCAGCAGCAGCACGATACTCTTGCCGAGAAAAACCTCGTGTCCGAGTGCCTTCCAGTCGGTATCGCGGCGCACGCCTTTGGCCAGCAGTATGCCGACGATGATCGCCGGTACCTCAAGGATGGCGACGAACAGCGGCATGTAGCTTTCAAAGAAGATGTCGCGCGACAGCAGATAGGCCACCACCACGGCGAAGGTACCAGCGCTGACCGAGCCGTAGTGCGCGGCGATGCTGGCGGCGTCAATACGCCCGAAGCGCAGGCCGCGCAACAGCGGGAATGCCAGCAGCGGCAGCGTGATGCCCAAAGCCAGCACGGCCAGCGACTGCGCCAGCAGCGCTGGACTGGCCTGGGCCGCCAGCTCTACCCCGCCATGCAGACCAATGGCCAGCAGCAGCAGGATGGACAGGGTTTCATACAGCGCTGGAGGCAGTTTCAGCTCGCTTTTCAGCAGCCCTGCCACCAAACCAAAGACGAAAAACAGTACAACGGGGTCCAGACCCATGTTTGCCTTTCCTCGCAGGCGCCCGCGGGCGGCCGGTCAGCCGCACCGCGGGTAGCTGTTACTCGATTTCGATCAGGATTTCGCCCGGGTTCACACGGTCGCCCTTGGCGACGTTAACCGCCTTGACGGTACCGGCGATGGCAGCCTGGATCTCGCTTTCCATCTTCATGGCTTCGCTGACCAGGACGGCCTGACCGGCCTTGACGGTGTCGCCGACCTTGACCAGTACGTCAACCACGTTGCCCGGCATGCTGGTGGTGACGTGGCCCGGCTCGCTGGCCTGCTTACGCTTGCTGCCACCTTCGCCAACAAAGGCGTTGAGCGGCTCGAACACCACTTCTTCCGGCATGCCGTCGAGGCTCAGGTAGAAGTGGCGCTTGCCGTCGCCCTTGACGCCAACACCGGTGATGTCGACGCGGTAGGACTCGCCGTGAACATCGATGATGAACTCGGTCGGTACGCCTTCGCTGGACGCGGCAGGGGCGCCTTCGCCCGGTGCCGGCAGCAGTTGCTCGGGTTTCAGGGTGCCGGCTTCGCGCTCTTCGAGGAACTTGCGGCCGATGTCCGGGAACATGGCGAAGGTCAGCACGTCTTCTTCCGACTTGGCCAGTGCGCCGACTTCACCGCGCAGACGGTCCATTTCCGGCTTGAGCAGGTCGGCCGGGCGTACGTCGATGACTTCTTCGCCACCGATGGCCTGACGGCGCAGCTTCTCGTTCACCGCACCCGGTGCCTGACCGTAGCGGCCCTGCAGGTACAGCTTCACCTCGTTGGTGATGGTCTTGTAGCGCTCGCCGGCCAGCACGTTGAATACCGCCTGGGTGCCGACGATCTGCGAGGTCGGGGTAACCAGTGGCGGGAAGCCGAGGTCTTCACGTACGCGCGGAATCTCCGCGAATACGTCCTGGATGCGGTCCAGTGCGCCTTGCTCTTTCAGCTGGTTGGCCAGGTTGGACATCATGCCGCCCGGCACCTGGTTGACCTGCACGCGGGTGTCGACGCCGGTGAAGTCGCTTTCAAACTGGTGGTACTTCTTGCGCACGGCGTGGAAGTACATGCCGATTTCCTGCAGCAG
>DBHE01000224.1 GCA_002296055.1 Pseudomonadaceae bacterium UBA836
TGATCAAGGAGCTGGCCGCCAAACAGCCCGAAACCCAGTGGACCTTCCAGTACTCACCGGAGATCTTCACCTCCACCGAGCTGGACTTTGCCGTGCAGGTCTGTGACGCGGTGCTGGATGTCTGGGAGCCGACGCCGGAGAACAAGGTGATCCTCAACCTGCCGGCCACCGTTGAGGTCTCCACGCCGAACATCTACGCCGACCAGATCGAATGGTTCTGCCGCCACATCAGCCGCCGCGACAGCGTGCTGGTGAGCCTGCACACCCACAACGACCGCGGCACTGGCGTTGCTGCAACCGAATTGGGCCTGATGGCCGGTGCTGACCGCGTCGAAGGCTGCCTGTTCGGCAACGGCGAGCGCACCGGCAACGTTGACCTGGTCAACGTTGCATTGAACATGTACACCCAGGGCCTGCACCCCGGCCTGGACTTCTCCGATATCGACGCGGTGCGCAAGGTGGTCGAGGAGTGCAACCAGTTGCCGGTGCACCCACGCCACCCGTACGTGGGCGATCTGGTGCACACCGCCTTCTCCGGCTCGCACCAGGACGCGATCCGCAAGGGCTTCAGCCAGCAGGATCCGAACGGTGTCTGGGAAGTGCCCTACCTGCCGATTGACCCGGCGGACATCGGCCGCAGCTACGAGGCGGTCATCCGCGTCAACAGTCAGTCAGGCAAGGGCGGTATTACCTACCTGCTGGAGCAGGAATATGGCATCAGCCTGCCGCGCCGCATGCAGATTGAGTTCAGCCAAGTGGTGCAGGGTGAAACCGACCGCCTGGGTCTGGAACTGACCGCCGCACAGATTCACGGCTTGCTGGAGAAAGAATACCTGCAAGCCACCAGCCCCTACGCGCTGATTCGTCACCGTTTGCAGGAAGAGAACGGCACCAGTGCCGTCGACGTGGAAGTGCTCAACAAGGGCGACACCCTGCACTGGCGCGGCCTGGGCAAAGGCCCGCTGGAAGCGTTGGTCGCCGGCTTGCCGGTCAAGATCGAGATCATGGATTACCACGAGCACTCCATCGGCTCCGGCAGCAACGCCAAAGCCGCCGCCTATGTGGAGATTCGCCTCGATAACGGCCGCCCGCTGCACGGCTTCGGCATTGACGAGAACCTGACCACCGCTACCTTCCGTGCTCTGTTCAGCGCCCTCAACCGCGCGCTGCGTCAGGCTGAAGCGCAAGCGGCCTGAGCCTTAAGGAAGCACTGACTAAAACGCGGGGCTGTGCCCCGCGCTTTTAATCCTCTGTACTGGCAGCGCCCTGCTGCCAGTGCCCTCTGCCCCACGCACACATCGCTGCCAGTACCGGCTGCAAACTGGCGCCGTGCTCGGTGATCCGGTATTCAACCCGGGGTGGCACCTCGGCAAACACCGTCCGACTGACCACACCGTCGCGCTCCAGCTCACGTAGCGTCTGGGTCAGCATCTTCTCGGTAATCCCCGGCACCAGCCGCTTTAGCTCGGAAAAGCGCTGCGGGCCCTGAATGATGTGGTAGGCCAGCACCGACTTCCATTTGCCGCCAATCACGTCGAGGGTAACCTCAATCGGCGTGGAGTAGACCTTGCCGTCGCGCTCCAGGCGCTTGCTGGCGGCAATACGCAGCTGCTCTTCGGCCATCAATAGTTACCTCTTGGTAAGTGACTGCGCAAATCGTACGTACTTGTTAAAAAGTTTGCCACCCCCATAATGTCCGGCATTGGTAATTCGCTGATGACTGAATCCGGGAGACATCCATGCCCAGCACTACCCTGTTTCAACCTGCCCGCCTGGGCAGCCTCGATCTGCCCAACCGCGTGGTCATGGCGCCGCTGACGCGCCAACGCGCCGCCCAACCCGGCAACGTGCCGCAGGCACTGAACGTGGAGTACTACACCCAGCGCGCCAACGCTGGCCTGATCATCAGTGAAGGCGTGCAGATCAGCCCCGAGGCGCAAGGCTATGCCTGGACGCCCGGCATCCACAGCGCAGAGCAGATTAAAGGCTGGAAGGCCGTGACCGACTCGGTACACAACGCCGGCGGCCGGATATTCCTGCAGCTGTGGCACGTTGGCCGTATCTCGCACACTCTGATCCAGCCCAATGGTCAGGCGCCCGTGGCACCGTCAGCGATCGCCGCCAAGGCGGATGTGTATGTGCAGGAGCCGGACGGCAGCCACCACAAGGCGGCCGCCTCTACTCCGCGCGCACTGGAAACCGCAGAACTGCCGCAGGTGGTGGAAACCTACGCACAGGCCACCCGCAATACACTGCAGGCCGGTTTTGACGGCGTAGAAATTCACGCGGCCAACGGCTATCTGCTGGACCAGTTCCTCTGCTCCAACAGCAACCAGCGCACCGACAACTACGGCGGCAGCGTCGAAAACCGCGCGCGTCTGGTGCTGGACGTGGTTGATGCCGTGATTGCCGCCGCAGGGGATGCAGGCATTGTCGGCATTCGCATCTCGCCGCTTGGCACCTTCAACGGGGTTGAAGACGCCAACCCGCTGGAGACGTTCAGCTACCTGCTGGGCGAGCTGAACAGCCGCGGCCTGGCCTACGTGCACGTCAACAAGCCCGACTGGGCCGGTGGCAGCTACGAAGGCTTCGACGAGTTGCTGGCAGCGCTGCGCAAGGTCTACAAGGGTGACGTTATCCTCGCCGGCGGCCTGGATGGCGACAGCGCCTCTGCAGCGATTGATAGCGGCCTGGCGCAATTTGCCGCCTTTGGTCGCCCCTACATCGCCAACCCTGATCTGGTCGCACGCCTGCAGGCCGGTGCACCGCTGAATCAGGTCAACCCACGCACCCTGTACGGCGGCGGCGCCGAGGGTTACACCGACTACCCGACCATGGATGCCTGAGTAGCGGACACAAAAAAGCCGGCGTAATGCCGGCTTTTTTGTGAGAGCAGGATCAGCGCTTGTCCCTACCCTTTTTCTTCATCTTCTTGTTGTGGCTCATCAACCGGCGCTTCTTGTTCACCTGACGCTCGGTCAGCGTGTTTTTGCGGTCGGCGTAGGGGTTGTCG
>DBHE01000197.1 GCA_002296055.1 Pseudomonadaceae bacterium UBA836
ATCCTGGGCGTGCAGGCGCAGGTAATAAGCGGTGTTGACCTCGTCGACCGGCAGAACCGGCAGGTCAGACAGCGCGTCAGCCTGGAAGGCCAGGTGCGGCACGCGGTTGGTCGGGTCGGTGGTCAAGGTGCGGACCACGTCGATAACATCCGCTACAACGGCCGACGCCGTCGGCTCGGAGCCGGCACCGGCGCCGTAATACAGGGTCGGACCAACAGCATCGCCCTGCACCATGACGGCGTTCATCACACCGTTAACGTTGGCAATCAGGCGGTCGGAGGGGATCAGCGTCGGGTGTACGCGCAGCTCTACGCCATTCTCGGTGCGGCGCGCCACACCCAGATGCTTGATACGGTAGCCCAGTGCTTCGGCATAGTTCACGTCAGCCGTGGTCAGCTTGGTGATGCCTTCGGTGTAGGCCTTCTCGAACTGCAGCGGAATGCCAAAGGCAATGGATGCCAGAATGGTCAGTTTGTGCGCCGCATCGATACCTTCCACGTCGAAGGTCGGATCGGCTTCTGCATAGCCCAGCGCCTGCGCCTCGGCCAGCACGTCATCAAAGGTACGGCCCTTGTCGCGCATCTCGGTCAGGATGAAGTTGCCGGTGCCGTTGATGATGCCCGCGACCCAATCGATACGGTTGGCTGCCAGACCTTCACGCAGCGCCTTGATGATCGGGATACCGCCGGCAACTGACGCTTCGAACGCCACCATCACGCCCTTGGCGCTGGCAGCAGAGAAGATTTCGTTACCGTGCACAGCGATCAGCGCCTTGTTGGCGGTAACCACGTGCTTGCCGTTCTCAATGGCTTTGAGCACCACTTCCTTGGCAAGTGTGTAGCCACCGATCAGCTCGACGATGATGTCGATTTCCGGGTTGTTGACCAGCGCGAACACATCGTCCGTCACCGGGGTCATGCCCAGGTTGCAGGCCGGGTTGGGGTGCCGGGTTGCAATCTGGGCGACCTCAATGCCACGCCCAGCACGCCGGGCAATCTCCGTCGCGTTGCGCTGCAGAACATTGAAGGTGCCACCGCCGACGGTGCCCAATCCACAAATACCTACTTTGACCGGTTTCAAACTTTGGTCCCTACCTGGTTGTTAGTCGATTACATGAAAACGGTGGCGAACACGCCGCCACCGGGTTTACTGCTGATTCTCCAGCGCAATGGCCGCCAACTGGGCCGCAGGCTGATAGCCTGGGATCATCACGCCGTTGGCCAGAAAGATAGCCGGCGTGCCCTGCACTCCGACCTGCTGACCAAGGGCAAACTGGCGCGCGACTGGGTTGGCACAACTGGCAGCCTCCACATCGTCACCCTGCTTGGCAGCGGTGAGCGCGGCTTTCGGGTCGTCTGCGCACCAGACCGACTGCATGACGCTGGCGGCCCGTGACTGCATGCCACCCCGCGGGAATGCCGCGTAGCGCACCTCAATACCCAGCTCGTTCAGCTCGTCAATCTCGGCGTGCAGCTTGCGGCAATAGCCACAGTCCACATCGGTGAACACGGTAATGTGCGTCTTCGGCTGTTCCGGCGCGAACACAATCAGCTCCTGCTGCGGCAGCTCGTTGATTACCGCGCCAATGTTGCGTGCTTCGGCGATGGAGGTGAGGTTACGCGGCTGACCGTCGTTCACCTCGATCAGCGCACCCTGAACGAAATACTTGCCGTCAGCGGTGGCATACAGCACACGCCCGCTCTCCAGCTCGACCATGTGCAGCCCTTCTACCGGAGAGGCGCTGACCGCCTTGACCGGCACATCGAAATTCAGTTGCTTGAGGGCATCCCGAATCGCCTGATCGGGGGTAGCCATGACCGGTGTCGCTGCCAGCGCCAGCATAGCGGCAAGGCCGAGTTTCAGTCGCATAGTCCGCTCCTTTTGAAGACCGCCAAGCTTACCACGAATAACGCGAGCACTGATCAATAGCATCACCCACGGGGATGGTGCTGGGCGTGCAGATCGTGCAGCCGCTGCCGGGCGATATGGGTGTATATCTGCGTGGTCGACAGATCACTGTGCCCCAGCAGCATCTGCACCACCCGCAAATCGGCGCCATGGTTGAGCAAATGCGTTGCAAAGGCATGACGTAAAGTGTGCGGCGACAGGGTACTGCGAATGCCCGCGGTCAGGGCATGTTGCTTAATGCGGTGCCAGAAGGTCTGGCGCGTCATCATCTGACCCAACCGACTGGGAAACAGCACATCAGCCGGCTTGCCGGCCAGCAACTGGACGCGGGCCGAATGCAGGTACTGCTCCAGCCAGGTCATCGCCTCCTCGCCCAGCGGCACCAAGCGCTCCTTGCTGCCCTTGCCGGTCACCCGCACCACGCCCTGACGCAAATTGAGCTGATCCAGCCGCAAGCCGACCAACTCGCTGACCCGCAGCCCGGTGGCGTACAGCACTTCCAACATGCAGCGGTCGCGCAGCCCCAGACTGTCCTCGGTATCCGGCGCAGCCAACAGGCGTTCGACATCGGCTTCGCTCAGCGACTTGGGCAGCGGGCGACCCAGCTTGGGCATGGCCACATCACGCGTCGGATCCTCGCTGATCAGCTGCTGGCGTAGGAGGTAGCGGTAGAAACTGCGCACACAGGACAGCATGCGAGCACTGGAGCGCGCCTGATAGCCCGCCGCCAGACGCCAGCCCAGATAGGCCATCAGATCCGCACGGCTCGCTCGCAGCAAGCCGCCGCCGCGCCCTTCGAGCCAGCCGGCCAGGCTGCGCAAGTCGGTGCGATAGGCATTGCGGGTGTGCTGCGACAGCCCTTTCTCCAGCCATAGGCTGTCGAGAAACTGGTCGATCAACTGCTGCTGCGCAGCACTGGGCGCCGGCGGTGCACCATCACTCATGGAGCCAACCTGTGATTTGGAAAGGTGCGCCCATTAAAAACACTCGGGCACAAAAAAGCAGCCCTGAGGCTGCTTTTTTGCTGGCAAGCGATCCGATCAGGACAGCTTTTCCTTGATGCGAGCTGCCTTACCGGACAGAGCACGCAGGTAGTACAGCTTGGCCTTGCGAACGTCACCGCGACGCTTGACAGAGATGCTGTCGATCAGCGGAGAGTAGGTCTGGAAAGTACGCTCAACGCCAACACCGCTGGAGATCTTGCGAACGGTGAAAGCGGAGTTCAGACCACGGTTACGCTTACCGATAACCACGCCTTCGAAGGCCTGCAGACGGGAGCGCTCACCTTCCTTAACCTTGACCTGGACAATAACGGTGTCGCCGGGGGCGAACGCCGGTACTTCCTTGGACATCTGTTCAGCTTCAAGCTGGGCAATAATATTGGACATCTTGCTTCTCCTGCACAGGCCGTCGGACCTGTTTCAATGGTTATCGGTTGCCTGCTCGCGGATGTATTCCGCCAACAGCTGTTGCTGTTCTTTGCTCAACTCCAGGTCTTCAAGCAACTCTGGCCGACGTTGCCAGGTTCGACCCAAAGACTGTTTGAGGCGCCAGCGCCGGATACGTTCATGGTTACCACTGAGCAGCACCTCCGGAACGCGCTGCCCATCAAATTCTTCCGGTCGGGTGTAATGTGGGCAATCGAGCCATCCCGCCGAAAAGGAATCTTCTACCGCAGAATCCGCATGCCCCAATACGCCAGGAATCAGACGGGTTACTGCGTCCAGGAGCACCATGGCTCCCAGCTCGCCACCGGACAGGACATAGTCCCCGATGGAGATTTCCTCATCTACGCAGCGATCGATGATGCGCTCGTCGATGCCCTCGTAGCGCCCGCATAACAGTACAAGACTGTCGAGCTGCGCCAGCTGTTCGACGCGCTTTTGCGTCAGAGGCTGCCCCTGCGGAGACAGGTAAATCACCCGCGGGGTGGAGGGAGCCTGCTGGCGGATGGCGTCAATCGCCTCCAACAGCGGCTCGACCTTCATCAGCATTCCGGGGCCACCACCAAAGGGGCGGTCATCCACCGTGCGATGCCGGTCATGTGCATGATCACGTGGGCTGCTGAAAGCGACTTCCAGCTGTCCCCGCTTGACCGCCCTGCCGGTAACACCGGACTCGGTCAGCGCCGTGAACATCTCGGGAAACAGGGTTACTACACCGGCCCACACCGGTCAGAACTCCGCATCCCAGTCTACCTGGATGACCTTGG
>DBHE01000155.1:0-1707 GCA_002296055.1 Pseudomonadaceae bacterium UBA836
CTGGGCCAGGCGCTCTTGCAGCGGCTGGTCAACGAACAGAGTTACTTCTGCTTCCAGGTTACCGCGCAGGGTCTTGGCGTTACGCAGGTTCTCGATTTCCTTGTTGACCGCTTCCTTCACGCGCATCACGTCGGCCCAGAACTCACGACCCAGAGCCTGCCCCTCCGGCAGCTCGGCCAGTTCCTCGTACCAAGTGTTGAGCATCACAGAATCATTGCGCTCACCTGGCAGGTACTGCCACAACTCCTCGGCGGTGAAGCTAAGAATCGGGGCAATCCAGCGCACCAGCGCTTCGGCAATGTGGTAGAGCGCCGTCTGGCAGGAGCGGCGCGCCACGCTGTTGGCCTGCGTGGTGTACTGACGGTCCTTGATGATATCCAGGTAAAAACCGCCCAGCTCCTGCACACAGAAGTTGTGAATCTTCTGGTACACATTCCAGAAGCGATAGGTGTCGTAGGCCTCAACAATTTCCTGCTGCAGCAGGCGCGCGCGATCCACCGCCCAGCGGTCCAGATCAAGCATCTGCTCGGCAGGCAGGGCATCGGTCGCCGGGTCAAAACCGTTCAGGTTGGACAGCAGGAATCGCGCGGTATTGCGGATACGACGATACGCATCGGCGCTGCGCTGCAGAATCTGGTCAGACACGGCCATTTCAGCCGAGTAGTCGGTCGAGGATACCCACAGACGCAGGATGTCAGCGCCCAGCGTGTCGTTGACCTTCTGCGGGGCGATGGTGTTGCCCAGCGACTTGGACATCTTGCGGCCCTTCTCGTCCACGGTAAAACCATGGGTCAGCAGGCCACGATAGGGAGCGTGCCCGTCAATGGCCGCACCGGTCAGCAAGGACGAGTGGAACCAGCCACGGTGCTGGTCAGAGCCTTCCAGATACAGATCGGCGCGCGGGCCTTGCTCATGCCCCATGGGGTGCGAGCCACGCATCACGTGCCAGTGGGTTGTCCCGGAGTCAAACCAGACATCCAGCGTATCGCTGGTCTTCTCGTACAGCGGCGCCTCGTCACCCAGCAGCTCGGCAGCATCCAGATTGAACCAGGCATCGATGCCCTGTTGCTCGACCCGCTGCGCAACCTGCTCGATCAGCTCAACGGTACGCGGGTGCAGCTCGCCCGTCTCGCGATGCAGGAAGAACGGGATCGGCACACCCCAGTTACGCTGGCGGGAGATACACCAGTCCGGACGACCGGCAATCATGTTGTGCAGGCGCTGCTTGCCCCAGGCCGGAACAAACTCGGTTTCTTCAATGGCCTTGAGGGCACGCTCACGGAGCGTGGCACCGCCATCGACCGGTACGTCCATACCGACAAACCACTGTGCAGTGGCGCGGTAGATCAGCGGCGTTTTGTGGCGCCAGCAGTGCATGTAGCTGTGCTGGATGCGGTTGTGCTTGAGCAACGCACCGACTTCTTCCAGCTTGGCAACAATGGCCGGATTGGCCTTCCAGATGAACTGGCCACCAAAGAACGGCAGGTCAGACACGTACACGCCATTGCTTTGTACCGGGCTGAGAATGTCGTCATTGCTCATGCCGTACTGCTTGCAGGTACGGAAGTCGTCCTCACCGTAGGCCGGCGCCGAGTGAACCACGCCAGTACCGGCGTCCAGCTCAACATATTCAGCCAGATAGACCGGCGAGAAGCGCTCGTACAGCGGGTGACGGAAACGGATCAGCTCAAGCGCTGCACCTTCAGC
>DBHE01000155.1:2084-2529 GCA_002296055.1 Pseudomonadaceae bacterium UBA836
AGCACCAGCAGGCGCTCGCCGGTATCGA
Organism: Pseudomonadaceae bacterium UBA836; assembly: GCA_002296055.1. GTDB lineage: Bacteria > Pseudomonadota > Gammaproteobacteria > Pseudomonadales > Pseudomonadaceae > Halopseudomonas. The sequence continues at coordinate 2,113 of DBHE01000155.1, forward strand.
CCAGCGCGTAGTTGAATTCAGGGTGGACGTTCAGCGCCTGGTTGGCCGGAATGGTCCAGGGGGTAGTGGTCCAGATGACGATGGCGGCGGGCTTGCTCAGCGCAGGCAGACCAAAGGCAGCGGCGAGCTTGTCGGTATCTTCCGCCACAAAGGCGACATCGATGGCCTCGGAGCTCTTGTCCTGGTATTCCACTTCCGCCTCGGCCAGCGCCGAGCCACAGTCAAAACACCAGTTGACCGGTTTCAGGCCCTTGAACACCACACCTTGCTCGACCAAACGGCCCAAGGCGCGGATTTCACCCGCCTCGTTGGCAAAATTCATGGTCAGGTAGGGGTTGTCCCAATCACCCAGCACACCCAGGCGAATAAAGTCTGCCTTCTGCAGGGCAACCTGCTCGCCCGCGTATTCGCGGCACA
>DBHE01000041.1 GCA_002296055.1 Pseudomonadaceae bacterium UBA836
AAACGGGGAGTGGGTCCGTGCAGTCTTCACGCTTTGCAACAGCCCTGATCTTTCCCACGCTCTGCGTTCGGTTTGTCAGAGTCTGGGAGACACGGCACTGCTAAAACATATCCAACGGATCAATATCAATCGACCAGCGCACCTTACGCGCCAACGGATGTTGCTCCAGCGCCGGCAGCAGCATGTGTACGAGTTGATGAAGTGCTGAGCGCTGGGCGGCTTGCAGCAATAGTTGGGCGCGGTGGCGGCCAGCGCGGCGTTCCATCGGGGAGGGCACGGGGCCGAGCAGGTCGATGTCTGCCAGCTGGTGCTGGGCAACCAGCGCTTCGGCCTGCTCCAGTGCGGCTTCCAGAAAGTCCTCGGCGGCGCGGGCGTGGTTGGCCTCGGCGCGCAGCAGCGCCATAAAACGGTACGGGGGCAGTTGCGCAATCGCGCGCTCGGCCAGCTCGCGTTCGGCAATGGCCGGATAGCCGCGCTCGGTCAGCTCGATCAGCAGCGGGTGCTCGGCCATATGCGTTTGGATAATTACCTGGCCCGGTTTTTCAGCGCGTCCGGCGCGTCCGGCAACCTGGGTGATCATCTGCGCCATGCGCTCGGGGCCGCGAAAGTCGGCGGAGAACAGTCCGCCGTCGGCATCCAGAATGGCCACCAGTGTCACGTTGGGAAAGTGGTGTCCTTTGGCGAGCATCTGCGTGCCGACCAGGATGCACGGCTGGGCGCTATGGATAACGTCCATCATCTCTTGCATGGCGCGCTTGCGGCTCATGCTTTCGCGGTCGATACGCAGCACGGTGGTATCGGCAAAGCGCTCTTTGAGAAATTCTTCGGTGCGCTCGGTACCCGCTCCGAGTGGGCGCAGGTCTTCGCTCTGGCATTTTGGGCAGCAGCGATCCAATGGCCGCTGGCTGGTGCAGTGGTGGCAGTGCAGGTGGGGCGGTGACTGGTGCACGGTCATGCGCGCATCGCAGCGGCGGCACTCGGCAATCCAGCCGCAGTCGTGGCACATCAGGGTGGGCGCAAAACCGCGCCGGTTGATAAACACCAGTACCTGATTACCGCGCCCCAGGTGCTGCCCAATCAGATCGGTCAGTGGGCGCGACAGCCCGCCTTCCAGCGGCCGGCTGCGGATATCCAGGCACTGAAACGAGGGCGCCTTGGCGTTGCCCGCGCGCAGAGTCAGGCGCAGATGCCGATAGCGGCCTTGTTGCACATTGTGCAGGCTCTCCAGCGAGGGCGTGGCCGAGCCGAGAATCACCGGCACCTGCTCCAGATGCCCGCGGTACACCGCCAGGTCGCGTGCGTTGTAGCGCAGGCCGTCCTGCTGTTTATAGGAGAGGTCGTGCTCTTCATCGACGATGATCAGACCGGGGCGCGCCAGCGGCGTAAATATGGCCGAGCGCGTGCCAATGATGATCGCCGCTTCACCGTCGCGGGCAGCCATCCAGGCGTCCAGCCGCTCGCGGTCGTTCAGGCCCGAATGCAAAATCACGACCGGGGCGCTGAAACGTTGCTGGAAGCGGTTGAGGGTCTGGGGTGTCAGGCCAATCTCGGGAATCAGCACCAGCGCTTGATGGCCGCTCAGCAGACAGCGCTCGATAGCCTGCAGGTAGACCTCGGTCTTGCCGCTGCCGGTCACGCCCTCAAGCAGCCAGGTATGAAAGCCCTCGGCATGCAAAATGGCATCCAGTGCTGCCTGCTGCTCGGCATTGGCGGTGAGGTGCGCCTCCCTTAATAAAGGTAGCGGTTCGGCAATGTGGTGGGGGGATTGCTCAATGCGTTGCACCAGGCCTTTGCTTTCCAGCGTGCTCAGGATGTCGCGACTCAGACCCCATTGGCTGATCAAGGCATGGGATAGGCCATGCGGATGCTGCGCCAGCACCTGCACTGCCTGCTTCTGTTTGGGCGCGCGGGCGATGGCCGGGTGCTCCGGGTAGGCGCCGGGCAGCAGTTGCCAGAGCTGATCCTGGCGTGCCAGCGCCGGCTCGCCCTGACGCAGCAACACCGGCAACGCCACGCCCAGGGTGTCGCCTAGGCCGTGCTGGTAATAGCGCGCAGTCCATTGGCACAGGCGCCAGAGGCTGGCGGGCAGCACCGGGGTAGCGTCGAGCAGGGCTTCGGCGGGCTTCAGGCGGTTTTCCGGCACTTCGGAGTGGTCGCTGATGGCGGCAATCAGGCCGACCATCGCACGCTTGCCAAACGGCACGCGAACCCGCTGCCCGATGTGCAGATCGCCGGCACCCACGCCCTGCGGCGCGCGGTAGTCGAACAGCCGGCGCAGGGGAGAGGGCAGGGCTACTTGCAGAATGGGTCCGGTCACACAAAACACTCCAGAGGGCGTGGCGCCGATGGTAACACCGACGGGCGGAAAACAGCGGTGCTTGCGTCATGGGCGGATTCTGTTATTATCGCCGGCCTATTTTCCGGTCAGTCTGTTTGCACCTCTTGGGTCATCCAGCTACGGTCCGGTAGACAGCTACTGAGTGCGGTGCCCGATCAGGTTGATCCGGTGGCGGCACAAACCAACCGAGGACTTTCCCATGAAAGCTGATTTGCATCCGAACTACGAAACAATCGAAGCGACCTGCAGCTGCGGCGCGGTAATCACTACCCGTTCCACCCTGTGCGCCCCGATCCACCTGGACGTTTGCTCCTCCTGCCACCCGTTCTACACCGGTAAGCAGAAGGTTCTGGACACTGGCGGACGTATCGAGCGCTTCAAGGCGCGTTTCGGCGCAGTCAGCAGCAAGTAATCGGTTTCTTTGAGCCTTATGGCTCTGGTGAAACACAAAAAGGCGTCCCTGTGGGGCGCCTTTTTTGTTGCCTGCGCGTTGCTCGGTTGTGGTCCGGCTGGCGGCGAACCGGAGGCTGCGCTGCCGGCCGTCTGCAGCATGCCGGCCGATGCGCAGCCGGTGCGCAGTCGCAGTGTCACCGACGGGGACACCTTGCGCCTGAGCGACGGCCGGCGTTTGCGGCTGGTCGGTATCAACACGCCGGAGATTGGCCGCGACGGTACGCCTTCGGAGCCCTATGCACAGGCGGCTCGGCGCGCGTTGCAGGGGCTGGTCGAGCGGCAGCCCCTGCAACTGGCATTGGGTGCCGACAATCGCGACCATTACGGCCGTACGCTCGGTTACCTGTTTGATGCCCAAGGCCGCAGCATCGAAGCGCAGTTGCTCAGTCAGGGGCTGGGTTATGCGGTTGTTATCCCGCCTAATGACGCGCTTGCGGATTGCCACCAGGCGGCTGAACAGGCGGCTCGGGCGGCGCGCCGCGGGCTCTGGCAGGACCCGCAGGTTGCCGAGGTTGGCCAGCTGGACGCCTCCGGCTTTCATCTGTTGCGTGGCCGCATTGCGGCGGTCAGTCGCGCTGGCAGCAGCCTGTGGATCGACATGGAAGGGCCGCTGACATTGCGCCTGGGGCAGCACGATCTACGCCAGTTCGAAGCGGTTCCCGACAGCAGCTGGGTCGGCCGCACGGTCGAGGTCCGGGGCTGGGTGGTGGATCGGGCCGCGCAATCCGGGCTGCGGCCGGGCTACCGGCGTTACATGCTGAGCCTGCGTCACCCCCAGCAAATTCAGCCGGTAACGGGCCGTTGAAACGGCTGTAATGGCTCAAAGTTGTAAGTTTTTGTCCTTGACATCGATCTGGTGAATAACCTTGCGAGGGTGGGTGTTTTTAAGTACTCTCCGTCGTCCGCATGAGCAACCTGACCGGAAGTTATTGACCATGTCTGATTTGAGAACTGATGCACTCGCCTATCACGCAACCCCGCGTCCCGGCAAGCTGAGCGTTGAACTGACCAAGCCGACCGCGACCGCGCGTGACCTGGCTCTGGCGTACAGCCCGGGTGTAGCAGAACCGGTGCGTGAAATCGCCAAGGATCTGGAAAACGCCTACAAATACACCGGTAAGGGCAACCTGGTTGCCGTTATCTCTGACGGCACGGCCATTCTCGGTCTGGGTAACCTGGGCCCGCTGGCAAGCAAGCCGGTAATGGAAGGCAAGGGCGTGCTGTTCAAGCGTTTTGCCGGCATCGACGTATTCGACATCGAAGTCGAGTCCGAAAGCCCGCAAGCCTTCATCGACACCGTCAAGCGTATTTCCTGCACCTTCGGTGGTATCAACCTGGAAGACATCAAGGCCCCTGAGTGCTTTGAGATCGAGCGCGCGCTGATCGAACAGTGTGACATTCCGGTATTCCACGATGATCAGCACGGTACTGCGATTGTGACCGCTGCCGCCATGATCAACGCGCTGGAGTTGGCCGACAAGGTCATCGAAGACGCCAAGATCGTCTGCTTGGGCGCTGGCGCTGCCGCGATTGCCTGCATGAAGCTGCTGGTCAGCATGGGTGCCAAGGCTGAAAACATCTACATGCTCGACCGTAAGGGCGTTATCCACGCCGGTCGTGATGATCTGAACGAATACAAGGCGATCTTCGCCACCGAGACTGACAAGCGCACCCTGACTGACGCCCTGAAAGGCGCTGACGTGTTCGTTGGTCTGTCTGGTCCGGATCTGCTGCCGCCGGCTGACCTGAAGCTGATGGCCGAAAACCCGATCGTGTTCGCCTGCTCTAACCCGGACCCGGAAATCAAGCCCGAAGCCGCCAAGGCGTCCCGTCCGGACGTGATCATGGCGACCGGCCGTTCCGACTACCCGAACCAG
>DBHE01000160.1:0-6124 GCA_002296055.1 Pseudomonadaceae bacterium UBA836
CCCGGCACCTGACGGAACATCACCACGGTCACGCCCAGCAGCAGCAGGTAGACCACAAACACCATGCCGCGACGACCGAGGCTGCGGCCGACCAGCCCTTCATAGCGCTCGGCATTACGCTGGAAGAAACGGTTGAACGGGCGGAACAGCCAGCCAAAGCTGCGGTTGATCACGCGGGTCGGCAGGTCCGGCGCAGCGCCGTGGGGCTTGAGCAGGGTAGCGGCCAGCGCCGGCGACAGGGTCAGCGAGTTGATCGCCGAGATCACGGTGGTAATGGCGATGGTCACCGCAAACTGGCGGTAGAACTGCCCGGTAATACCATCCAGAAACGCCATCGGCACAAACACCGCGCAGAGCACCAGACTGATCGCCACAATCGGGCCGCTGACCTCGCGCATCGCCTGATGCGCCGCCGCCAGCGGTGCCAGCCCCTGCTCGATATTGCGCTCAACGTTTTCCACCACCACGATGGCGTCATCCACCACAATGCCGATCGCCAGCACCATGGCAAACAGCGTCAGCGTGTTGATCGAGAAGCCCAGCATCAGCAATACCGCAAAGCTGCCGACAATCGACACCGGCACTGCCAGCAGCGGAATCAGCGAGGCGCGCCAGGTCTGCAGGAACAGAATGACCACTAGCACCACCAGCGCGACCGCCTCCATCAGGGTGGTGATCACCGAGCTGATAGAGGTACTGACAAACACGGTCGGGTCGTAGGCCACTTCCCAGCTCAGGCCCTCGGGAAAGTCCTCGGCCAGCTCGGCCATCTTGCCGCGCACCGCAGCCGACACATCCAGCGCGTTGGAGCCCGGCGACTGGAAGATCGGCAGGGCCACTGCCTGGCGGCCGTTGAGCAGGGCGCGCAGGGCGTCTTCCTGCGCCGCCAACTCGATCCGGGCAACGTCACGCAGGCGGGTGATCTCACCGTCTGCACCGGTCTTCAGAACGATGTCACCAAAGGCTTCGGTGCTGTCGAGCCGGCCCTTGGCGTTAATCGAGATCAGCAGATCCGAGCCCTGCGGCATCGGCGGTGCGCCAATCTGACCAGCCGACACCTGCACGTTCTGCTCGCGCACGGCAGCAACGATATCGCTGGCGGTTACGCCCAGCGAAGCGGCGCGCTGGGGGTCCACCCACAGGCGCATGGCGTAATCACCGGCGCCAAACAGACCCGCCTGACCAACGCCGGGGATACGCGCCAGCTCGTCGCGAATATGCAACACCGCGTAGTTGCGAATGTAGGTCGCATCCAGGCTGTCATCCGGTGAGATCAGATGCACCGCCATCATCAGGTTGGGCGACTGCTTCTGGGTAGTTACCCCCAGCTGTCGCACGTCCTCGGGCAGGCGCGGCAAGGCCTGCGACACCCGGTTCTGTACCTGCACCTGCGCCTGATCCGGGTCGGTGCCCAGGGCAAAGGTCACGGTCAGCGCCAGGCTACCGTCACTGCCGGCTACCGACTTCATGTAGATCATGTCTTCCACACCGTTGATGGCTTCCTCCAAGGGCGTGGCGACGGTTTCCGAGATGGTCTTGGGGTTGGCACCCGGGTAGCTCGCGCTGACCAGCACGCTGGGCGGCACAACCTCCGGATATTCGCTGACCGGCAGCATCGGGATGCTGATCAGGCCAACCACGAAGATGATGATCGACAGCACCGAGGCGAAGATCGGTCGGTCGACAAAGAAACGTGAAATATTCACGGCAATACGCTCCCTTGGCACGCCCCGAAGGGCGCGCCCCAGCAATATATTGAAAGGTTCAAATCAGTTCACAAGCGGGCGGCACCCAGTTGCACCGTCGCTCCTGCTTGCATGCAGTTCCTTGTGTTGCACCGTCATCCCCGCCTACACGCGGTTCCTTGTGTTGCACCGTCATCCCCGCGTAGGCGGGGATCCAGAAACCGCGTGCACCGAAAACCCTGGATTCCCGCCTGCGCGGGAATGACGGTGTAGCGGGCGACGCCGTTGTCAGTTCTGGCCCTCGGTTGCCGCTTTCACGTGGGACGGATTGTTGCGCCGCCCCCGCCTGCACCCGGTTCCTCGTGTTACACCGTCATCCCCGCGAAGGCGGGGATCCAGAAACCCCGTGCACCGAAAACCCTGGATTCCCGCCTTCGCGGAAACGATGACGTAACGGCAATGACGTACTACGCAAACCTCAAGCAGGTGCCGCTCAGCTCAGAATGCGGTCCGTGCGGCGATCTCATTACTCACCGGCTGACTGCGATCCATTGCCACCAACTGCGGTGCCACAGCGATACCGGGATAGAGAATTTTCTGCAGACCATTGACCACCACCCGATCGCCCGCCTGCAGTCCGCCGCTGATCACCAGCAGACCATCAACCCGGCGGCCCGTCTCGACAAAGCGCCGAGTCGCACGATCCTGCTCATCGAGTACATAGACATAGCGGCGATCCTGGTCGGTCAGCACGGCTTTCTGGTCAATCAAGATCGCCTTGCTCGCCGCCGCCACCGGCATCTGCACGCGGGCAAACTGACCGGGGCGGAACCGGCCCTGCGGGTTGGCAATCACCGCCCGATACTGCAGGGTGCCGGTGCCCGGGTTGAACTGGTTATCAACAAAGTCCAGCTCACCGCTGAATGGAAAATCATCGCCGCTGCCCAGGCCCAGACGCACCGGCACCGCTACTTCCTCGCCATGCGGATTGGCCTCGACGGTTTGCTGATCGCTTTCAAAGTACACGTACAGCGGGTCAACCGAGACCAGCGTCGCCAGCAGGGTGGCATCGGCTGTCGCCAGGTTGCCCTTGGTGATTTCCGCGCGGCCCATGCGACCGGACACCGGCGCTTTCACTTCGGTGTAGGCCAGATCCAGCTCGGCGTTATCCTGCGCGGCTGCAGCCGAGGCCAGCGCTGCCTGTGCCATGGTGTGAGCGGCGCTGCGCTGCTCCATCTCTTCGCGAGAGATAGCGCGCCGCTCCCACAGCTGTTCGGCACGCTGCGCTTCACGCGCTGCCAGCGTCACCTGACTGCGGGCACGGGCCACTTCGGCGCGGGCCATTTGCAACCGCGCCTGATAAGGACGCTGATCGATAACAAAGAGCACCTCGCCCTGCTGCACCAGCTCGCCTTCTTCAAAGGCCACCTGGTCGATGTAGCCACTGACTCGCGGACGCAGTGCCACGGTTTCCGGGGCCGCCATGCGACCGGTAAAGCTGTCCCAGAGTGTCACATCACGTGGCTGGGCCACGGCAACATCCACTTCCGGCGCCGGCATATCCTGATTGGCGGCCTGATCACCGCTGGCTTCACAGCCGACCAACAGCAGCAAAAGCACCGACGCGGCGCTAGCCCGCGCAAAGGCATTCAAAGCATGCTTGTTCATGGTTCCATCGCTCCCTGTGAGTTGGGCAAATTGGCAGAGAAAAAAGAGGGTCTGTTGCAGGCGCAACCCGCAAGGCAGGTGAACAAAAAAGGAAACAGACCCTGGATCCCCGTGCTCCGGTTGGCGCACTGGCAGGTGGAAGGGGATCAGGTATGGCGCAAAGATTAAGCTTGGGGAGCCGATTGCGGGTAGCGGAGTCCTGCGCGAAGATTGCCTATTTCTGTTTTTATGGAGAATTTGGCAATCCGCTGACTTTGCCCGCCAAAAGCGCAAAAATAGGTATGACCGCACCAGAAAAAGACAAAACGCACCTTACAGCACAAGGCTTTGCGCGATCCTGCAAGCTTATTGCCTGATCCTGCAATTGCTGACAAGCTGTCATCAAGCGGTTTCCTTCGCTGCGTATACTGTCGCGAAACTCCAGAGGAGCACGTTTCAGATGAGCGATCTAGACACCTATCAGCCACGGCTTGATCTACCCATGTGCCGCCAATTGGCCGACCTGGTTGGTGAGCGCGCGCTGGTTGAAGGTATTAATGACACCGCCATTCCCGGCCTGCAGGTCTATCGAACCGATCACCCTACCAGCGTCAACTCGGCCGTCTATGAACCGGCCCTCTGCGTTATTGCGCAGGGCAGCAAAACGGTGCAGCTCGGTGACAAGGAGATTGTCTATGGCCCGCTGAGCTACATGATCTCGGCGGTTGAGCTGCCGGTGGTTGGCTGCGTGGTCGACGCCACCCCAAACCAACCTTACCTGGCCGTAAAGCTGTCGCTTGACCAGCAGGAAGTGGCTGAGTTGATTCTGGAGCTGGGCGACGCCCTGCCACCGCTGGATCAGCAGCGTGAGTGCCCTGCGGCCTCGTGCGGGCTGTGCGTCGCGCCGCTGGACTCCAACATCCTGCAGGCCATGACCCGCCTGGTGGCGCTGCTGTCCTCACCCACCGACTGCCGCATTCTGGCCCCGTTGGTGCGGCGCGAACTGATCTACCGCGCTCTGGTTGGTGAAATGGGCTGGCGCCTGCGCGACTTTGCCGCCACCGACACCCAGGCTCACCGCATTTCCAAGGTGATCGCGGTTCTCAAGGATCGCTTTGCCGAACCGCTGCGCGTGCGCGAGCTGGCCGAAGACGTCAACATGAGCGAGTCCAGCCTGTTCCACAGCTTCAAACAGGTGACACGCATGTCACCGGTGCAGTTTCAGAAGAAGCTGCGCCTGCACGAAGCCCGGCGACTGATGCTCACCGAAGGGCTGGAGGCCGCCACCGCCAGTTACCGCGTCGGCTACGAAAGCCCCTCGCACTTCAGCCGCGAGTATCGCCGCATGTTCGGCGCACCGCCGCGCGCCGACGTCAGCAAACTGCGCGGCGAGCAAGTAATGGCGGCCGCCCTGTAATCGGCAGGGCGGTTGAGGCTGCACTCAGCCCCCCCGGCCGGCGGCTACTTTTCAGCCAGGCAAGACGACGAACAGAGCGCGTATACTGCGGAGCAGATCCACCAGCCGCAGGCGTATCGATGAGTCAGCACAGGCAGCACAGCGAGTACCGGGCCGCACCACCGCCCGAGCAGGCGCGCCTGCGCCCGCCGCCGCTGCCCGCAGCGCCACTCCCGCGTACCGAGCTGCTCGACAGGCTCACGCAGCACCTGTCCCAGGGGCGGCGCCTGGCGCTGCTATGCAGCCCGCCGGGGTACGGCAAAACCACCCTGATGCACAGCTGCGCCTTGCAGTTGCAGCAGGACTGGCTCTGGTTGCGCTGCAGCAGCGCCGACAATCAACCGGAGCAACTGCACAGCCAGCTGGCCGCGCTGCTAGGCGTATCACTACCCGCTGACCCTGCGCACCTGGAAACCCTGCTGTTCAACCAACTGGAAAGCCGCCAGACACCGCTGGTGCTATTTCTGGACGACCTGCACCTGCTGCGCAGCAACCCCGCACGCCAGCTGATCAACCGCCTGCTGACAATCGCGACGCCCCGGCTGCAGATTGTCGCCGCCTGTCAGGGCGAACCACAGCTGGCCATCACCCAGCTGCACCGTGATCAGCAACTGCTCGCACTCGACACCAGCGACCTGACCCTGGACAGCCAGCAGATCGCCGCGCTAGCCAGCGCCAGGCACATCGCGCTGGACAACGACAGCCTCTACCAGCTGCGCACCAGCACCGAAGGCTGGATCAGCGGCGTGCTGCTGGCACTGGCCGCCCGCACCAACCACGCCAATGCCGATGATTACTGCGCGCGCTATCTGCACGAGTCGGTGCTGGACAGCCTGACCCCGCGCCTGCGCTACTTTGTTGAACAGACCTCGGTGGTCAGCGCCTTCAGCCCGGCACTGGCAGCGCACTTGAGCGGCGATGCGCAGAGTGAGCACACCCTGGCCCAGCTGCGCCGAGACGGCCTGTTTATTGAACACAACCCAGACCCGCTACTACCGCTGCGCTACCACCCTGCGCTGCGCAACGCCTGCCAGCAGCAACTGCTGCAGCGCGCCCCGGCCCGCCTGCGGCAACTGCACCTGCGCGCGGCGGACTGGCTACTGCAGCACGGCTGCTACGGCGAAGCGGTCTATCAATTAGGCCGTGGCGGCGATTACAACCGGCTGCTCGCCGAGGTCGAACAGCACAGCTTTGACCTGCTGCGCGAAGGCAAGGTGGACTCCATCGTCGACTTTCTGATGGACCTGCCCAACCGCGACACCGACCACCTGACCCTGGCCATCACCGAGGCCAGTACCGTGATCGCTACCAATGACATCGAGCGCGCCCGCCTGTG
>DBHE01000160.1:6510-8400 GCA_002296055.1 Pseudomonadaceae bacterium UBA836
CAGAGCATGGCCTTTGTGCGCAGCCGGCTGGCGGTGCTGGCCGGCAACTACCGCCACGGCCTGCGTCTGACCGGCGACAGCCTGCGCCGCTGGCCGCAGCAAACCGCCGCCAGCGCGGTACTGCTGTACAACCGCGCCAGTTGCCTGCATGCCCTGGGCGAACTGCAGGCTGCCCGCCAGGTAGCGCAGGACGCACTGACCCAGCTCAGCCAGTTTGCCTTCCGCGGCTACACCCACAACCTGCAACTGCTGCTGGCCCAGATCGACCTCAGCCAGGGCGACAGCCCCAGCGCCGCTCGCCGCCTGGGCGCCCTCACCGAGCGAGCCGACAACCGCTCAAACACCTTTTACGAGCTGTTTCTCAACATTGGGCAGGCGCAGGTTCTGCAGCAGCAGGGCGCCTTCGAGGCGGCGCGCCAGCAACTGGCCCAGGCCGAGGCAACCGCGCTGGAGGTCAGCCACAGCGCCGCCTTGCCCTGGGTGCTGCATTACCAGGCTTGCCTGCATGACGCCTGGGATCAGAGCGCCACCGCCGCACGGCTGTGGGATGAAGCCCTGCGCCTGACCCGGCAATTTCGCCTCTGCGGACTCTACCGCCAGGCAGCCGCCTGGCGCGTCCGCCTCGCCGTGCGGCAGCAAGACGAAGCCGTTATTCAGCAGTGGCTGAGCGAGTGGCGCTGGTGCCAGCAGCAGGGAGAGAGCAACGCCCACCGCGAGGAGCTGCTGGCCTACGCCTGGGTGCTACAGCAACAGGGCCGACACGCCGAGGCAGATCAACGCGCCCAAGACCTGCTCAGCCAGGCCCAGCAACAGGGCAACCACTGGCTGGCCCTGCAGTCACACCTGCTCAGCGCCCGCCTGGCACGCGACCTTGGCCACCAAGATAGCTTGCTCAACCACCTGGAAGCCGCGTTACAGCTCAGCCTGCAACACGGTTTTGCGCAACTGCTACAGCACGAGGGCCGCAGCCTGAGCGAAGCGCTCAGACCGCTGTTGTCAGCTCGTTTCCGTCAACAGCAGGGGCTCGCGCCGCTACCCGCCGACAACCCGTTGCTGCACCCGCTGCAGCAGCTACTGGCCGACCGTCAGACCCAGCACCTGCTGATTGAGCCACTGACCCGGCGCGAGCAGCAGGTGCTGCAACGTATTGCCCGGGGCCAGACCAACCAGCAGCTGGCCGAGGCATTCTCCGTCAGCACCAGCACCATCAAGACCCACATCAACAACCTGTTCCGCAAGCTGGGCGCCAGCGAGCGGCAACAGGCCATCCAGATCGCCCGCAACCTAAAACTTCTATCCTAGCGGCCTTTTTCTCCACCCAACTCCACCCAAAAAATCCACCCTTGGTTGGACGCGTCAGGTCAGCCACTTTGCTAAAAAGCACAGCGTGTTTCACCCTGCCGACGAGGTCACCATGACTGACAAGCTGCTCAACGAACGCGAGCTGAACTTCCAGCTCTACGAAATGCTCGACACCGAAGCGCTGCTGGCGCGCCCGCGCTACGCCGAGCACGACCGTGCCGTCTTCGATGCCACGCTGGAAACCGCCCGCGGCATCGCCGCCGAGTTTCTCGCCCCGCACAATCAGAAAGGCGACGCCAACGAGCCGACCTTCGACGGCGAAAAGGTCACCCTGATTCCGGAAACCAAAGCCGCCTGGAACGCCCTGGCCGAAGCCGGCTTCCACGCTGCCCACCACGATGCCGAAGACGGCGGTCTGCAGCTGCCCGAGGTTATCCTGCGCACCTGCGTGGCCTACTTCAGCGCCGCCAACATCTCCACCTCCGGCTATTCCTTCCTGACCATCGGCTCCGCCAACCTGGTCAAGAGCTTTGCCAGCGATGAGCTGCGCGAGCGCTTCCTGCCGCCGATGCTGGACGGCCGCTACAG
>DBHE01000160.1:8779-29052 GCA_002296055.1 Pseudomonadaceae bacterium UBA836
CGCCCGGCAGAAGACGGCAGCTACCGCGTGTTCGGCCAGAAGATGTTCATCTCCGGCGGCGATCACGAACTGACCGACAACATCGTGCACATGGTGCTGGCGCGCATTGAAGGCGCACCGGCCGGCGTCAAGGGTATCTCCCTGTTCCTGGTACCCAAGGTACTGGTCAACGAAGACGGCAGCCTGGGTGCGCGCAACGACGTTGCCCTGGCCGGTCTGCTGCACAAGATGGGCTACCGCAACACCACCTCCACCGTGCTGAGCTTCGGGGAGAAAGGTGGCGCGGTTGGCTATCTGGTCGGCGAGGCCAACAAAGGCCTGTCGTACATGTTCCAGATGATGAACGAGGCGCGCATTGGTGTTGCCCTCGGCGCCTCGGTGCTGGCGTATCAGAGCTACATCCACGCGCTGGACTACGCCCGTGAGCGCCCGCAAGGCCGTCTGCCGGGCAGCAAAGACCCGCTGGCACCGCAGGTTCGCATCGTCGAGCACGCCGACGTCCGTCGCATGCTGCTGCAGCAAAAAGTCTACGCCGAAGGCAGCCTGAGCCTGTGCCTGTACGCCAGTAGCCTGTTCGAAGACTCGCACACCGCGCCGACCGACGCCGAGCGCGCAGATGCTGCCGAGTTGCTCGACCTGCTGATCCCGATGGTCAAATCCTATCCGTCCAAGTACGGCGTGATCGCGTCCGATCTGGGTATCCAGATCCTCGGCGGTTCCGGCTATATCCGCGAGTACCCGCTGGAGCAGTACTACCGCGACAACCGCCTGAACCCGATCCACGAAGGCACCGAAGGCATCCACGGCCTCGACCTGCTGGGCCGCAAGCTGGGCCAGCGTGGCGGCAAGGGCTATCGCCTGTTCCTCGACGCAGCCCGCGCCAGCATCAACGAGGCCGCTGGCAGCAAGCAGTGTGCCGGTCTGGCTGCCGCACTGAACGACGCCCTTGGCATTCTCGAGCAACTCAGCCCGGAACTGCAGGCACAGGTCGCCGCAGATGTAGATCTGGGCCTGGCCAACGCTACCGCGTACCTGGATCTGTTTGGCCGCGTTGTCGTCGGCTGGATCTGGCTGCGTCAGGCACTGGTAGCCGAACGCGCGCTGGAGGCCGGCGCAGCCGACAGCGAAGCCGACTTCTACCAGGGCAAGCTGCACGCCGCGCGCTACTTCATGGACTGGGAACTGGCCGGCCTGGCCAGCCAGGCGCAGCTGCTGCGCGCCGGCAACCGCCTGACCTACGACATGCAGGACGCCTGGTTCTGACTTCAGGAGGGGCCGGCAGAGGGTTGCCGGCTTGATAGAAGGGAAAACGCGAATAGCACCACGCATGCTATTCGCGTTTTTTTACGCCCAGACTCAGTAGGGCGGGAAGGCTTCCAGCACACGACTGGTCATCCGACGAGCCTGCTCGTCGCGCTTGGCCGGAGTCTGCGGCGAGGAGCTCAGGCGCTCGCTTTCGCTGCCGCGCCATACCAGTCGACCATTGGCCGGGTCGAGCAAGTCGATCTGCAAGGTGACTTCCTTGTAGTCAGACGGGTAGGTCTGGATCGAAGGGCCACCCCAGAAACCACCACCCCAGCCCCAGTAACCGCCAAAGCTGGTGCTTACGTTTTCCTCGCGGTTCTCCACCACGACATAGGCCTTGACCGACAGATCAGCGGTTTGACCCTCCAGCACCGGGCGCAGGCCTCGCGCGTCCAACCCATCAGCCACGGCCTGTTTAACTCGCTCGGCGGTCAGGTCGCTGCTTAAACGCGGATCATCAGCAGGTGTAAAGGTGACCTTGGGCTCAGCCCATTGCCAGGTCTGGCTGGTGGAGAAGTCATAGCTGGTGTCGTAGTCCGGCTTGATGGTGGTCTGACACGCCGCCAGGGCAAAAACACAAGGCAACAGAAGCAAATAATGAAAACGCATGTGATGTACTCCGATGATGATAATGCCGGCACGCCCGACGGCTTCCAGTGTAGCGCGACAACAGCCTGACTGCTTCCCGGCCGACACCCCAATAAGGCCTTTGGTCGCGCTTAAACTCTAAGACACCGAAAAAGCGTGCAAATTGCACGGCCAAAAATTGCGGGTCGTGCAATGCGCACAGGTCAGGCCGCCATCAAAAACACATAAGCACTTGTTTTATAAGTATTTATAAAAAAATAAAAAGCTGGCACGGGCTCTGCAATGTTCCTGTCAACGGTCACCGATAGGCCGGATACGGACAACGCGAGACAGGAGAAACACCCATGAACAAGTTGAAAACCATTGCCATTGCAACCGCCACCGCCAGCGTACTGAGCATGAGCCCGCTGGCCGCGCACGCCGATGACGGTGACCTGACCGAAGCCCGCCAGGAAGGCTCTATCTGGACCGCCATCACCCTGAACCGCCACCTCAACCCCTTCACCATTGATGTCGACGTCGAAAACGGTGTCGCCACCCTGACCGGTGACGTGGAAAGTGACGTAGACCGCGACCTGGCAGAACAGGTAGCCAAGGACATTGAAGGCATTCAGCGCGTCGACAACCAGCTGCAGGTCAACCCAGACGCCGAGCGCAAGGAGCGCACTGAAGGCAACCCGTCGCTGTCGACCAGCTTCAGCAACGCCACTACCACGGCGACCATCAAGTCCAAGCTGCTGTGGAACAGCAACACCGAAGGCCTGGACATTGACGTCACCACCAACAATGGCGTGGTTACCCTGAGCGGTACCGCCCAGAGCGACGCCGCCAAGGACCTGGCTGGCATGCTGGCCAAAGACACCGACGGCGTGCACCGCGTTGACAACGAAATCCGCGTCAACGCCGATGCTACCGCTGCCGCCAAGGCCCAGAACGCGGCCGATGACGCCGGCGAAGCCATCAGCGATGCCTGGATTACCAGCAAGATCAAATCCAGCTACCTGCTGAGCAGCAACCTGAGTGGTCTGGATATCTCTGTGGACACCAAAAACGGCGTGGTTGCCCTGAGCGGCACCGTGATGTCCAGCGAAGAGAAAGACCTGGCCATCCAGACTGCAAAAAACATCAAGGGCGTGAAGGAAGTGACTGCAGAGAACCTGCGCACTGCCAGCTAAACCCCAGGCCGGCCCAACCGGGCCGGCCACACCTCTGAAGCTTGAAGCAGAACCGTTTTTTGTTAAGCACCCAACAGAAGGATACGGATCATGAGCACCAAGACTGACGAACTGAACGACCTGATTGAAGTAACCCGTGACGGCAAGCGCTTTTACGAGCACGCCCGTGATGAGGTGAAAGAACCCCAGCTCAAGGCCCTGTTCACCGACATGGCCCAGGCCAAGACCGAAGTGATCGCCGCCCTGCAGGGCAAGGTCGCTGCCAACGCCGACACCCCGGCCACCGGCGGCACCCTGACCGGCAAGCTGCGCGAAGTCTACGCCGACACCCGCGCCAAACTGTCCAGCGACGAGGGCGCCACCTATATCGCCCAGCTGGAAGAGGCCGAAGACCGCATTCTGCACGCCTTTGAAGATGCCATGGACGCACAGGAACCCGACCTGCGCGCCGACGTGGCGCCGCTGCTGCCCAAGGTACGCGCCTGCCATGACCGCATGCGCGATCTGAAGAAAGCACAGTAAACAACACCCGGTCGCCGTCAGCCTTCCCGCTGGCGGTAACCAAAGAGATCAGGCCGGAGCGATCACGCCGCAGGCTTGCTGAAAAGGAGAAACACCATGCTTAGTTGGGCTATTACTTTCCTGATTATCGCCATCATCGCTGCGGTACTGGGCTTCGGTGGTATTGCTGGCACCGCGACAGGGATCGCCAAAATCCTGTTCCTGGTCTTTCTGGTGCTGTTCATTGTCTCGTTCATCATGGGACGCCGACCCAAGTTATAGCGCCCCTCGCTGAATGACCCCGCACCCGCCATCATGGCGGGTGCTGTCGTATCTACCCCGCCAAACACACCAGCACCAGATGCCAATTACTTCGAGCTGGTCATCACCTTGAACACGCCACTGGCCCGCGCACAGACCTCGCCATCGGCCAGTACCAGCGCCTCGGCAAAGCACAGATTGCGCCCGGTCTTGCGCGCGGTCGCACGCACCTCTAGCCACTGCCCGCACCTCGCCGTGCCGAGAAAATCGACCGACAGGCTAACCGTCACCAGCCCGCTGATGTCCGTCAACTGACGCGCGCAGCTCAAGCCCATGGCGTTGTCTGCCAGCGCCGACATCAAGCCGCCATGCACAAATCCACGGCTGTTGGCGTGCGCTTGGGCGGCTCGCAGCCCAAGGCTAAGTCCGTCTGCACGCTCCATGGCGTAAAGCGGCTCCCAGGGGTCGGTCAGGCCGCTGCGTCGAGTGTGCCGAGCGTAACCACTGGGAATCTCTGAACTGGTCATACCAAGCCTCCTTCGCTTAATGATGTAGACCAGTCTATATAATACGGTGATGTACGCCAGTGCCCGCGCACTGCATAGATGGGATGAATGATTCGAGCTAACGGCCGCCGGCGAGTCGCAGTCGTATCAGTGCTACCAGCTCTTGCGCGGTTTCCAGGATAGGCTTGTCGCTGCCAGCCACACGCGCCAGCAGCAGCGCGCCCTCCAGGCTGGCGACCGCCAACTGTGCCAGCCGACGCGCCGCATCGGCGTCCAACCCGTCGCGCTGCAGCGCCTCGGCAAGCACCGCACACCAGCCGCCCAGCACCTCGCGGCCAGCGCCCGCCATGGCGGCTGAGGCCGGCACCGTTTCCAACATGCTGGTCGCGATGGGGCAGCCGTCACGGTAAGCCGAGTCTGCCATCCAGCCGGCCAGCTGCGTGGCATAGGCGCTGAGCAGCTCGGGGCTGTCTGCACTGTTGTCGGATAGCTGCGTCAGGGTGCTGCGGCCCCGTTCGCCGGCCCAACGTACCGCCGCCACACCGAGCTCTTCCTTGCCACCAGGGAAGTAATGATAGAGCGAGCCCTTGGGCGCACCGCTGTCGCGCAGAATGTCGTTCAGGCCGGTCGCCGCGTAACCGCGCTGACGGAACAGCCTGGCGGCGCTCTGGATAAGCTGATCACGGTGTTTGGCGGCCGCCGGCATTGCTCTGTCTCCCCAAGAAAATATCAGCGTGAGTGTACTACGCCGACGGCGGGCGGCAGCCTGTTAAACTGCGCCCACTCACCAAGGAGCCCACTATGAGCACGCAAAAACCCGAAGGCGTCCAGGTACGCCGTGAAGTCATGGGCGACGCCTTTGTCGACCGTGCCTTGAACAACGCCACCGAGTTCAGCCAGCCGCTGCAGGAGTTCGTCAACGAGCACGCCTGGGGCGGAGTTTGGAATCGTGAAGGCCTGGACCGCAAAACCCGCAGTCTGATCACGCTGGCCGCACTGACTGCACTGAAGTGCCCACAGGAGCTGAAAGGTCACGTGCGCGGCGCGTTGAACAACGGCTGCACGGTCGAGGAAATCCGCGAAGCGCTGCTGCACTGCGCGGTCTATGCCGGCGTACCGGCGGCTATCGATGCCTTCCGTGCGGCGCAAGAAGTCATCGACAGTTATCAGCAGGCGTAACCCCGCTTTCTCAAGCAGCGGCGGCGAAACGCCCTTCGAGGTACTCGTTGATCGCGCTGGACTCGTACAACCAGCGGGTCTGGCCGCCCTCGTCAATGCGCAGGCAAGGCACCTGAATTTTGCCGCCCTCGGCCTCCAGCGTTTGCCGATGCTCGGCGTTGTTGGCAGCATCACGCAGCTCGACCGGCAGGTTAAGGCGGCGCAGGGTGCGACGGGTCTTTACGCAGAAGGGGCAGCCGCGAAACTGGTACAACGCCAGGTCGGCAGCGGCGCGATCAACCTCGGCCTGCGCCTCGGGTGCCCGCTGCATCGGCCGCGGGCGCGTGATAAAGCTGATAAAGATAACAAGCTGGCCGGCCAGCACCCGTAGCGCCTTGACGAACATGGCAATCCCCTGAGTTGAAATGTGCCGCGCAGGATACCCTGTCTCCCTGCGTCACCCAACATGACCTGACCAACGCAACGGGGCATAATCTCGCCATGAAGCCCGAAGACCTCCTCCTGCTCGTTACCCGCGAAATGCCCTACGGCAAGTACAAAGGCCGCCTGATTGCCGATCTGCCCGGCCACTATCTCAACTGGTTCGCCCGCGAAGGCTTTCCAAAGGGCGAGATAGGTCGCCTGCTGCAGCTGATGCAAGAGATCGACCATAACGGCCTCGGACCCCTGCTCGAGCCCCTGCGAACCCGCCCGCGCGGCACCTAGGGCACAGTGATCACTTCCACAGGGCGAGCGTGTGCGACGTTGATCAGCGCTTCCATAGCATTCAATTGACGCCACAAATCTGTCTTTTCACGTCAAAACGCGCCAACCACTGGACTTATTGGCAATGGGCCACTATTGATGGCTAGACAGGCCATTTATCGTCGTACCAGGGAAGTGCTCTCATGTTTCGTGAACTGTTCGCCAAGGACACGGCGCGCCAACACGCGCAATCTGCCGACCAACAGGCCTTCATCGACGCCATCCGGCACAACAACGCGGTCATCGAGTTTGCGCCTGATGGCACCATTATCGATGCCAATGACACCTTTCTGCAGCTGGTAGGCTATCGCCTGGAAGAGATCCAGGGCCACCACCACGCGCTCTTTTGTCCGCCCGACTACGCCGCCAGCGAGGCTTACCGGCAGTTCTGGCAACAGCTGCGCGAGGGCCGCGCCCAGAGCGGCGAGTTCGCGCGTTTGGGCCAGGGCGGCCGGCAGGTCTGGCTGCAGGCCAACTACTTCCCGATTATCCGCGACGGTGTCACCGTACGCGTGGTCAAGCTGGCCAGCGACGTTACCGCCCAGGCCAATCAGCGCCGTGAAACCCAGGCGGTGATCGAGGCGCTGGATCGTTCCCAAGCGGTCATCGAGTTCACCCCCGAGGGAGAGATCCTGCACGCCAACGACAACTTCCTGCAGGCCATGGGGTATCAGCTGGAGCAAATCGTCGGCCAACACCACCGGCTGTTCTGCGATCCTGACTTTTACAGCAAAAACCCGGACTTCTGGAGCGAGCTGGCAGCCGGGCGCTTTCGCTCCGGGCAGTTTCATCGCCTGCGTCGCGATGGCAGCGACATCTGGCTGGAAGCCACCTACAACCCGGTGTTTGACGCCAGCGGTCGCGTCGTCAAGGTGATCAAGTTCGCCAGCGATATCAGCCAGCAGATCAATCAGACCAATTCCCTGCGCGACATTACCGGCGCCGTTCACGATGCGGTGCACACCACCCTGCGCCATGCCGACGACGGCACCAGCGTGCTCAGCGACGCGGTAGCCGCAGCCGAGCGGATCAGCGGTGCGGTGGGTAACTCGGCGGGCTACGCCGAGCAGTTGATGACCCAGTCCGGGCGGATCAGCGACATCGTCGGCACCATCAGCAGTATTGCCGAGCAGACCAACCTGCTGGCCCTCAATGCGGCTATTGAGGCCGCCCGCGCCGGCGAGCAGGGCCGCGGTTTTGCCGTGGTGGCCGATGAGGTACGGCAACTGGCCAACCGGGCCCAGCACTCGACCGTCGAGATTCGCGAGCTGGTCGAAACCAACCGCACACTGGCTAACCGCATGAGCGAGCAGATGCAGGCGGCCAGCCACTGCGCGGGTGAAGGCGCTGACCTGGTACAGCAGGCAGCCAGTGTGTTTGCCGCCGTGCGCGCCGACGCCACCAGCCTGACCGACCTGATCGAGCCACGCAGCAACGCGGCCTGAAACGCCCGCGCCATGGGCTATGCTGAACGCACGGGCGCGCATCCGGCGCGCCAGGCTGACAGAGGAGCCGCTCATGGCCAAGATGCTGGTGTTGTACCACTCGATGTACGGGCACATTGAAACTCTGGCGCAGGTTGTCGCCGAAGGTGCGCGACAGGTACCGGGGCTGCAGGTGACCATCAAGCGGGTACCGGAAACCATGCCTGAGGAGGCCTTCAAGGCCGCCGGCGGCAAAACCGATCAGGCTGCCGAGGTGGCCAGCCCCGGCGAGTTGGCCGACTACGACGCCATCGTGCTCGGCACCCCGACACGCTTTGGCAACATGTCCGGTCAAATGCGCACCTTCCTCGATCAGACAGGCGGCCTGTGGGCCAAAGGCGCGCTGCACGGCAAGATCGCCAGCGTATTTACCTCCACCGGCACCGGCGGCGGGCAGGAAATGACCATTACCTCCACCTGGACCACACTGGCGCACCACGGCATGATTCTGCTGCCAATCGGCTACGGCACCAAGGAGCTGGCCGATATTGAGCACGGTAAGGGCGGCACCCCCTACGGCGCCTCCACCATCGCCGGCGGTGACGGCTCTCGCCAGCCGGACGCGCGCGAACGCGCCATTGCCCGTTACCAGGGCAAGTACGTTGCAGGGGTCACCCAGAAGCTGTTCGGCTGAGACGCCAAGGGCGCCGCTGGGCGGGCAAAACAGGCAATTGAATTACGACCATCATTCAAATAGCATGATGGTCGTAATTCTTCCTGGAGATCGACCATGCCCGCCGCTACCCACCCGCACACCGCCTTGATTACCGGTGCTTCCAGCGGCATAGGTGCGACCTACGCGCGGCGCCTCGCTGCGCGCGGCTACAACCTGCTGCTGGTTGCCCGGAACCAAACCCGCCTGCAGCAGCTGGCTATCGAGCTGGCAGCGGCTCACGCCGTGCAGGTTGAAGTACTCACAGCCGATCTCAGCCAGCACGACGACATCGAACAGGTGACCGCACGTCTGCGCAGCGATAGGCAGATCAGCCTGCTGGTCAACTGCGCCGGGGTAGCGCTGTACGGCAGCCTAGCCGAAGCCGATCTGGACAGCACCCACAACCTGTTGCAACTGAACTTGCTGGCCCTGACCATACTGTCCAGCGCAGCGGCGGTTCGCTTTGGCCTGGCCGGGCGCGGCGCCATCATCAACATCGGCTCGGTGGTAGCGCTGCTACCGGAGCGCTTCAACGCCATTTACAGCGCCAGCAAAGCCTATGTATTGAGCCTCAGCCAGAGCCTGCAGAGCGAGTTGAGCGGCACGGGCGTGCAGGTGCAGGTGGTACTGCCTGGCGTCACCCGCACCGAAATCTTCGAGCGCGCCGGCAGCTCACTGGCACGTGTGCCGGCGAGCATGGTGATGGAAGTAGAAGACTTGGTCGATGCCGCGCTACGCGGCTTTGATCAGGGCGAGCTGGTGACTATTCCTTCGCTGCAGGACAGCAGCGAGTGGCAGGCGCTGACCCAGGCCAGGCTGCAGCTGGCCCCCAACCTGTCACATAACCAGCCGGCAGCGCGCTACAGCTGAAGGCCACGGCCTGCCGTTCAGGCCGACTCGGTCAGCGCCTTCAACTGCTCGCGGGTGGTGCTCAGCAACTCGGTCCCCAGCGCTTCGTCCTTGACGCTGCGTGACAGCAGCAGGGCGCCGACCATGGCTGACAGCACCAGCATCGCCTCAGCCCGGCTGTCTTCGCCGCTGAGCTTGCCGGCAATGTTGTTCAGACGGTCACGCACCACCTCATCAGTGATCTCGCTCTGCTCGCCGCGCTGACCCAGCTCGGCGGACACCGTGGGTAGCGGGCAGCCCACCCCCGGGTTGTGCCTGTGGCTGTCCGACAGGTAAGTATCGATCAGCGCACTGAGCGGCACATCCGGGCCGGTGTGCATGGCGAGCGAGGTCTTCAGCCCGTCTACCGCGTGGCGCAGGGCCTTTTCGACCAGTTCATCCTTGGATTTGAAATGCGCATAGAAGCCGCCGTGGGTCAGGCCCAGCGCCTTCATCAGGGGCTGCAGACCAGTGGCGCCCACCCCGTCGGCGCGAAAGCGGCGGGCCGCCTCATCAAGAATCAGCTGATGGGTTTTGGCCTTGTGGTCTTCTGAATAGCGCATAACGCCTCCCGTTATTGAATGCCGACCGTCATCTTACGCCTATTGCCGGCTCGCTGGCACTACCCGCTGACGAACGCGACAGCACCAACATGCACAGCGCCGGCAGGAACAGCAGGGTCAGCAGGGTGCCCATCACCACACCGCCAATCAGCACGCAGGCCAGCGAGGCCCAGAACACTGAAAAGGTCAGCGGGATAAAGGCCAGCGCAGCCGCCAGCGCAGTGAGAATGACCGGCCGGGCACGGCGCACCGTGGCCTCGATCACCGCCTCGCGCACGCCCATGCCGGCGCGCTGGTTCTGCTCTATCTGATCGGTAAAGATCAGCGTGTTGCGCATCAGAATGCCGCCAATGCCGATCAGCGCCAGAATCGCGTTAAAACCAAACGGCTGGTTGAACAGCAGCATGGCCGGCACCGCGCCAATCAGGCCCAGTGGCGCGGTGGCAAACACCATGAACATCTGCCCGAACGAGCGCACCTGCAGCATGATTACCACCAGCATCAGCAGAATCATGATCGGGAACAGCGCCGACAACGCCTTGTTGGCAATCGCACTCTCTTCCACCGGCCCGCCAATGGTAATGCTGTAGCCCGCCGGCAGCCCGGCGACGATGTCCTCCAGGTCGCGGTAGGCGGCCATGGCCGCATCCGGCGGCTGGGTACCAGCAACGATATCGGCGCGCACCTCAAAGGTCGGCTCGCGATCTCGACGGCGCAGGATCGGGTCTTCCATCACCGGCTCAAAGTGCCCCACCTGGCGCAGGGCAATGGACTGACCCGCGTCGTTGCTGAGCGTCAGGTCCTCGATGGCGCCCAAGTTCTGCCGCTGCGCATCCACCGCCCGCACCATTACGCTGACCGTGCGCGTGCCTTCACGCACTTCGGTGATCGGGTTGCCGGACAGCAGCGCATTGATCTGCGATTTGACCTGCGCCGGGGTAAAGCCGAGCAGCCGCAGGCGGTCCTGATCCAGCACCAGGCGGTAGCTGGCGGCGCGCTCGCCCCAGTCGATAAAGGTATCGCGGGTCAACGCATTGGCCTCCACCCGCGCGCGCACCTGCTCGGCCAGGGCGCGCAGGGTGTCGAGGTCCGGGCCGCTGACACGGAACACCACCGGGAAGGGTACCGGCGGGCCAAACACCAACTGGGTAACGCGCACCCGTGCACCGGGGAAGGCGCCGTCGGCGATACGCTGACGCAGGCTGCTCATGAGCGCGTCGCGGGTGTCGGCATCCGGGGTCTGCACGATCAGCTTGGCAAAGGAGGCGTCCGGCAACTCGGGGTTAAGCGACAGGAAGAAGCGTGGCGCACCACCCCCTACGTAGGAGTCCACCATCAGGGTTTGCGGCTCGGCCATGATCACCTGCTCGACCCGCCCCACCATCGCCTCGGTGTTCTTGAAGGCGGTGCCCGGCGGCATGTAGACCTCAACAATCACCTCAGAGCGATCAGAGTTGGGGAAGAACTGCTTGTTCACCACCTTCATGCCCATTACGCAGAATACAAAGGCGACCAGCACCAGGCCGCTGACCAGCCAGCGCTGGCGCACGCAGAACTGCACCATGGCACGCAGGCGCTGGTAATAGGGGCCGTCATACAGCGCCTCATGACCGCCAGCCTTGCCTTCAATCTTCGGCAGCATCTTCACGCCCAGATAGGGCGTGAACACCACCGCCACCACCCAAGAGGCGATCAGCGCAAAACCGACAATCCAGAAGATGTTGCCGGCGTACTCCCCGGCGCCGGAGCGGGCAAAGCCGACCGGCAGAAATCCGATAATGGTCACCAGGGTGCCGGTCAGCATGGGCGCGGCAGTAGACGACCAGGCGTAAGTCGCTGCCCCTATTCGGTCCATGCCTTCTTCCAGCTTCACCACCATCATCTCGATGGCGATGATGGCGTCATCCACCAGCAGGCCTAACGACAGAATCAGCGCGCCCAGGGTAATGCGATCAAACTCGCGGCCGGTCATCATCATTACCACAAAGACGATGGCCAGGGTCAGCGGCACCGCCGCCACCACCACCAGCCCAACGCGAAAACCCAGCGCCAGCAGGCTGACCAGCATCACCACACCCAGGGCCACGAAGAACTTGAGCATAAACTCGTCAACTGCGTTGCGAATCTTGCTGGCCTGGTCCGAGACCTTTTCAAAATGAATGCCCAGCGGCAGGCTGTCATGCACCCGCTGCTCCTCGGCCTGCAGCGAGGTGTCCAGATCCAGGCCGTTGAAGTGCGGCTCCATGATCACCCCGAGCATCAGCGCCGGCTTGCCCTGGTGGCGAATGCGGTAGCTGGCCGGGTCTTCATAGCCCTGGCGCACCTCGGCCACGTCGGCGATGCGCAGCACCCGCCCGTTAGCGACCACCGGCACATTCTCGATCTGCTCAAGCGAACTGAAAGCGCCATCCACACGGATATACGCGCGCGGTCCGGCGGTTTCTACCGAGCCGGCCGGTGCTACCGCGTTTTGCCGAGCCAGCGCGGTAAAGATCTGCTCCGGGGTCAGCCCCAGGGTCGCCAGGCGCTGGTAGGAAAATTCAACATAAATGCGCTGCGCTTGCTCACCCAGAATGTTGACCTTCTTCACCCCCGGCAGCTGCAGAAAGTTCTGCCGCAGCTGCTCAGCCAGCTGCACCAGCTGCCGGTGCGGCAACTGGCCGGCCTCCAGCGCGTAGAGCGCAAAGTAAACGTCGTTGTATTCATCGTTGAAGAAGGGGCCGGCAACGCCGGAGGGCAGTTTGCTGGCCTCATCACCCAGCTTCTTGCGGGTCTGGTAGAACAGCTCGGGAATCAGCTCGGGCGGCGCGGCGTTGGAGAAGATCACCTTCATCGAGACAAAGCCCGGCTGCGCGGTGGTTTCCACCCGGTCGTAGTAATCCAGCTCCTGCAGCCGTTTCTCCAGTCGGTCAGCCACCTGCTCCTGCATCTCGCGGGCGGTGGCACCGGGCCAGGCGGCGGTCACGGTCATCACCTTGACGGTGAAGGAGGGGTCTTCGGCGCGGCCCAGCTGCATAAACGCAAAGGTGCCCGAGAGCATGACCGCAATGATCAGAAACAGCGTCACGGCGGGGTTGCGCACCGCCAGCGCCGAGAGATTGAAGGTTGCCATCTCAGTGCTCCTGCGCGCCGGCGCTGCCACTCAGCTGGTCCGGCGGCAGTAGCCGCACGGCATCACCCTCGTGCAGCAGGTGGGCACCCAGGGCAACCACCTGCTGACCCGGCTGCAACCCGGACTTGAGCAGCGCACGCTCCTGACCAAGCGCGGCCACCTCAACCGGGGCAAACTGTACTGCGCCCTGCTCAATGCGCCAGACACCCGTGCCCTGTCCGCTATCGAGCAGCGCACCAATCGGCACCTGCAGCAGCGTCTGCTGCTCATCACCCTGCAGACGAATGCTGATGGTCGAGCCGATCACCAGCGGCAGCGGACTGTCGCCGAGCACGTAGCGCGCGCGATAGGTGCGGGTGACCGAGTCCGCCACCGCCGACAGCTCGCGCAAGGTCGCGGCGAAAGGCTGCTCCGGGTGGCCGAACAGATAGGCCTGCGCCTGCCCCTGGGCCAGCGCCCGGCGTGTTTCCGGAATATTGATCACCGCCTCGCGGGCGCCATCATGCGCCAGCCGGGCGACCACCTGGCCGGCCGCCACCACCTGTCCCTGATCCGCCAGCACGTCGGTCACAATGCCATCGGCGTCGGCGGTCAGCGTGGAGTAGCCGCGGCGGTTTTCAACCTGCGCGGCATCGGCGCGGGCCGACGCCAGGTTGGCCTCGGCCACCCGCAGCTCGGTCACCAGCTGGTCATGGGCCTGGCGAGAAATGGCGCCGTTGTCAGCCAGCTGCCGGTAGCGTTGTTCGTCGCTCTGCAGCTGCCGCACCGAGGCCTCACCCGAGCGCACCCGCTGGCGGGCCGCGCGCAGGGCCAACTCGAAGTCGTCGACATCCAGCACCAGCAGCACGTCACCAGCGGCAACCCGATCACCCGGGTCCACCCGCCGCTCGATCACCTCGCCGCCAACCCGAAAGCCCAGCTCGCTCTCGGTGCGCGCGGCAATCACGCCAGTAAACAGGGCTTCGTTGGCGCCCACCTGCTGCACCTCAGCCGCCAGCACCAGCCGGCCCTCCGGCGACGTCGGCGCGGTAGCGGCCGCCTCCTTGTCTCCGCATCCGGCCACACCCGCGACAAGCCCCACCAACAGCATGATTCTGGCAGCTGACATCCTTAACTCCACTCCGTTGTGCCGCCCTGGCAGGGCGCCTTTTTATTAATGTCCGATGGCTTCCAGCAGGGTGGCCACGCCCTGACCGCCGGCGATGCACTGGGTCGCGACCGCGTAGCGACCACCGGTGCGCTTGAGCAGCGCGGCGGCCTTACCGGTAATGCGCGCGCCGGTAGCGCCCAGCGGGTGCCCCAAAGCCAGTGCGCCGCCGTCCAGGTTGACCCGCTCCAGCGGCATGTCCAGTTCACGCAGACAAGCCAGCGACTGGCTGGAGAATGCCTCGTTGATTTCCATCAGGTCGACATCATTGATTGTCAGACCGCTGCGGGCAAGTACTTTACGCGTTGCTTCCACCGGCCCCATGCCCATGATCTCCGGTGCGCAGCCGCCCACGGCAGTGGCCTTGATACGCGCCAGCATCGGCAGATTGTGGCGCCGGGCAAAGTCTTCGGTGCACACCAGCACCGCCGCGCTGCCGTCGGTCAACGGCGACGAGGTGCCCGCCGTCACTACACCGCCAAACGCCGGTTTCAGGCCCGCCAGCGCCTCCATATTGGTGCCGGGGCGAATGCAGCCGTCTTCGCTGACCAGGCCATCGGGCGTGGTGATCGGCACAATCTCATCTGCCAGCAAGCCCGCCGCCCGAGCCTCGGCAGCCTTGGCGTGCGATAGCACCGCCAGCGCATCCTGATCCTCGCGGCTGACGCCATAGCGACGCGCCACTTCTTCTGCAGTGTGCCCCATGGCCATGTACACCTCGGGAAACTCCTGCAGCAGCGTCGGGTTGGGTGAGGGGGTAAAGCCGCCCATCGGCACGCGAGTCATCGACTCAACCCCGGCGGCGATATAAGCCTCACCGGCGCCCAGCAGCAGTTGGCCGGCGGCGAAGTGAATGGCCGTCATCGAAGAGCCGCAAAAGCGGTTCACGGTCACGCCACCCAAGGTTTCCGGAAAACCGGCACGAAAACTGGCGATACGGGCGACGTTAGTGCCTTGCTCACCCTCCGGGTAGGCACAGCCCATGATTACGTCTTCCAGCAGGGCGGGGTTGAGGTCAAGGCGCTCAACCAGCCCGCGCAATACCTGGGCAGCGAGGTCATCCGGGCGCAGATTGATCAGCCCGCCCTTGCGGGCGAACTGGAAAGGGGACCGCAGATAACCGGCGATTACGATGGAGGTCATGGTCATGCTCCTGTTGGTGAACGCATTCAGGTTTGAATGATGACCATAATTCAATTTATGCGCTTTAAATGTCAAGTATAATTTAAAGGCGTTATGCGAGGGATACACGGAGTAATTCCACACGCCTCAGCAAGTCATCAGGCGTGCAGAGGCTAGGCGCGGTATGCAGCCAACAGTGTTTCTATTGGCAAGCGGCGCAACCTAGCCAGAGGCATGCGGACTGAATCAGTGCTTCCCTTGCAGATAAGGGTCCAGCAGGGCGGCCATGTCGTCAGCCAGGGCGCTCAGATGCGCCGGCGAGGTATCGCGCTGGGCAAAGCTGCGCAGACCGATGATCTGCCCCTGCAGCAGCCGCGCTAATCGGGCGGGGTCTGTTTCCGGGCGCAGTTCACCCGCCTCCCGCGCTTGGGCCAGGCATTGGGTCAGGCGTTGCTCCATCTGGTCCAGCACGCGGTTGACCTGCTCGCTCAGCGCCGGCTCCTCGGCGTTTACCTCCAGCAGCGTCTTGATCAGCATGCAGGCCCGCGGCGGCGTGCCAGGGCGCACCAGGCAGGGGCCGGCCAGGCTGCGCAGGTAATGCCGCAGCCCCTCCACCATGCCCTCGCGCTGGCTCAGGCACAGCGCCAGCTCCTCGGCCATTTGTACTGCGTAGCGATCCAGCACCTCGCTGAACAACCCGCGCTTGCTGCCGAAGGTGGCGTAGAGGCTGCCTGGGCGCATGTCCAGCGCCTGCTCGATGTGCTTCATCGAGGTGGCGTGATAGCCGCGCTCCCAGAACAGCTCAACAGCTTGATCAAGGGCGACCTGACGATCGTGACGGGCGGGACGGGGCATAGCGTGGTCCTGACGGAGTGATTGAGCAGGCGTTCAATAATGACTTGAATGATCGCTCAAAAACAGTCAGGATGGCAATTGTTGAATGACTACTCAAAAACGTTGCGACCCCAGGAGGTTCCATGTCCCGTTTTACCCTGCACGATAAGAACAGCGCCCCCGAGGCGGCCCTGCCGCTGATCGAGAAGTCAGAGAAGGGCTTTGGCCGCCTGCCCGGCCTGCACGCTGTGATGGCCGAGGCTCCAGCCCTGCTTGATGGCTATCAGGTACTGCACGGCCTGTTTCAGCAAACCAGCTTCAACGCCGATGAGCTGACCGTGGTCTGGCAGACCATCAACGTCGAACACGAATGCCACTACTGCGTACCGGCCCACACCGGCATCGCCAAGATGATGAAAGTATCGGACGAGATCATCGACGCGCTGCGCAACGAAACCCCGTTGCCTGACAGCAAGCTAGAAGCACTGCGTACCTTCACCCTGGCTATGGTGCGCGAGCGCGGTAACGTCAGCGAGGCCGACCTGGACGCCTTCTTCGCCGCCGGCTACGGCCAGCGCCAGGTACTGGAAGTGATTCTGGGGCTGGCCCAGAAAGTGATGAGCAACTACACCAACCACGTTGCCCAAACCCCGGTAGACAGCGTGTTCGAGCAGTATCGCTGGGAGCGCGCCAACTCTCGATGAGAGTGCCCAGACTCCCGGACGCAGAGCGTGGGAGCGATCAGGTGGCGGTAGAGTGTGCACGAAATTCAGTCCCGTTTACGCGGGCGAGTAGCGCAGATTTATCGGGAAAAAGAGTCGCAGCATGTCTGAGGAGCGCAGCGACGAGTTCTGCGACTCGCCTCGCCGGCCACCCCGATAAATCGAGCAACGCAGCGAACCCGAAGGGCCGCGTAGTCGGGTGCCCCGGGGGATCGCTAAGGGGGGCTGGGCAAGCAGCCCCCCTTGGCTCGCCGGAAAAGGCGAAAAGCGAACCAGCCAGCAGCGCGCATAAACCAGAGAAACCTACTCAACCAAAAAACTAACCCGCACCAACAACCCACCCTCAGCGCCCTCGTGCAGACTGATATCCGCCCGGTGCGCACGACAGATTTCCCCCACGATGGACAACCCCAACCCCGTGCCTTCCGGGCTGTGCCGATAGAAGCGCTCGAACACCCGCTCACGCTCATCCGGTGGGATGCCAGGGCCCGTGTCTTCCACTTCCAGCAGCCCCGGCGCGCGCAGGCGCAGAATGACGGTGCCACCGTTGGGTGTGTGCTGCAGGGCGTTGTCGATCAGGTTGCCGATCAGCTCTTGCAGCAGGGTCGGCTCGCCCCAGACATCCAGCGCCTGCTCAACCTCCAGCGCCAGCTCGATATTGCGCGCATGGGCCAGCGGCACCATGGCCAGCGCCAGCTCCTGCACCAGCGGCGCCAGCGCCACCCGCTCGGCGCCACCCTCGGCCACGGCCCGCGCGCCGCGCTCAATACGCGCCATCGACAGCAGCCGGTTGGCCAGTACGATGGTGCGGTCGGTGCTGGCCTCGGCTTCGCGCAAGGCCTGCTGCCAATCTTCCGGCCGGTCGGAGCGTAGCCCCAGCTCGATGCGCGCCTTGAGCGCAGCCAGTGGCGTGCGCAATTCATGTGAGGCTTCGGCGATAAAATCGCGCTGACGGGCAAAGCTCTCCCGCAGGCGGCCGGTAAAGTGGTTGATCGCCTCTACCAGCGGCCGTACCTCTCGCTGCAAGCGTGCGGTCTCGATGGGCCGCAGATCATCGCTGCGGCGTTCGGCAACCTGATTACGCAAGCGCTGCAGCGGGCTCAGCGCTGCCGTCACTGCAGCCCAGGCCAGCAGCAGTGCGCTGACAGCCAACACTCCGAGATTGATCAGCGACTGGCGCAACAAGTTCGCCGCCATGCGATCACGCGCGCCGCGGGTTTCGGCTACCCGAATCTCGGCCATGCCACTCGCGCTGGTGGTGCTGACCGGCTGCAACAGGCTGACTACGCGCACGTCGGACTGGCGGTACTCGGCGTCGTAAAACCGCGCCAGCGCCGGGTAGTCCTCGGTCATGGCGATGTCGGCAGCCGGTGCGGGCAGGTCTTCGTAGCCGGAGATGGCCTGGCCATCGAAGTTGATGACCTGATAGTAGAGGCGACCGGTGATGTCGTAGGCAAAGTTGTCCAGCGCCACGTAGGGCACCTCGACTGCCAGTTCGCCAGCGTCGTTGTACAGCCGCTCGGCAATGGCCCGCGCCGAAGACAGCAGCGAGCGGTCGTAGGCGGTATCGGCAGCGTGCCGGGCATTCCAGTAGGCGGCGGTGCTGCCCAGCAGCAGCAACAGCGACATCACCAGCGCCAGGCGCCGCAGCAGCCGTCCGCGCAGGCTGCCAGCAAGTGCCGCACCAGCCTCGCTCAAGCCTCGGCCTCCAGCAGGTAGCCCAGCCCGCGGAAGGTAACGATCCGCACGCCACTGCCATCGAGCTTGCGGCGCAGGCGCGAGATGTAGATTTCAATCGCCTCAGGACTGGCGTCCTGATCCAGGCCAAACACCTTGCCGGCCAACTGCTCCTTGCTCATCAGCCGGCCCGGGCGGGCAATCAGGTTTTCCAGCACCGCATGCTCGCGCGAGGGCAGGGTCAGTACCTCGCCGCGCAGGCTGAAACGGCGATCATTAAGGTCGTAGATCAGCGCGCCGCAATGCTGCTGCCGCTCGCCGCCCATCAGGCTACGCCGCAGCAGCGCGTTGACCCGCGCCTCCAGCTCGCTCAGCTCGAAGGGTTTGGCCAGGTAATCGTCGGCGCCCAGATTCAGCCCGCGTACCCGGTCAGCCACTTCGCCACGGGCGGTCAGCATCAGCACCGCCAGTGTCTGTCCGCGTTCACGCAGGTTTTTCAGCACCTCAAAGCCGTCTTGCCGGGGCAACCCGACATCGAGAATGGCCAGCGCGTAATCCTCGCTGCGCAGGGCCAGGTCAGCGGCCACCCCATCGTGCAGGGTGTCTACGGTCCAGCCCCCGTTCTTGAGCACGCGGGTCAGGCTCTCGGCCAGTTCGGGGTCGTCTTCTACCAGCAGAATGCGCACTGCTGCTCTCTCTCACAGGGGTCGGTTGGCCGGAGTTTACACCGCCTGTCGGTGGACGACAGCGCGGATTACGCGGCCTGCAGGATGACAGGTTGGTGAAAGGTTAGCTCATTAGCATCGCCCAACGGTCACCCACCGTAGGCGTAAAACGCAAACAAAAACAACACCGGAGTACACCTGATGCACACCGTATTCATCCCACGGCGCAGCCTGTCTGCCGCCCTGCTGGCCACCTCCGGCCTGCTGCTCACCCCGTTGGCCCAGGCAAGCGGCTTCACCGAAGACAGCAGCGCCAAGCTGAGCACCAGCAACATCTACTTCAACCGCGACTTCCGCGAAGGCACCGGCCAATCCAAACGCGAAGAATGGGCCCAGGGTTTCATTCTTGATCTCAAGTCCGGTTACACCGATGGCGCTGTCGGCTTTGGCCTCGACGCCAAGGCGATGCTCGGCATCAAGCTCGACTCCAGCCCGGACCGCACCGGTACCGGCCTGCTGCCGACCCACGACGATGGCCGCGCCGCCGATGAATACAGCAAGCTTGGCCTGACCGCCAAGATGCGCTACTCCGAGTCAGAGTTGTTTCTGGGTACGCTGATGCCCAAGCTGCCGATTCTGCAGCCCAACACCAGCCGCATCCTGCCCCAGACGTTCCAGGGCGGCATGCTCAACATCAACGAATTCGACAACCTCAGCATCGACCTCGGCCGTCTGGACAAGACCACCGAGCGCGACTCCACCGATGCAGAGGACCTGGCCCTGAACAACAAAAACCGCCGCTTTGGTGGTTCGTTCTCGGCTGACCATCTTGATTGGGCCGGTCTGAATTACCAGTTCAGCTCCGGCCTGGCGGCTAGCTACTATCTGGCACAACTGGATGACGTCTACCGCCAACACTTCTTCGGTCTCAACCACAGCGCCACTCTGGGCGCCGGTGAGCTGAGCACCGAGCTGCGGGTCGCCGTATCCGACGAGCAGGGCGCAGCCCAGGCTGGTCGGATCGACAACCAGGCCTGGCAGGGCCGCATCGGCTACGCGCTGAACGGTCACGAAGTGAGCGCAGCCGCGCAAAAAATGCGCGGCGACAGCGCCTTCCCCTATATCGACGGCAGCAACCCCTACCT
>DBHE01000230.1 GCA_002296055.1 Pseudomonadaceae bacterium UBA836
GGCCAAGCGTCTGGGCGATGCCTACCCGGTGCTGTACAGCGGTCGTAACGGCCGAGTCGCGCACGAGTGCATCATCGACATCCGTCCGCTCAAGGCGGCCTCGGGTATCAGTGAAGAAGACGTTGCCAAGCGCCTGATGGACTTTGGCTTCCACGCACCGACCATGTCGTTCCCGGTTGCCGGCACCCTGATGATTGAGCCGACCGAGAGTGAGTCCAAGGCCGAGCTGGATCGCTTTATCGACGCGATGCTGACCATCCGCGCCGAGATCCGCAAGGTTGAGCAGGGCGAGTGGAGCGCGGAGGACAACCCGCTGCACAACGCGCCGCACACACTGGCTGACATCACCGGTGACTGGCAGCGTGCTTACAGCCGCGAAGAAGCGGTGTTCCCGCAGCCCTGGGTCGCGGCCAACAAGTTCTGGCCGAGCGTGAACCGTATCGACAATGTGTACGGTGACCGCAACCTGTTCTGTGCCTGCCCGCCGATCGAGTCCTACGAGGACTGAGATCGTCAGTATCAAACGGGAGAGGGGTGACCCTCTCCCGTTTGTGCTTCTCTATCCAGCTGCATCTCTACCTCTACGCCGCCTTCCGCGCGGTTATACAGGCTCACCCGGCCGTGGTGCAGTCTGGCGATTTCCCTGACAAAACTCAGCCCGAGACCGGTGCTCTTGCGCTGGCCGTCCGGCCGCGGCAGGGAATAGAAACGCTCGAATACCCGACCCAATGCATAGTCCGGCACGGCCGGGCCGTCGTTGCGTACGCGCAGGCTCAGAGCTGTGTCGCTGGCACCGATCTGTATTGCGATGGTGCCGCCGGGCAGGCTGAACTCGATGGCGTTGTCGAGCAGGTTGCTGATTGCCTGTTCGAGCAAAAAACGATCACCTTCTAACGCGCAGTCGCTGCCTGTATCCAGTTGCAGCGTCAGGTTCTTGCGCTCGGCCAGCGGGCGCTTGGCCTCCAGCTCAATGGCGGCAATCTCGGCCAGATCAATTGTCTCGGTCTGCTCCAGCGCCTGCTGCTTCTCGACGCCTGCCAGCGACAGCAGACGATCAACCAGCCGCTGCAGGCGCAGGGATTCGCCATCGATATTGGCCAGAAAGCGCTCGCGCATGGGCGCCGGCACATCACCTTCCTGCAGCAGCTCGGCGGCGCCGCGAATGGCCGACAGCGGTGACTTCATCTCGTGGGTCAGGGTGTGCACGTACTGCTCGACGTAAGCTTTGCCGTCGATCTCGCGGCGCATCGCCTCGGTGGCCGCGGCCAGACGCGCCAGCTCCTTGTCGGCCAGTTGCGGCGGACTGACCCGCTCACCGTGGCGCACCCGCTCGACGTAGTCGACCAGCCGCCTGACCGAGCGGTTCAGCCAGAACGCCATGCCGGCGCCGAGTAGCAGGGCGCCGAACAGAATAACGCCGCCGCGCTGCCAAAAGTAGCCGTGCGCCAGGGTGATAAACGGATGCAGGCTGGCGTTGGGTTTGGCGAGCGTCAGCACGCCTGCGAGTTGATCGCCCTGATACACCGGTGCGGCGATGTACATCAGGCTGCTGGTGTCGTCATCGGGGTCGATGCGCGTGGTGCGTGCACCGTATTCGCCGCGCAGGGTCAGCGATACATCCCGCCAGCGCGAGTAGTCGGCGCCGATCTGGCTTGGGTCGGTGTGATAGAGCACGGTTCCGTTCAGGTCGGTCAGGTAGATCACCAGTTCGGTACCGGTCTTGTGGCGTGACCAGATTTGCGCGTCCAGCTGGCGGGCCAGGTAGCGGTTGATGGCAGTGGCGAAGGCACTGTCTGGCGCAAAGCCCTGTTGCCAGTGCTGCTCGGCGATCTCGGCGAGCAGGTTGGCACTCTCGACCATCACCTCCTCGCTGGCCTGGCGCACCGACGAGGGCACCTGATTGAGGATGCTGTTGAGAAACAGCACCGTGGCAAGGCCGGCGATAACAAACCAGCCAAGCAGCAGCCGGGTACTCAGGCTCATGCGCCGGTGCTCGGTAGCTGAGGGTTGATGCTGTAGCCCAGTCCGCGATGCGTCACGATCGGGTCGTGGCTGGGCAGGATGCGTTTGAGTTTGGTGCGAATGCCCTTGATATGGGTGTCGATTACCCGGTCGAGACTGGCGCCGGGGTCGGCCCAGACCGCTTCCATCAACTGATCTCGACTGAGCACGTGCTCGGGGCGATGCAGCAGGGTGCTGAGAATCAGATACTCGTAGCGGGTCAGTTCCAGCCACTGCTGGTGGTAGCGAATGCGGCGGCGCTCGGCGTCGTGCAGAAACAGCTCTGCCGGCTCTGACTGCTCGCTGGACAGCGGCTCGGCTCGGGTGCGGCGCAGGATAGCGCGCACTCGGGCGGAAATTTCCCGTGGGCTGAAGGGTTTGACCACGTAGTCGTCAGCGCCAATTTCCAGCCCGACGATACGGTCGACTTCTTCCTTGCGCGCGGTGAGAAACATGATCGGCATGGCCGAGAACTGGCGGATGCGGCGGCAGACTTCGAAGCCGCTTTCGTCGGGCAGGCCAACGTCGAGTACCAGCAGGTCGACCGGGTTGTCACGCAGCCACTGCATGCCGTCGCCCGCCAGGCCGCACCAGTGCACGTCGAAGCCTTCGGTGCCCAGTGCGTAGACCAGCGCATCGGCGATGGCGGGCTCGTCCTCGATAATCAGAATCCTGTCCGGCATGGTCTGCTCTGTCCGTGAATCGTCCGCCGATTGTCGCGGGTTCTCCGTGCTCAGCGCAATCATGCTAGGGGCCAGCGCACTCACGAAGCAGGTTCCTCCAGCCAGGCGGTGACCACGTAGCGCAGCGGCCCGCCGCTGGTCAGGGCGCGGAATGGGTAGCAGGTCACCAGCCGCAGTTCCGCGCGGTCGTATTGCAGCACCATCGGTTCTTTGCGGCTGTCGACGATGCGCTGGGTCGCGACACGGTAGCGGTGCTCGCGGCCGCTGGCGTCCTGCAGAGTCAGCACCTGACCGGTCTGCAACTGCTCGACGAAGGCAAAGTGGCTGTCCTGATGACCGGCCAGCAGCAGGGTGCCGGTCTGCCCCGGCGCCACGCCGTTGTCCAGTTGGCCCGGCCCGAAGGCCAGCGCCTGACCGCTGACGCTGTCAAGCACATAGCGGGCCTTGCCATCGGGTGTGGTCAGCTTGGCAACCGGCCAGGTGTCGGCCCAGGGCCAGGGCTTGCTCGGCGCGCCTGCCTGCAGCTGCTCGGCCCAGGCATCGGCGATCAACCATTGAGCCAGCCACGCCTTGGCCTGCAGCCAGCTGCCCTGCGCGGCGACCGCGATGGCGCCCAGCAGCAGGGCGGCGGCAATCAGCTTACGCATGACGTGGCTTCCAGTTGAGGACGAGGAGCGCGGCGAGCAGCAGCGCCATTGCCAGTGCCCAGAGACCGGTGAGGCCGAGCGAGGTCTGCGGGTACAGGCGGTGGTCGACCGGGTTCAGGTTGGGCACCAACTGGCTGTCCAGCGGCTCGTCGGCGGCGCGTACCGGTTGCTCCTCGACTGCGACAAAGCTGGTAAAGCGGCTCATCAGTTGGTGTTCCAGCGCCACCGGCAATACCAGGTCGCGGACTTCATCTTCACCGACGCCTTGGTTCAGGCGGTCCATGGCTGCTTCAATCTTGCGGCGGGCCCACAGCTTGGCAATGCCGTTGCCCTGTTGTGGCTCGGGGATCTGCAGATGCTGTTCCCAGGCTTCCGGCTGTTGACCGTGCAGGGCGATCTTCTCGGGCAGCTGGTTGAGTTTCATGGCGATCAGCAGCGGCTGGTCGCTGTACAGGTCGGGCAGCTTCTGCGGCCAGATTTCTGCCTCGATACCTTCTGGCAGCTCCAGCTGCAGGTGGGTCAGCACCGGTGATTCGAGCTTCTCGAACAGGCGCTCCATGGCGGCGCCGATGCCGGCCCGGTCGTCGATGGAGGTGAATTGCCCGCGGCCAACTTCGGCGGCCTTGCGCAGCAGGAAGCTGTTCGGGGAGGCGCCAATACCGACGGTAAAGACACGGGCCTGACGCAGGCGCTGCTCAATCATTTTCAGCACTTCGCGCTCGTTGCTGACCGAGCCGTCGGTGATGAAGATCAGCTGGCGCAGATAGCCGGGCTCATTCGGTTGGGTCAGCGCTGCGCGCAGCACCGGCAGCATCTCGGTGCCGCCACCGGCGGGCAGGCCCGCTACCCAGCTGCGGGCCTCACTCAGGTTGTCTTCCGTGGCGTTGACCGGTTCGCGGTAGAGCATGCTGTACTCGCTGTTGAATTCGAGCACGTTGAAGCGGTCTTCGGGCTGAAGGCGACCAAGGGCATGAATCAGGCTGTCGCGTGCCTGGCGAATACGTTCGCCCTGCATCGAGCCGGAGGTGTCGAGAATCAGGAATACCTCACGTGGCTGGCGCTCGCGGCTGACCGGCGCGGCGGCAGGCGACAGCATCATCACCGCGTAGTGATCGTCGCCCACCTGTTCGGTGAATACGGCAACCTGGTTGCCGGCCTCGCTTGGCAGCTGCCAGTTGAGGACGAAGTCGCGATCCATCACCACCGGGTTGTCCTGCAGCGCAATGCGGTACTGGCGGCCGTCAAAGTGGCTGCTGATAGCGTGGCTGGGGCTGCTGACCTCATGCAGGGCGAAGCCGCTGTGCAGCGTGACATGAATGTCGGCCTGATGGGATGGGCCGTCCCGCCACAGGCTGCCGACAATCGGGCCTTCCGGGCTGGCAGAGCTGCCTTGCGCGGTACGCTGTTGGCCGTCGACCGGCTGCGGGCGGGCGTTGTAGCGCGGGGTCATGGTCAATGGCAGGCGCAGGCTGTAGCGGCCAGCGTCCGGTTGCAGTACTTCGGTGTAACGGATGATCACGCTGATGGTGTCGCCTGCGCCGATATTGGCAACCGAGGTGCTGAACAGATTGGGGCGTTCCTGCTCGACCAGGCCGGTCTGCTGGCCGTTGTCGCGGGCTTGCTCATAGGTCTTGCGGGCCTGTTCGCGCTCCTGAATTACGCCGTTTATGCGGCGCTCGCCGATTTCCAGCGTCATGGCGTGCACGGCAGCGCCTTCGCTGGTCGGCAACACATAACGGCCCTCGGCAAAGGTGCCGCCGGGGTTGCTGAAGGATTGACGAATCTGCACTTCAGCGACCGGGCCGCTGACCTGGACCTGCATGTCGGTATTGAGCAGTAGGGCGGGTTGCCAGCTACCGTCGTCGGCCCGCAGCAGAAAGCTGCCCGTGCCTGGGTGGATGTTGTCGGTGCCAGCGTGGGCGGTGAGTGAGGTGAGGGTGCCAAGCAGCACCAGCCAGATGAGTGCAGTCTTCATGTCGGGTCTCCCTGTGGACAGTGACCGCCAGTGTGTTGACCGCATTTGTGCTGTGTATGTGGTTTGTGTGTGGTGACCCTGTTCTGGTGAATATCGTCTCTCGACGGTACATTGTTGTTTTGCCGTGATGTTTTCCCGTTACCCTGCCGGAAGTTGCCTGCCTATGACCGATACCGACAGCCAAGACACCCGCACCGAACTCGATCCGATCATCGAGGCGTTGCAGCGCGACAAGCGTAAGCGGGTGCGCAAGTTGCTGCGCGGTATGCATCCGGGCAAGGTGGCCAGCTTGCTGGAAACGCTGGACGGCGAGTTGCGCGCGGCGCTCTGGCAACAGATTGATGATGATCGCGAAGAGCAGGTGCTCAAGCACCTGAGCCCGCTGCTGGGCGCCCAACTGCGCCGTGAGCCAGAAGAGTCAGATCTGGCCGAAGAAAGCGAGGAGGGTGACGGCGCGGCCACCCAGATCGCGCGGGTGCGTGATGCTCTGGAGGCAGGCAAGTTCAAGCGGGTTGGCAAAGCCTTCCGGCAAATGCACCCGGCCAAGGCGGCTGGCCTGTTGGAGGCACTGCCGCCGGCGGAGCGCAGCAGTGTCTGGGAGATGCTCGACGCCGAGCGTGCCGGCAAAATTCTGGTCCATCTGCACGACGAAGTGCGCGCCCGGCTGGCGCTGGAGATGGATGAAGACGAGCTGGTTGCCGCCGCCCGCAAGCTTGATCTCGACGATCTGGTTGACTTGATTCAGGCGCTGCCCAGCGGCAGCGGACGACAACTATTGCAGGCCATGGACGTGCGCAAGCGGCAGCAGTTGCTGTCGATGCTGTCCTACCCCGAGGATTCGGCGGGCGGCCTGATGAACACCGACCATATCTCCGTGCGCGCTGACGTGCGGGTTGGCTCGGTGCTGCGCTACCTGCGTCTGCTGGAGGATCTGCCGGACCACACCGACAAGGTCATGGTGGTGGACCGCAAGAATCGCTATCAGGGGGTGCTGCGCCTCAGTCGCCTGGTAACCAGTGCGCCGGAGGCGGCGGTCAGCGAAGTGATGGATGCCGACTTTCAGCCCTTTGACGTCATGCTGCCGAGTCAGGATGTGGCGCGCCGCTTCGAGGATCTGGATATTTTGTCGGCGGCGGTGGTGGACGAGAATCAGCTGCTGATCGGGCGCATCACGGTGGATGACGTGATGGACATCATTCGTGAGGATTCCGAGCGCGCGATGATGAGCATGGCGGGTCTGGATGACGAGGCGGACATGTTCGCGCCGGTTCTGACCAGCAGCCGGCGCCGTGCTGTCTGGCTGGGGATCAATCTGGTTACCGCTTTTGCTGCTGCCTGGGTGATCGGCCTGTTTCAGGGGACCCTGGAGCAGTTGGTGGCACTGGCGGTGCTGATGCCCATTGTCGCCAGCATGGGCGGCATCGCCGGCAGCCAGACGCTGACGCTGGTAGTGCGGGGTATGGCGCTGGGGCAGGTAGAGGGCGGTAACGCGCGGTTACTGCTCAGCAAGGAAATAGGCATCGCCTGTCTGAACGGCGTGCTCTGGGCCTTGGTGGTGGCGGCGCTGGCGGTGCTCTGGTTTGGCAGCTGGGCGCTGGGCGGGGTCATTGCGGCGGCTATTTTGCTTAACCTGCTTTGCGCCGCGGTATCCGGTTTGGCCATCCCGCTGTTACTGCGCCGCTTTGGCGTTGACCCGGCGCTGGCCGGTAGCGTGATCCTGACCACAGTCACCGACGTGGTCGGCTTTCTGGCCTTCCTTGGCCTGGCAACGCTGTTTCTGTTGTAGCGCTTAGTCGATTGGGTTGCTGACGCTTTCGATATCGCGTTTGACCTGCATGGGGTCGTCGATATTGCGGAATTTCACGTCACTGATGCCGCGGCCGGTCAGCTTGATCGTGCCGTAGCCGAACATCCGTCCCCAGATACCCTGTTCTATTTCCACGGTTTCGATGGAGCTGAGCTTCATTTCCTCGGTGTGCCGGCTGATGATGCCGTTCTTGAGGATCACCCGCTTGTTGGTCACGCCCTGCTCGATCGAGCGCAGGCGGAAGTACTCGTACAGCGCAATCAGCCAGGTCAGCCCGAAGGTCACCAGCCCCAGCACCAGCCAGCAGTACATAGGGACGCGGGCAAACCAGTGCAGCTGAAATACCTTGTGGATGACCTCGCCGCTGGAGAGCGAGTCTTCGATGTAGGACATGCGCGGGCTTCCTTGTAGCAGTAACTGAAAGGCTGAACTGTAGCGAATACACACGTCTTCGGACAGCGGTCGCGACGGCTTGTTGCATGAATGCATCAATGGTTAGCTTGCTAAATAAATACAAGAGCGTACACTAATGCTTAGCAAGCTAATTAATTTGAGGTGAAATATGAGTGACAAGGCGCCTGCGCTGCACGAAACCCTGCGCCCCTCGATGGGCGCGGCTATGGGACGGATACATCGTCTGTGGCGCAGCGCAATCAACCAGGCAGTCGGTGAGCTGGGTATGACCGAGGCGCGCTGGGCGGTCCTGCTGCATCTGGTCAAGGTGGGGGAGGGGTGTACTCAGCAGGTGTTGGCCGATGAGCTGGCTATCGAGATGCCCTCGTTGACGCGCACGCTCAATCAACTGCAGGAGCAGGAGCTGATCGAGCGCCGCCGTGATCCGGCCGATGGCCGGGTGCACACCCTGTGGTTTACGCCCGCAGGGCGTCAGCGGGTGGCTGATTTGGCGGTGCATGTGGCACGCGTGCGTGAGCAGATCTATCAGGGCCTGAGTACCGAGCAGCTCGATGCCTTTGCCGAGGTGCTGTTGCAGATGGAAGTTAATGTGCGCGGGATACTCAGCCCCGGGGAGGCGTCAGCATGACACCCGATCAGATATTTGCCCGCTGGGTGCGTGCGGCGCTGCTGCTGTTTGCCGTGGTGTTTGTGTACTTTCTGGCGGCCGACCTGTGGATGCCGCTGACACCGCAGGCCCGCGTGATGCATCCGGTGGTGCGGGTAGCCCCGCAAGTCAGCGGGCAGGTAGTGGCGGTGCCGGTTACTGACAACCAGCATGTCCAGGGCGGCGACGTGCTGTTCAGGCTTGACCCACGGCCCTATGAGCTGGCGGTGCAGCAGGCGCAGTTGGCGCTGGAAGCGGCCGAACGCGACAACGCTGGCTATGACGCGTCGCTGGCGGCGGCCGAGGCCGAGGTGCGTGCCGCGCAGGTGCAGGTGAACGAGCTGGCCC
Organism: Pseudomonadaceae bacterium UBA836; assembly: GCA_002296055.1. Taxonomy (GTDB): domain Bacteria; phylum Pseudomonadota; class Gammaproteobacteria; order Pseudomonadales; family Pseudomonadaceae; genus Halopseudomonas. The sequence goes on from DBHE01000230.1 coordinate 8,522, forward strand.
GCGAGCACGGCCGCTTATCCACCCTGCTGGCCAGCCGCAATGTGTCCCAGCAGCTGTATGACCAGACCCAGTCAAACTACCAGGCGGCGCAGTCGGCGTTGTCCAGTGCCAAGGCACGCGCCGAGCAGCTGCGTGTGCAGCGCGGTCTGACCGACGAGGACAATCTGCGTCTGCGCCAGGCGCGCAATGACCTGGAGCGCGCCGAGCTCAATCTGGGCTACACCGAAGTACGTGCGCAGGAAGCAGGCATTGTCTCCAACCTGCAGGTCAAGCCCGGCACCTTTGCCAGTGTCGGTGGCTCGCTGGCCGCCTTGGTCAGTGACGATGCCGATGTGATCGCCGACTTTCGCGAGAAGTCGCTGGTGCACATGCAGCGTGGCGAGGCCGCAGCGGTCGTGTTTGATGCCCTGCCGGGCCAGGTGTTCGATGCGCACGTTATTGCTGTGGATGCCGGCACACAGCAGGGGCAGCTGATGCCCGACGGCACGCTCGCCGCGCCGGAGACCTCTGACCGCTGGGTGCGCGATGCCCAACGCCAACGCATCCATCTGCAGTTGGAAGAGCCTGCGCTGCTCAGTGAGCTGCCCTCCGGAGCGCGCGCGACTGTGCAGCTATACCCGGTTGGCGGCCTGGCCGAGCTACTGGGGAGCGTGCAGATTCATCTGGTCAGCCTCATGCATTACATCTACTGAGGCCTGGCCATGAAACCCATTTTGCTGATGAGCAAGCGGCAGCTGGATGCCAACGATGTGCGTCAGTGCCTGCGCATCGCCTTTGGCGGCACCCTCGGCTTTGTTCTGTGCAAGCTGATGGGCTGGAACTACGGCGCCTTTTTTGTTGTGCAGCCGATTCTGTTGCTGGGCATGGTGCCAACGCTCAATGGTCACGTCATGCGCCAGTTTGTTGCCAACATGCTGGTGGTGACCCTGTCGGTGCTGGTGGTGCAAGGGTTGTTCGGCGACAAGCCGGTGCCCATGACGTTGCTGGTGGCGGGCATGTTCGCCCTGCTGTTTCGGGAGATGAGTCGTGGTGCCCATTTCCTGTTCGGCGCCATGTCGATCGTCAACATGTCGATGCAGCTGCATTTTGCCAGTTACCCGACCGCGGACATTGGCGATATCGTGGCCTCCAATATTGTCTCGGTGTTTACCACGTTGGGTATCGCCATGCTGATGCACGTGGTGTTTGCTGATGTGGCGCCGCGTCAGCCCCGGCAGATGCCGAGCAAGCCGCTGACCAATCAGCGCCATGAGGTGATACTGGCCACCACGGTAGCGACCCTGTCCTACATTGTCTTTCAGGTGTTCAACCTGCAGAGCGGGCTGTCGGCGCAGGTGGCCAGTATTCTGGTGCTGTTTCCGCTGAACTGGAAAGGTGCGGGCCCGGCAGGTTGGAACCGCGCCTTGGGTACCCTGGTGGGTTGCAACGTCGGGTTGCTGGTGCAGTTTGTGCTGATGGACCACTTTGATGTGCTGCCCTTTGTGGCTGCCGGACTGTGGGTCAGCCTGATGCTGTTTGCCCGCATCCACCTGCTGGAAGGGGGCACAGGCGCAGGCTTTGCTGCACTGACCACCATGTCGATCCTGTTTGGCCAGTATCTCTCTCCTCGGCAGGACCTGTTCTATAGTGACCTGTATCGATTCTGGTCGCTGTCTGTGGCGGTGTTGCTCTCGCTGACGGCCGTGTATCTCATGCATCTGCTGCTGAACCGCTTCGCCGCTACCAGGCTGCAGGCTTGAGTAGCACAGGAGAGTTGTCTTGCGGTTAACCTCGTTCGGAGACGAATATCGCGCGCTGGTGGTTGGCAGCGGTGCTCTGGGGCAGGCCTTTTGCGAGCTGCTGCGCGAGGATCCGGCGTGCGCGGGTGTCACTGTGTTGAGCCGCGCCACCCAGCCGGGCTTTGATCTGCTTGAGCCGGCCAGCTTCGCCGCGGCCGCCCAGGCCGTGGCAGCGCAGGCTCCGTATCAGCTGGTGCTGATCGCGACTGGTGTGCTGCATGACGCCGAGATCCAGCCGGAGAAATCGCTCGCCGCGATAGACGCCGAGGCGATGCAGAGCGTCTTTCAAATCAACAGCATCGGGCCAGCACTGCTGCTGCAGCATGTGTTGCCGTTGCTGGATCGCAAGGGTGCCCTGGCCGTGCTGTCGGCTCGGGTTGGCAGCATTGCCGACAACCGTCTCGGCGGCTGGTATGCCTACCGCGCGTCCAAGGCGGCGCTGAATATGCTGCTCAAGACGGCGGCTATTGAGCATGCGCGGCGTTACCCCGAGGCGCGACTGCTCAGCCTGCACCCTGGCACGGTGGTGTCGCCGCTGTCACAGCCTTTCAGGGGCGCGGCCGCAGCGCGCCCGGCTCGGCAGGCGGCTGCACAGCTGCTGTCGGTAGTGGATAACGCGACGGCAGCCGATAGCGGCGGGTTCTTCGCCTATGACGGCGCAGTTATACCCTGGTAAGCGGGAGTGGATAGATGACCTTGCAAGAGCTGATCAGCCTGGCTGAACGAGGCGCGGTGCGGGAGCTTGATGTGCTGTCGTTGGAGGGCAGCCTCTATATCCTGCGCGCATACCTGCCTCAGGGCGTGCGTACGCTGCAGGACGCGCATGGCAAAACCTGCTCCTGGCGCTCTACCAGCGAGCTGCGTGATTATTTTCGTGACAGCCCAACGGTGAGGATGCTGCCCTGCACCTTGAGCCAGCAGGTGGTCCATGATGAGATGTGTGGCACTCGCAGTGGGCCGGTGGAGCCGCTGCGCATTGCGTTTTCTCTGGGCTCCGGCTGAGAGACACTAATCAGTGCTGGCGTAACACGCCTTTGCTTGAGGATTCCGCGCGCGGTGAGCGCAGTTTGGCTATCATGTGCGGCACTCTTGCGCCCTTGGGGGGCTCTTTGCATGGTGCGCTTTCTGCGACCGGTTCTTTTTGTCTGCGGTATCCTGACGCTGATCATGGCTGGCCTGATGCTGGCGGTGGCGGCTTTTTCCTGGTGGCGACAAGACCCGGAGATGGAGGTCTTTCTGATCTCCTTTGGCATTACCTTGGGCTGCGGCTTGCTGCTGGTAATGGGGTGTCGTGACCGAGGCTTTCATCTGGTGGCGCGTCAGCTCTACCTGCTGACCAGCCTGAGCTGGGTGCTGATGTCGCTGTTTGGTGCCTTGCCACTGTTCTTCAGCCACTTTCAGCTGAGTGCTGAGGACGCTGTGTTTGAAGCGGTGTCGGGCATTACCACAACAGGTTCAACCGTTCTCAGCGGCATCGAGCACCTGGCGCCAAGCCTGTTGCTGTGGCGCTCGCTGCTGCAATGGCTGGGCGGGCTTGGGGTGATTGGTATGGCAGTGTCTATCCTGCCGTTTTTGCGGGTGGGCGGCATGCGTCTGTTCCACACCGAATCCTCCGACTGGTCGGACAAGTCGATTCCGCGCGTGCAATCGCTGGCGCGCTTGCTGGTGCTGACCTATCTGACCCTCTCGGTCTGTTGCACGCTCTGTTATTGGCTGGCCGGCATGAGTTTGTTTGATGCGGTCAACCACGCGATGGCGACGGTGTCGACCGGTGGCTTTGCTACCGATGATCGCTCCATGGGGCGCTTCTCGCTTGGCGTGCTGTGGGTCTCCATCCTGTTCATGGTGCTCAGCGCGCTCCCCTTTACATTGTTAATCGGTTTTTTTCGGCGGCGCTCGCTGGAGTTGTTCAGAAATCAGCAGGTGCTGGGTTTTTTCGCCATCATCGCTGCGGTTTCCTTGCTGCTGACCGCGGACCTGATCGAGCTGCAGCTGTTTGCGCCCTTCGAGGCGTTCACCCAGGCGACCTTCAATCTGGTGTCGGTTATCAGTACCACCGGGTTTGCCTCGGCCGACTACACCCAGTGGGGCACCTTCAGTATCGCGCTGTTTTTTGTGGTGATGTTTATCGGCGGCTGCTCTGGCTCTACCAGCGGCGGCATGAAGGTGTTTCGCTTTCAGCTAAGTTATCTGTTTCTGCGCAGCCAGATTCGCAAGCTGATTCACCCCAGCGGGGTGTTTGTTACCCAGTACAACGGCCGGCCGGTGCAGGACGATATCATTCTCTCGGCCGTAGCCTTTTCCTTTCTGTTTTTTGTCACCCTGGCGGCGACAACGCTGCTACTGGCGCTGATGGGGCTAGACCTGATGACCAGTCTGACGGCAGCGGCCACCGCGTTGACCAACGTGGGCCCTGGGTTGGGTGACATCATTGGCCCGGCGGGTAATTTTGCCAGTCTGCCGGTGGCGGCCAAGTGGCTGTTGTCCTTTGCCATGCTGATGGGGCGCTTGGAGTTACTGACGCTGATGGTACTCTTTACCCCCATGTTCTGGCGTGGGTGACTATATGGGATCGGGAGAGACAGTCTGATGCGCATCATCATTCTTGGCGCAGGCCAAGTGGGCCGCAGTCTGGTTGAGCATCTGGTCAGCGAGAAGAACCACATAACCGTGGTGGATACTAATCCGGCGCGGCTGCAGATGGTGCACGAGCTGCACGACGTCAATATTCTGTGCGCCCACGGTGCCCATCCGGTCACCTTGTCCAAGGCCGGCGCCGATGATGCTGACATGCTGGTGGCGGTTACCAACAGCGACGAGGTCAACATGATCGCCTGTCAGGTGGCCCAGTCGTTGTTCCACGTACCCAACAAGGTCGCGCGGGTGCGGGAGCCGGGCTACATGGAGCAAAACCAGGCGCTGTTTGCCAAGGCGGCTGTACCGGTAGATGTGCTGATCAATCCCGAGGCGCTGGTGACTCAGCACCTGAAAAAGCTGATCCGCTACCCCGGTGCGCTGCAGGTGATCAACTTTGCCGATGGCTTGGCGCAGCTGGTGGCGGTGCGCGCCACTACTGGCGGCGCGCTGGTCGGTCAACGCATCTCGGCCCTGCGCGAGCGCTTGCCGGCGGTGGAAATTCGCGTGGCAGCCATCTTTCGACAGAATCATTCTGTGGTGCCGGACGGCGATACCGTGATTCAGGACGGCGACGAGGTGTTCTTTGTCGCAGCCCGCCCCGACATTCGCCTGGTGTTGAACGAGTTGCGGCGCCGGGAAAAGCCCTACAAGCGCATTGTGATTGCCGGCGGCGGCAATATTGGCGCGCGCCTGGCCCGTGTGCTGGAAGAGGATTACCGGGTCAAGATGATTGAGCAGGATATGGCGCGCTGTCAGCTGCTGTCCGAGCGCTTGCGCAAGACCACGGTGCTGTACGGCAGTGCCTCGGATCGTGAGCTGCTGCTGGAGGAGAGCATCGAGTCGGCGGACGTCTTTCTGGCCCTGACCAATGATGATGAAGCCAACATCATGTCGTCCATGCTGGCCAAGCGCATGGGCGCACGTACCGTGATTACCCTGATCAGCAATCCGTCGTATGCCGAGCTGGTGCAGGGCGGCAGTATCGATATCGCTATTTCGCCGCAGCAGGCGACCATTGGCGCGCTGCTGACGCATGTGCGGCGCGGTGACGTGGTGGCGGTGCATTCGCTGCGGCGCGGCACGGCCGAGGCCATGGAGGCGGTGGCGCACGGTGATCCGCAAAGCTCGCAAGTGGTTGGCAAGCGTATCGACGAGCTGCCTTTGCCGCCGGGTGCCATGGTTGGCGCGGTGGTGCGTGGCGAGGACGTGATCATTGCCCACGACAGCACGCAGATTGAAGAGGGTGATCACGTCATTGTGCTAGTGCCCGACAAGCGGGACATGCAGGCGGTAGAGCGTCTGTTCCAGGTGGGGCTGACTTTTTTGCTGTGAGTCAGCCGCTATTACCTAGCTGGCGCCTCAGTCCGCGTCGCGCAGCTCGACCATCAGGTCGTCGGTCAGATTCTCGAGGGCATCGCGCAGGGCGTCCAGGTCGGTCTGCGGGTAGACACCCAAGCGGGCTTCGGCCTTGAACAGCATGTCAGCACTCATGGGGGCCGGCACGCACTCGGTTTCCAGCGACTCGACGTTGACGCCGTGGCTGGCCAGGACACGTGAGACCTCGTGCACAATGCCGGCCCGGTCGTTACCGACCAGATTGAGGATCAGTGCGCTCTGCACCGGCTCATCGGCCTGACCACTGATGGCCACCTGAACGTTGATGCCCAGGTGGGACAGCTCTTCCAGATCAACACGCAATGCGTCCAGCTGTTCGTTACCTACGTCAACCCGCAGAATGCCGGCAAATTGGCCCGCCATGCGCGCCATACGGCTTTCCAGCCAATTGCCGCCGTGGCGATTGATAGTCTGGGCCAGGCTCTCGACCAGGCCGGGTTTGTCGGCAGAAATAACGGTAATCACGAGCGGGGTGGTCATGCACTGTCTCCTTTGGGCGTGGCGCGCAAATCAGTCCTGATAGTAGCGGCCTTCGCCGGTCGCGGTCATTTCCTGGCAAGTGGCTTCCAGGTTTTCAAAGTCGTATTCGGACAGGCCAACGTATTCCAGAATCGCCGCGCCCACGGCGTCCCATTCATGGTCGACACTGTGGTTGCCGAGCACCCGGTAGGCCTGACAGATGTGCTCTGCCATCTTCAGAATCGCCAGCAGGTTCTTTTGTTCCGCATCGGTACCCAGCGGCGAGAGAAAGGTTTGAGCAGCATTGTGGTGACTGGCAATGGCCTCGCACAGGTGTGCTGGCAGGCGCCAGGATTTGGCGGTGTAGTAGCCGATCACCGCATGGTTTGTATTCATGCGCTGATTCTCGACATCGACGATACGCATCGTGTTCTGCGCGTAGGACTCTTCCATCACCTCAATGTAGTAGGGGAAACGGCTGAGCATGAGCGGAATGCCGCAGTTGTGGAACAGCCCGAGGGCATAGGCTTCATCCGGCTCAACGCAGCCGATGCGCTTGGCCAGGGTCATGCAGGTCATGGCGACGTCCTGGGCGCTGTCCCAGAAACGGTTGAGGTTGACGATATTCTCGTCGGTCAGCTCGCCGCGAATGGATTGGGCGTTAACGATATTGACCACTCGCGAGACGCCCAGCAGATTCACGGCCTGCTGAATCGAGCTGATGCGGTTGGTCAGCCCGAAGAACGCGGAGTTGACGACCTTGAGCAGGCTGCCGGAGAGGCCAGGGTCCTGGCTGATCAGCCGGGCGATGACCTTCAGGTCCGGGTCCGGCATCAGTTGCTCCATCTGCAGGTCGACCATGATCTGCGGCTGCGGCGGCACGCTGATGCCCTGCAGTGCGCTGCTGATCTGCTGGTCGGTAAGCTCGGCATTCATGGAGACGATCCGCTGGTGACTGAATCATCGAGTTTAGCGCCACTGGGGGGCGCTTGGGAAACCCCTGCGAGGCTCTGGCGCAAAGGTCCTTCGCGGGCGCGGCGCGAAGGGCCGGCAGTCTGTATAATCGGCCGCTGTATTTCTACATCCCGCTTGTTCCCCAGGAGTTTCTCATGTCACTGCCCAGTCTGCGTCTCAAAGCCAATGCCGAACGGCGCATCCGCGCAGGGCACCTGTGGGTCTTCAGTAATGAAGTGGATACCGCGCAGACGCCGCTGACCGCCTTTGAGGCCGGCCAACAGGCGCAGCTCGAAACCAGCAGCGGCAAGCCCCTCGGGCTGGTGTGCATCAGCCCCAACAACCTGATCTGCGCGCGCCTGTTTGGTCGTGATACCGGCCACCTGCTCGACAAGTCTTTGCTGGTGCACCGCTTCAAGGTGGCGCTGAGCCTGCGCGAGCGCCTGTTCGACAAACCCTTCTATCGTCTGGTGTACGGTGAATCCGACCTGTTGCCGGGGCTGGTGGTGGACCGCTTTGGCGACTACTTCGTGGTACAGATCGCCAACCCCGGCATGGAGCGGGTACGCGACGCCATCGTCGAGGCGCTGGTGCAGGTATTCAAGCCGCAGGCGGTGCTGTTCAAGAACGACAGTGGCGCACGCAAGCTCGAAGGGCTGGAGTCCTATGTTGAGGATGCCTACGGCGTGATGCCGGACAAGGTGGCGCTGGAGGAAAACGGCGTGCGCTTTGAGGCGCCGGTACGCGACGGCCAGAAGACTGGCTGGTTCTACGATCACCGTGCTAACCGCGCTCGTCTGGCGCCCTATGTTGCCGGCAAGCGGGTGCTCGACCTCTATAGCTACATCGGTGGCTGGGGCGTGCAGGCGGCGGTGTTTGGTGCCAGTGAGGTGATGTGTGTCGACAGCTCGGCACCGGCGTTGGATTGCGTCGAGGCCAATGCTGCACTGAATGGCGTAGCCGAGAAGATGGCCGTGGTCGAAGGGGATGTGATGGCGGCCCTGCGTGAACTCAAGGGCGCCAACGAGCGCTTTGACGTGGTGATTGCCGATCCGCCAGCGTTCATCAAAAAGCGCAAGGACATCCGCAACGGCGAGGCCGCCTACCGCCGCCTCAATGAACAGGCCATGCGCTTGCTCAACAAGGACGGCATTCTGGTCTCGGCCTCCTGCTCAATGCACCTGGAGGAAGACCGCCTGCGCGACGCCCTGCTCGGCGCCAGCCGCCATCTGGATCGCAACCTGATCATCACCGAACGCGGCTTCCAGGGCGCCGACCACCCGCTACATCCGGCGATTCCGGAGACCGGGTATATCAAGGCGTTGTTTTGCAGGGTTACGCCGGCTTAAGGCGCCGGCGAGCTTCCAGCTTTAGCGCAAGCTGAGGATCTGCCATCCCTGCGCCTGTGCGTGTGCCCGCAGGGTGTCGTCAGGGTCGACGGCGACGGGGTGGTCGACCATGCTCAGTAGTGGCAGGTCGTTGTGGGAGTCGCTGTAGAAGTAGCTGCCTTCCAGTGTGCGGTTGTTCTCCAGTAGCCAGCGCTCCAGTCGGGTGACCTTGCCGTCGCGGAAGCAGGGGATGTCGGTGGTGCGGCCGGTGTACTGACCGTTGGCGCGCTCGCACTCGGTGGCCAGCAGCAGGTCGATGCCCAGGTGGCGGGCAATCGGGCCGGTGATAAAGCGGTTGGTGGCGGTGATGATCATCAGGGTGTCACCGGCTTGGCGGTGCCGCTCGATCAGCGCCTGGGCCTTGGGCAAAACGATGGGCAGGATCTTTTCCTGCATGAATTGCTCATGCCAGGCGTCCAGCTGGCCTTGCGGGTGCTCGCCCAGTAGCGCCAGACAGAAGTTCAGGTAGATCTGAATATCCAGCTTGCCGGCCAGGTAGTCGTTGAAAAACTGATCATTGCGCGCTTGATACTGCTCCGGGTCGACAATCCGGTGGGCAACGATAAATTCGCCCCAGGCGTGGTCGCTATCCCCGCCAAGCAGGGTGTTGTCTAGGTCAAAGATGGCAAGTGGCAAGGCAGCTCTCCCGGGCTGTGTAACAGGCTGCATAGGATAAAGCAGTCTGCGCGTATTTGCCCGCTCCCCTGCGGCGCTGACGGAATTGCCGCCCCGGCGTCCTTTGTGGAACAATGCGGAGCATACTCTAGAAGGATAGCGGCTGTGATTGACCCCGATGGTTTCAGACCCAATGTAGGCATCATCCTGACCAATGAGTTGGGGCAGGTGCTCTGGGCCAGACGCATCGGTCAAGACTCCTGGCAGTTCCCGCAGGGTGGCATTCAGCGTAACGAAAGCCCTGAGCAGGCGCTGTATCGTGAGTTGCACGAAGAAGTCGGCCTGTTTCCCGAAGATGTTGAAATCCTGGCCTGCACCCGTGGCTGGTTGCGCTACCGTTTGCCGCAGCGACTGATTCGCAGCCACTCGCAACCAGTCTGCGTCGGGCAGAAACAGAAGTGGTTTCTGCTGCGCTTGAAAAGCGAGGATGAGCGCGTGTGTATGACGCGCAGCGCAAAACCCGAATTCGACGGTTGGCGTTGGGTCAGCTACTGGTATCCTCTGGGGCAGGTTGTCCCTTTCAAACGTGATGTCTATCGCCGCGCCATGAAAGAACTGGCGCCGCGCCTGCTTTCCAGTCTACCGGGTAGTTGATGATGCTCAACACGCTGCGCCGTATTGTCCAGGAGGTCAACTCTGCCAGAGATCTGGCAGCGGCTCTGGACATTATTGTGCAGCGTGTGCGCGAGGCTATGGGCACGGAGGTGTGCTCGGTCTACCTGCTCAACCCGGAGATCAGCCGCTACGTGCTGATGGCCACTGAAGGTCTGAACAAGGACGCGGTCCGTGCCGTGACCTTGGGCACCAGCGAAGGCTTGATTGGCTACGTCGGCACCCGCGAGGAGCCGGTCAATCTGGAAGACGCCGCCTCCCACCCCCGTTTCCGTTATTTTGCCGAGACTGGCGAAGAGCGCTTTGCCTCCTTTCTGGGTGTGCCCATCATTCACCACCGCCGAGTGATGGGTGTTCTGGTGGTGCAGCAGAAGGAGCGCCGCCAGTTCGACGAAGGTGAAGAAGCCTTTTTGGTGACCATGAGCGCACAGCTGGCCGGGGTGATTGCCCATGCCGAGGCGACCGGTGCCATCGGTGGCCTGGGCTGGGGTGGCGAGGTGGTCCAAGACACCCGCTTTGACGGCGTAGCTGGCGCGCCCGGTGTCGCCATCGGCCATGCGGTGGTGATTCTGCCACCGGCGGACCTGAAGTCCGTGCCTGACAAGCAGATAAAGGACATCGACGCCGAGATCGCGCTGTTCCGGCGCGCGCTGGACGCTGTGCGGGCGGATATGCAGCAGCTGTCGAGCAAGCTGTCTTCGCAGCTGCGGCCCGAAGAGCTGGCGCTGTTTGACGTCTACCTGATGATGCTGGATGACGCGGCCCTGGGTAACGAGGTTATCAAGGTGATTCGCGGCGGCCAGTGGGCCCAGGGCGCGCTGCGTGAAGTGGTGCTGGCGCATGTCACCCGCTTTGAACTGATGGATGACCCTTACCTGCGTGAGCGTGCCGCTGACGTTAAGGACTTGGGGCGTCGCATCCTGGCCTACCTGCAGGAGGTTGGCCGTCAGGAACTGGTGTTCCCGGAACACACCATTTTGGTGAGTGAAGAGCTGTCGCCGGTGATGCTTGGCCAGGTGCCCAAGGAAAAGCTGGTCGGCCTGGTGTCGGTGCTCGGCTCCGGCAGCTCGCACGTGGCTATTCTGGCGCGCGCCATGGGTATTCCGACGGTGATGGGTGCGTTGGACCTGCCCTACACCCGGCTCGATGGTATGGAGCTGATTGTCGACGGCAACCGGGGGGAGGGCTACTCCAACCCGTCTCCGGAGCTGCGGCGCCATTACCTTGAGCTGGTGCGCGAAGAGCGCGAGCTGGTGCAGGGGCTGGAGAAGCTGCGCGATGTGCCTTGCGTCACCCTGGATGGCCACCGCATGCCGTTGATGGTCAACACCGGTCTGCAGGCCGATGTGGCGCGCTCGCTTGACCGCGGTGCCGAGGGCGTTGGGCTGTACCGCACCGAAGTGCCCTTCATGATTCAGGATCGCTTCCCGAGCGAGAAGGAGCAGCAGGCTACCTATCGGGAGCAGCTCGAAGCCTTCCATCCGCTGCCGGTCACCATGCGCTCGCTGGATGTGGGTGGTGACAAGGCGCTGACCTATTTTCCGATTGACGAAGCCAACCCTTTCCTCGGTTGGCGCGGTATCCGGGTAACGCTGGATCATCCCGAGATTTTTCTGGTGCAGACTCGCGCCATGCTCAAGGCCAGTCAGGGGCTGAATAACCTGCGCATCATGTTGCCTATGGTCAGCAGCCTGTTCGAGGTAGAAGAGGCGCTGCACCTGATCCATCGTGCCTACAGCGAAGTGCTGGATGAAGGGGTGGATGTGCCTATGCCACCGGTTGGCGTCATGATCGAAGTGCCAGCGGCGGTTTATCAGGCCCGTGAGCTGATCCAGATGGTGGATTTTCTGTCGGTTGGCACCAACGACCTGACCCAGTATCTGCTGGCCGTCGATCGCAATAACCCGCGGGTTGCAGACCTGTATCACTCGCTGCACCCGGCGGTGCTGCAAGCCCTGATCAAAGTCTCAACGGCCTGCCGCGAGGCTGGCAAGCCGATGAGCGTGTGCGGCGAAATGGCCGGTGACCCGGCCGCCGCCGTACTGCTGATGGCAATGGGTTGCGACGCGCTGTCGATGAACGCCACCAACCTGCCCAAGGTGAAATGGCTGCTGCGTCAGATCAAGCTGACCGACGCCAAGGCGCTGCTGGACGAGGTGATCGAGCTCGATAACCCGCATCTGGTGCTCAGCACCCTGCACCTGGCTCTGCGCCGCATGGGCTTGGGCAAGGTACTCAGCCAGCCGCGCTAGCGGCGGCCGAGCCCGTTACGCCCACTCGCAGAGGCTTTCTCCGTCGGGCTGACCGAAGGGGCCAAAGCGTTTTTCAATCATGCTGATGCCACCGTCCTGGCTGATGCGCAGCAAGCTGCTGGCGCGGGTGCCGTACTCTCGGTTGCCGGTGATAAAGGCGGGGGCCAGCATCCGTTCCCACTCAAGACTGATGCCGGTGGCGGGCAACTGATCATCCGCATAGCTGCGGCTGTCGGCCAGCAGCGTCAGCAACTGCTCGCTGTCGGCATCCGGCGCTGCAGCAAGCGCCTCGCGCAGGGTACGGGTTTTCGGCCAGGGGCTGTCCAGGTCAGCGTTCGACAGGCCGTAGACGCCGGGCTCCAGTGCGCGGGGCTGACCATCCAAACTGTTGAGAAACCACAACTCGCTGAGGTCGCCGATGATCAGGTTGAAGCCGGTGTAGTCGTGCAGTTGTGCGGCCAATTGCTGCATAAAGGCGGCGGGCGTTTGACTGCCCTGCAAGAAATCCAGTGGCAACTGGCCACGCGAGCGGGGCGCCTTGGCTGCGCTCGGTGCGCGAATGTTGGTGACGGCGGCAAAGCGGCCGTCGCGGGTAGCGCCTAACCAGGTGCCACCGGCCTCCAGGTCGCGACCGGCCAGCAGTTCGGGTTGTTCTTGGTCATCCCACCAGTCCAGCGGGCGGGTGGGGCGGCGGTGGAACTCGTCACGGTTACCGATCAGGGTCAGACGGTGGTGCTTGGACATCTGCCAGGCAAAGGCAATCAAACACATGCGGCTCAAGGCTCCTTCGTTGTTATATCCGGAGTCTACCTGCTGTGGAGGCGCTAGTGCACGATGGCGGTGCGCTGACGGGGTGATTTCAGTAGACTAGGCGCTTTGCGCGTCAGGTCCGGCGGGTCGCCTGGGGGTGTTGTGGAGTTTCTGATTTATCTGGTGCTGGGCGGCTTTGCCGGCACGCTGGCGGGGCTGTTCGGCGTGGGTGGCGGCATGATCATCGTGCCGGTGCTGGTCTACAGCTTCTCGCTGCAGGGCATGAACTCCGAGGTGCTGACCCACATGGCAGTGGGCACATCGCTGGCGACCATCGTGTTTACCTCAATCAACGCGATCCGTGCCCACCATAAGAAAGGTGCCGTGCGTTGGCACTTGTTTGCCTGGCTGACTGTCGGCATCGTGCTGGGTACGGTGCTGGGCGCGCTGACAGCCGCGCAAATCAGTGGGCCGCTGCTACAGAAGATCATTGGCGTATTCGCCATCTGTGTCGCTATTCAGATGGGCTTTAAGCTGCAGCCCAAGGCGAGCCTGGGGGAGCCGGGTAAGCCCGTGCTTGGCGTGGCCGGCGGGGTGATCGGCTGGGCATCTGCCATCTTCGGTATTGGCGGGGGCTCGCTGACGGTGCCCTTTCTGGTCTGGCGCAGCGTGCCTATGCAGCAGGCGGTTGCTACCTCGTCAGCCTGCGGGCTACCGATTGCAGTGGCTGGCGCGTTGTCATTTATTGTTACCGGCTGGCATGCAACCGCACTGCCGTCATGGAGTCTGGGGTATGTGTATTTGCCGGCGCTGATCGGCATTGCCGCCACCAGCATGTTGTTCGCCGGCTTTGGTGCGCGCCTGGCGCATCGGCTATCGCAGGATTTGCTAAAGCGGCTGTTCGCGTTGCTGTTGTTATGTGTTGGAATCAATTTTCTCGTCTAGGAATAGAGCATGCTGACCTACCCGCAGATTGATCCGGTTGCGCTGGCCATTGGCCCGCTGAAGATCCACTGGTACGGCCTGATGTACCTGATCGGCATTGGAGGTGCCTGGTGGCTGGCCAAGCGCCGACTGGCCGACTTCGATCCGACCTGGAGCAAGGAAACCCTGTCTGACCTGGTGTTCTGGGTGGCGCTGGGGGTGATTGCCGGCGGACGGCTGGGCTATGTGCTGTTCTACGACCTGGGCGCCTATATCGATAATCCGCTGCTGGTGCTGGAAATCTGGAAAGGCGGCATGTCCTTCCATGGTGGTCTGCTGGGCGTGCTGCTGGCGCTGCTTTGGTTCTCGCGCAAGCACAACAAGCGCTTTTTTGAGCTGGTCGATTTTGTTGCGCCGCTGGTGCCGATTGGTCTGGGTGCCGGGCGCATCGGCAACTTCATCAACGCCGAGCTGTGGGGCAAGGCGACTGATCTGCCCTGGGCCATGGTATTCCCAACTGATCCGCAGCAGTTGGCACGCCACCCCTCGCAGCTGTATCAGTTTGCTCTGGAAGGGGTGGCGCTGTTCACCATCCTCTGGTTCTATTCGCGCAAGCCGCGGCCGACCATGGCCGTTAGCGGCCTGTTTGCCATCTGCTACGGCTGTTTCCGCTTTGCCGTGGAGTTTGTCCGCGTGCCGGATGAACAGCTTGGCTATCTGGCCTTCGATTGGCTGACCATGGGTCAGCTACTCTGTATTCCCATGATTGTATTTGGCGCCCTGCTAATGGGGTTGGCCTACCGGCGTGAGGGGCGCACCGCATGAAACAATACCTCGACCTGATGCGCCACGTGCGCGAGAACGGCACCTTCAAGAGCGATCGCACTGGCACCGGCACCTACAGTGTGTTCGGCCACCAGATGCGGTTTGACTTGGCCGAAGGCTTCCCGCTGGTCACCACCAAAAAGTGTCACCTCAAGTCGATCATCCATGAGCTGCTGTGGTTCCTGCAGGGTGATACGAACATTCGTTATCTGAAGGAAAACGGCGTTTCCATCTGGGATGAGTGGGCGGATGAGAACGGTGATCTGGGCCCGGTTTATGGCTACCAGTGGCGCAGCTGGCCGGCGCCCAATGGCGAGTCCATCGACCAGATCAGCAAGCTGATCGCCATGATCAAAAGCAACCCGGATTCACGGCGTCTGATCGTGTCGGCCTGGAATCCGGCGCTGGTCGACCAGATGGCGCTGCCGCCCTGTCATGCGCTGTTCCAGTTCTATGTGGCTGACGGCAAGCTGAGCTGCCAGCTGTATCAGCGCTCGGCCGATATCTTTCTCGGTGTGCCGTTCAACATTGCCAGCTACGCGCTGCTGACGCTGATGGTGGCGCAGGTCTGCGACCTGCAACCGGGCGAGTTCATATGGACCGGTGGTGATTGCCACCTGTACGCCAACCACATCGAGCAGACCGACCTGCAACTGACGCGCGAGCCGCTGCCGCTGCCGACCATGCAGCTCAATCCCGAGGTGCGTGACCTCTTTGCCTTCCGCTTTGAAGACTTTGAGTTGCAGGGCTATCAGTCGCACCCGCACATCAAGGCGCCGGTGGCGGTATGAGTGAGGTCAAGCTGGCACTGATTGCCGCCATGGCGCGCAACCGGGTGATCGGGCGTGACAATGCCATGCCCTGGCACCTGCCCGAAGACCTGCGCTACTTCAAGGCAACGACTCTGGGCAAGCCGATTGTCATGGGCCGCAAGACCTTTGATTCGCTGGGGCGCCCCTTGCCGGGCCGCACCAATATCGTGGTCTCGCGTCAGCCGGACCTGAGGCTTGAGGGCGCGCAGGTGTTTGCGTCGATCGACGCCGCGCTGGATGCTGCCCGCCAGCAGGCGCAGGCCGATGGGGTCGGTGAGGTGATGGTGATTGGTGGCGATAACCTCTATCGCCAGACTCTGGAGCGTGCCGAGCGCATCTATCTGACCCGCATTGAGTCAGAGCCCGAGGGCGATGCCTGGTTTCCGGCCTTTGACGAGCAAGCCTGGGCTGTGGTCAGCGAGCGTGCGGTGGCCGCCGGCGACGGCTATCCAGCGCATGTCTATCAGGTGCTTGAGCGGCGCTGAGCGCGTCGCCACGCAGGCTGTCAGTGCAGGGCGTTCTGGTTGATCAGCTCTTCTAGCGGGCGCGGATGGCCAATCCAGTAACCCTGCAGCAGGGTGCCGCCCCAGCGTGACAGTTGCTCGGCAACGCGGCCATCTTCGATGTAGTTGGCTGCCACCTGTTTGTCCATTTGGCGCGACAGCGTGATCAGGCTCTGCAGGTAGGCGCCGTGCTCCTCTCCCTTGCTGCCGACCAGCTCGCGACTGTCGAGCTTCACACCCGTGATCGGTAGACGGCTCAGATAGCCGAGCGCGCCATATTCCGAACCGAAGTGATCCAGCCAGATCTCCACGCCCAGTGCATGCAGCGCCTGACACAGTTTACTGGCCTGGTTGGCGTGCTTGAGCAGGGTGTCTTCGCGCAGCTCCAGCTGGATCATCTGCGGTGGCACCCGGCTGCGCTCCAGCAGTTGCTTTAGTTGCTCGGCAAAGCGCGGCTGCTTGAGTTCGCGGTCGCTGAGGTTGATCGACAGGCGGCACTGAATGCCGGCGTCCAGCCATTGCCTGACGGCCTCCAGCGCCTGCCCAATCACCCAGTGGCCCATCGGCAGGATCAGACCGCTGTGTTCGGCCAGCTTGAGAAAGGCGTCAGGTGTCAGCAGGCCGAGCTGTGGATGCTGCCAGCGCAGCAGCGCTTCCCAGGACACGGTGTCGCCGTTGCGGGTATCGACAATCGGCTGATAGTGCAGGCGGAACTGGCCTTCCAGCAGGCCGTGGCGCAGGCCCTGCTCGATGTCCAGATTGTGCCGGGTGGCGGCGTCTTTTTGCGGGTTGAAGAAGGCGTAGCCGTTGCGACCGTTGGCCTTGGCCCGGTACAGCGCCTGGTCGGCGTGCTGCAGCAATTCGGCGGCGGTGGCGCCGTGGCTGGGGTAGGTGGCAATGCCCACACTGGCCGAGACCAGCAGATGGTGGCCGCTGAGCGTGACCGGCTCGCTGAGGGCGTGGATGATCTTGCTGGCGATCAGAGCCGCGTCGTTCGGGTCGTGCAGGTCGTTGAGCAGGGCGACAAACTCGTCGCCGCCAATACGCGCGATCAGGTCGTCCTGGCGCATGGTGCGGCGCAGCCGGTTGGCGATCACGGCCAGCAGTAGGTCGCCCAGGCCATGACCAAAACTGTCGTTAATCTGCTTGAAGTAATCCAGGTCGATATACAGCAGAGCAAAGCCGGTCGGGCTGCGCTGGCCGCGCAGGATCATGCGATCCAGTTCCGCTTCAAGCAGGGCGCGGTTGCCAAGCCCTGTCAGCGGGTCCTGGCGGGCCATTTCCATAAGCTTGCGACCGCTGCTGCGGCGCCGCTCGGCGTTGATCAGGGCGCGGTGCAGTGCGTCGCTGCTGAGGCTGTCGCGCGGCAAGACGTCGTCTGCGCCTTCGGCGATAGCGCCGCTGTCGCGTTCGGCGTTGGCATCATCGCTGATCAGTAGAAACAGGGTGTTCTCTGCCGCTCGCTTGGCTTCATTGAGCAGGTTCAGGTCGTTGGGCAGCAAGCAGGCACTGTAGGGCTGCCGGCCCAAGCGTGAGACCGCCTCGCGCGGGCTGGTGCATATTTCTACTTGCGCTTCGGGCGAAGAGTCGCGACAAAGCCCGAGCAGTTGCTCGCGCTTGGCGGGATTGCTTTCAACCAGCAGTATCGTGCGTGCGGGATCCATGAGGCGTGCTCAGTTGTTGGAGCTTATTGTCGTCCATGCACAAATCGTTGACGGCCGTATGTTAACGCCGTCACGCTTTTGCGGCACCTCTGCTAACGGTTCAAAGGTACAAATCTCCGACCAGCGGTATGGCTATTTGCCTTCAGTGTCAATGCGGTGACTTGAAAAGTGTGCTACGCGCGTTGCTGGCGGAAAGTTGGCGCAGGGGCGGGCGCCCCTGCGCGGGCAGGCTTAGCCTTTCAGCATGGCCTTGTCACGCACGCCGCCCTTGTCGGCACTGGTGGCCAGCAGGGCGTAGGCCTTGAGGGCGGTGCTGACCTTGCGCGGGCGCGGCAGGGCCGGCTTCCAGCCCTTGGCATCCTGTGCGGCGCGGCGGGCAGCCAGCTCCTCATCGGAGACCAGCAGGTTGATGCTGCGGTTGGGGATGTCGATGAGCACCTTGTCTCCGTCCTGCACCAGACCAATGGCACCGCCCGCGGCCGCTTCTGGCGAGGCGTGGCCGATGGACAGGCCCGAGGTGCCGCCAGAGAAACGACCGTCGGTCAGCAGGGCGCATTCCTTGCCCAGCCCCTTGGACTTCAGGTAGCTGGTGGGGTAGAGCATTTCCTGCATGCCCGGACCGCCTTTCGGGCCTTCGTAGCGGATGATCACGATATCGCCGGCCTTGACCTCATCGTTGAGGATGCCTTTGACGGCGGTGTCCTGGCTCTCGAAGATCTTGGCGTTGCCTTCGAAGACATGGATGGACTCGTCTACACCGGCGGTTTTTACCACGCAG
>DBHE01000207.1:0-2908 GCA_002296055.1 Pseudomonadaceae bacterium UBA836
CGGCGCCTCGGTAATCAAGCCTACATTGGGCACACCTGCCTGCTGCAGAGCGCCCATAGCGGTCACGACCACGCCGTAGTTGGCGTTCTTGTCACCACGGATATACACCAGCGTGTCGGGCTTGGCGCGCATGATCTTGGTCACACCTTCGGTCATGGCTTCCAGCGACACAGCGCTGTCGGAATGATTCTCCGTATCCACCGCTTCGCCCAGATTCCAGTAATAGGTACCATCAGCCAGCACGGACAGGGTCAGTACCTGCTGATTACTGTCGCTGGGCAGCACTTCACTAGACACCTGCGGCAGATCGACTTTCACGCCCTGGTTCAGCATCGGCGCGGTCACCATAAAGATAACCAGCAGCACCAACATCACATCGATGTAGGGCACTACGTTCATTTCCGCGACCGGTTTACGCTTCTCACGGCGCCTGTGCATGTGCATGCTCATAGCGACCTCCGCTTACTCCTCGCGCGCGTGAACGCGGCGATGCAGAATGCTGGAAAACTCGTCAGCGAACGTGTAGTAACGGCCAATCAGCATTTCCGAGCGCGCTGAGAAGCGGTTGTACGCCACAACTGCAGGAATCGCGGCGAACAGACCGATGGCCGTGGCCACCAGCGCTTCGGCAATACCCGGCGCCACCGTTGCCAGGGTCGCCTGCTGCACGGTTGCCAGACCGCGGAAGGAGTTCATGATGCCCCAGACAGTACCAAACAGGCCGACATAAGGACTGGTCGAGCCCACGGTCGCCAGGAACGGCAAGTGCTGCTCCAGCTTCTCTTCCTCCCGGGAAATGGCTACCCGCATGGAGCGCTGCACCGCGTCCATCACCGCGTCTGGATCAACACCGGACTGCTGGCGCATGCGGGAAAACTCTTTGAAACCGGCACGGAAAATCTGCTCCAACCCGGAGTTTTCATCCGGCGACCCCGTCACCTGACGGTACAACTGGGACAAATCCACACCAGACCAGAAACGATCTTCGAAATCGTCCAGGGCGTTTTTCGCCGAGCGCATGACATTGCTGCGCTGGAAGATCATTACCCACGACACTACCGATGCTGCCAGCAGGGTCAGCATCACCAGCTGAACCAGCACACTTGCGCCGGACACCAGGTGCCATATCGACATTTGATCAGCCTGCACGCTCTACTACTCCTCGCAATCTCATACGTTCTTTCGGTTTACTCGTCACGCCCCAGACCACTACTACGGAATGCTTCACGCAAATTGTCCGGAATGGCTTGAGGGCGGTACCGGTCTGCACTCACACAGGCAACCAGCACATCACCTTCACACAACAACTCTCCCGCCCGAGTCACACTCTGGCGGAAACGAATACTTGCTCGCTTGGTTTCCAAGACAGCCGCAGTTACGACAAGTTCATCGTCCAACCGTGCAGGCGCGTGGTAGCGTGCCGTGACAGAGTGCACAACAAAAATGACATTTTCTCTCTGCAGAGCGCTTTGATCAAAGCCGAGAGTGCGGACCAGCTCCGTCCGCGCACGCTCCATAAACTTCAGGTAATTGACGTAGTAGACGATGCCGCCGGCATCGGTATCTTCAAAGTAGACGCGGGCTTTCAGCTCGAACGGCGGCCCAGAACGTTCAACGCGCATAATGTAGAGCCAAGCTGAGGTTTTGCATAGTGGGTTTACTCGCTATTTGCAAAAATATTTTTCAGGGCGGATCGGGCGCACCCGGGTCGTCAAACAGGTCCGCAGAGGCACGGCTCATGCGGGCTGGCAGGTTCAGGCCAAAATGCTGATAGGCGTGGCGGGTAACCACCCGACCACGGGGTGTGCGCATGATAAAACCCTGCTGAATAAGGTAGGGCTCAAGCACATCCTCAATGGTATGGCGCTCCTCGCTAATGGAAGCCGCAAGGTTGTCGATGCCTACCGGGCCGCCGTCAAACTTGTCGATCATGGTCAGCAGCAGGCGGCGGTCCATGTGGTCAAAGCCCTGCTCATCGACATCCAGCAAATTGAGCGCCTGATCGGCCACCTCGGCGCTGATCACACCGGCGCTGCGTACCTCGGCAAAATCCCGCACCCGGCGCAGCAGACGATTGGCAATACGCGGGGTGCCGCGTGAGCGGCGCGCGATCTCACGGGCGCCGCCGTCATCCATCTGCAAGCCGAGAATCCCAGCGGAACGGGCCACGATGGTGGACAGATCCGCTACCGAGTAGAACTCCAGACGCTGGACGATACCAAAGCGATCACGCAGGGGGTTGGTCAGCATGCCGGCGCGAGTGGTGGCACCAACCAAGGTGAAGGGAGGAAGGTCCAGCTTGATCGAGCGCGCGGCTGGCCCCTCGCCAATCATGATGTCGAGCTGGTAGTCCTCCATCGCCGGATAGAGAATCTCTTCAACAACGGGAGACAGGCGATGAATCTCATCAACAAAGAGCACATCACCCGCTTCCAGATTGGTCAGCAGCGCAGCCAGATCACCAGCGCGCTCAAGCACCGGGCCGGAGGTGCTTTTGATCTTGGCACCCATTTCCTGGGCGATGATGTTGGCGAGGGTGGTTTTGCCCAGGCCGGGCGGGCCAAAGATCAGCACGTGGTCCAGCGCCTCACCGCGCCCTCTGGCCGCCTTGATGAACAGCTCCATCTGCTCGCGTACCGTCGGCTGACCTATATAGTCGGCCAGCTTCAGTGGGCGAATCGCCCGATCGATAACTTCTTCCTGCTGCCTGGGCGTTGCCGCAATCAGACGATCTTCTTCCAGCATGTCTTATCCATCATTAAAGGAAGCAATGCCTCCGGCACGAAACGCCCTACACCATGCCCTTGAGCGCACGGCGAATCAACTCTTCACTGCTGAGGCCATCTTCGTCGACAGCAGCCACGGCCTTACTGGCCTCCTGCGGCTTGTAGCCCAGGGCAATCAGCGC
>DBHE01000207.1:3278-6814 GCA_002296055.1 Pseudomonadaceae bacterium UBA836
GTAATGGCGCCCGGCGCCGCCTCCCAAGCCTTGAAGCGGTCACGCAGCTCGATCAACAGGCGCTCGGCCGTTTTCTTGCCAACGCCGGGTATCTTCACCAGCGCGCTGACATCCTGGTGCTGCACCGCCATCACCAGCTCATCGACATCCATGCCGGACATCAGCGCCAGCGCCAGCTTGGGGCCAACCCCGTTTAGCCGGATCAGCTCGCGAAACAGGTCACGCCCGCGCTTGTCGGAGAATGCGTAGAGCAGCTGGGCATCTTCACGCACCACCATGTGCGTATGCAGCGTGACCTTCTCGCCCAGTGCCGGCAATTGGTAGAAGGTACTCATCGGGGCGTCCAGCTCGTAGCCGACGCCCTGCACATCCAGCAGGATGTGCGGCGGTTGTTTTTCCAGCAAAACGCCACTCAAACGTCCTATCACCAGCCCTGCTCCTTCGTAGTCGATTAACGGCGCCGTACCCGGCCAGCGCGCACCGCCAGCGCCACATTGCCCATCTGTTGCTGCACCCCGCTCATATGTGCATGACACAGGGCGATGGCCAGCGCGTCGGCGGCATCCGCCTGCGGCGTACCGGCCAGCCCCAGCAACTGGGTAACCATATGCTGAACCTGTTTTTTGTCGGCCGCCCCCGTCCCCACCACCGCCTGCTTGACCTGACGCGCGCTGTATTCATGCACACCAAGACCCGCGTTCACCGCAGCTACAATCGCGGCGCCCCGCGCCTGACCAAGCTTGAGCGCAGAGTCTGGATTACGCGCCATGAAAACCTGTTCGATGCTGACCACGTCAGGCCGATATTGCTCAATCAGTTCAGAGAGGTAGTGGAAGATTTTCTGCAGCCGCTCGGGAAAGGCGCCCTCGCCCACCCGAATACACCCCGAGGTGACGTACTCCTGGCGGCCCGCTTCATGGCGCACAATGCCAAAACCGGTAATGCGGGACCCGGGGTCGATACCCAGTATCAGCGCCATATCATTCCCATCAGCGTGCGGGTTATAGAAAAAAGGGAGGCCTGCGCCTCCCTTCTCTTACTCAGCCGGCATTGGGTCACCCCAACTGCTCCATGATGTCATCGGAGATCGACGCATTGGAATACACGTTCTGCACGTCATCCAGGTCTTCCAGCATGTCGATCAGCTTGATCACCTTCTGCGCGGTGTCCAGGTCCAGCTCCGCCTCGGTGGAGGGGATCATTGCCACATCCGCCGATTCAGCAGCGAAACCGTCCGCATCCAACGCATCGCGCACCGCCCCGAACTCCTCGAAGCTGGTAAATACATCGAAGGAGCCATCGTCATTGGCGACAACATCCTCAGCACCTGCCTCCAACGCCGCCTCCATCAGGGCGTCTTCATCCACGCCTGCCGCGAAGACAAGCTGACCGCGACGGGTGAACAGGTACGCCACCGAACCGTCGGTGCCCAGATTGCCACCGCACTTGCCAAAAGCGTGGCGCACCTCGCTGACCGTACGGTTGCGGTTGTCGGTCATAGCCTCTACCAGAACCGCCACACCACCCGCGCCGTACCCCTCATAGGTCAGCTCTTCCATGTTGTCGGCATCGTTGCTGCCGGCACCACGGGCGATAGCACGGTCAATGGTATCGCGGGTCATATTGGCGCCTAGCGCCTTGTCCACTGCCGCACGCAAACGCGGGTTGTCGGCAGGATTACCGCCACCCACCTTGGCCGACACCGTCAATTCGCGAATCAGCTTGGTAAAGATCTTGCCCCGCTTGGCATCCTGAGCCGCCTTGCGGTGCTTGATATTGGCCCATTTGGAATGACCGGCCATAACACAACTCCAGATAAAACAGCCCCGATCACGCAAACGTGACCGGGGTTAACAGACTTACTCGACCTTGGTCTGCTCGCGCAGACGAATGCTCAGCTCACGCAGTGCCTTGTTATCCACCAGGCCTGGCGCCTGAGTCATCACACAGGCCGCGCTCTGGGTTTTCGGGAAGGCAATGACTTCACGGATAGACTGGGCACCGGTCACCAGCATCACCAAACGATCCAGACCAAAAGCCAGACCACCGTGCGGCGGAGCGCCGAACTTCAGCGCATCGAGCAGGAAGCCGAACTTCTCCTGCTGCTCGTCGGCGCTGATACCCAGGATATTGAAGACCGCCTGCTGCATTTCCTTGCGGTGGATACGGATCGAGCCGCCACCCAGCTCGGTGCCGTTCAGGACCATGTCGTAAGCGCGTGACAGCGCGGTCGACGGGTTAGCCTGCAGCTCTTCCGGCGTGCACTTGGGCGCGGTGAACGGGTGGTGCAGCGCAGAGAGCGAACCGTCGTCGTTCTCTTCAAACATCGGGAAGTCGACCACCCACAGCGGCGCCCACTCGCAAGTCAGCAGGTCCAGGTCGTGACCCAGCTTGATGCGCAGCGCACCGAGCGCCTCGGATACGATCTTGGCCTTGTCGGCACCAAAGAAGACGATATCGCCATCCACCGCACCCACCCGGTTGAGGATTTCTTCCAGATTGGCTTCCGGGATGAACTTGACGATGGGCGACTGCAGGCCTTCAACACCCTTGGCGCGCTCGTTGACCTTGATGTAAGCCAGGCCCTTGGCGCCGTAGATACCAACAAACTTGGTGTAATCGTCGATCTGTTTGCGCGGCATGCTCGCACCGCCCGGCACACGCAGCGCAGCAACGCGGCCTTTCGGATCGGTTGCCGGGCCACTGAATACCTTGAACTCAACTTCGGCCAACTGGTCAGCCACGTCTACCAGTTCCAGCGGGTTACGCAGGTCCGGCTTGTCAGAGCCGAAGCGGCGCATGGCTTCTTCAAAGGTCATATGCGGGAAGTCGCCTAGATCCACATCCAGCACCTGCTTGAACAGCTGACGAATCATGCCCTCGGTGAGGCCCATGATGTCGGACTCATCAAGGAAGCTAGTCTCGATATCGATCTGCGTGAATTCAGGCTGACGGTCGGCACGCAGGTCTTCGTCGCGGAAGCACTTGGCAATTTGGTAGTAACGATCAAAGCCCGACACCATCAACAGCTGTTTGAACAGCTGCGGCGATTGCGGCAGTGCAAAGAAATGGCCGGGATGGGTACGGCTGGGCACCAGGTAGTCGCGCGCGCCCTCAGGGGTGGCACGGGTCAGAATCGGGGTTTCGACATCCAGGAAGCCATTCTCGTCCAGGTAACGACGAATGCTGCTGGTGATCTGCGAGCGCAGTTTCAGCTTCTCTGCCATTTCTGGGCGGCGCAGATCGATAAAGCGGTAACGCAGGCGGGTTTCCTCGCCGACATCAGAGTATTCGTTCAGCGGGAACGGCGGAGTGTCAGCCTCGTTCAACACCTCAAGCTCGTAGCCCAGCACCTCGATGTCGCCTGATGCCATGTTGGCGTTACGGGCGCCTTCCGGACGCAGACGCACCTTACCGGTCACCTTGACGACATACTCGCTGCGCACGCGGTCGGCCTTGGCAAAGGTCTCGGCACGATCAGGGTCAAATACGACCTGCGCCAGCCCATCGCGATCACGGATATCCAGGAAAATGAC
>DBHE01000203.1 GCA_002296055.1 Pseudomonadaceae bacterium UBA836
TGGGGCATCATGCGTTTGAGAAAACGGCGTGGCATCGCAGGATTCGGCTAGGTGGGCGTTGGCCAATTATGCCCGGATTGATACCTCTGCACTACTGCCTGACGGCGAGGGTCTGTTGCGGTTTTTTTTCTGCGTCTTTCCGGAGGCGTCTGTAACGCTGCCAATCAGGGACCGAGATATGTCGGCAGCTCCCCACAGGAAAACAGGATGTTTCCGTGAGTCACCCCTACTTGCTGCTGACCACGCTGTTGGCTGGTCTGCTGATCCCGCTTTGTTTTACCCGCTTGCCCGGGCTGCCCTGGTGGGGCTGGCTGTTCTTTCCTTTGATCGCCTTTTTCTTGCGTCGCCGGCCTTTTGGACGGGTGCTTTTGGTCTTTGCGCTGGGCGCGTGCTGGGCACTGGCCTGGCATCAATGGCAGCTTGGCCAGCGTCTCCCACCCCGACTGGACAACCAGACGCTGGAGCTGGTCGGGACCGTCGCGGCCTTGCCTGAGCAAACCGATACCGGATGGCGCTTTATGTTGCGTGATGGGCGTAGTCTGGATGGCCAGAGCCTGCCATTGATGCGTTTGCATTGGTGGGGAGGAGAGGCTGTACGGGCGGGAGAACAGTGGCAACTGACGGTACGTTTGCGTGCTCCGAGAGGCATGCGCAACCCCGGTACCTTTGATTACGAAGCCTGGCTCTATGCGCAAGGTGTTGGTGCAGTGGGTAGTGTGCGCGCCGGCCATCGGGTTGCTGTCGCACCTGCTTTTGGGCAATGGCGTGACCGCCTGCATCAACATCTTGGTAGTAGCCTGGTATCGGCCGACAATCGCCGCCTGCTGGCGCTGCTGGTGGGTGATCGTCAGGCGCTGAGTGACGCTGATTGGGATGTGTTGCAGCGTACCGGTACCAGTCATCTGCTGGTCATTTCGGGGTTGCACGTGGGCATGCTGGCACTGGCCTTTTTCCTGCTGGTGCAGCAGCTGGTGCGTTGGTCGCCCTGGCATTGGCCCTGGCCGCAGCTTTGGTTGTCGGCGCCTCTAGCACTGTGCGCCGCCGCCAGTTACGCGTTGCTGGCGGGTATGGCGGTGCCGGTACAGCGCGCCTTGCTGATGTGCGCAGCTGCCTTGCTGCTCAAGCTCTGGCGGCGTGCGATCGGCCCCGTGACCCTGTGGTTACTGGCAATGTGTATGGTGGTGCTGGCGAACCCGGCGGCGCCGCTGCGCGCTGGCTTCTGGTTGTCTTTTATTGCGGTTGGCTTGTTGATTCTGGGGATGGGCGGGCGCCTGCACAATCGGGGGCTTTGGTGGCGGTGGGGGCGGGCACAATGGGTTGCTTTTATTGGCCTTTGGCCTTGGTTGGTGCTCTGGGGTATGCCGGCCAGCGGTGCCTCCATGTTGATCAACCTCGTGGCGATTCCCTGGATCAGTCTGTTAGTGGTGCCGTTGGCGCTACTGGGTAGTCTGCTGCAGCTGCTGACCGGGTTGGATCAGTTGCTCCTGCTGGCGGCCTGGTTGCTCAACCTGTTTATGGGCTTTCTTAGCTGGGCGGCCGGCTGGAGTCCGCTGATTTACCTGTCCTTTCCTGGTTGGTGGAGCTGGTGCCTGGCGCTGGTCGGCAGCCTGATGTTGTTGCTGCCCGGCGCTGCGGCTGTACGTCCTTTGGCGCTGTTTTGCCTGTTGCCGGTGTTTTTTGCCGAGCAACCGCGTCCGGCACAAGGGCAATTGCACGTGGTGGTGCTGGACGTCGGGCAGGGGCTGTCAGTGCTGCTGCAAACGGCAGAGCATGATCTGTTGTATGACGCTGGAGCGCGGCTGGCCAGCGGCTTTGATCTGGGCGAGGCGGTGGTTGTGCCCAGTTTATTGGCGTTGGGCGTCGAGAAGTTGGACCTGCTGCTGATCAGCCATGGCGATAACGATCACGCCGGCGGCGCTTTCAGCGTGTCGCGCATGTTGCCTGCCAGGCGATCGATAGCCGGCGAGCCTGAACGGCTGGAGGGCTTGTCGGCAGAGCCGTGTCATCACGGCGAGCGTTGGCAGTGGGATGGCGTCGACTTTCAGCTGTTACGTGCCCGCTTGCCTGCAGCGCCGGCCAACGGCCAATCCTGCGTGCTGCAGGTAACCGCTAACGGTCAGTCCGTGCTGTTACCTGGGGATATTCGGCAGATCGAGGAATATGCGCTGCTGCCAGCGCTGGCGCCTGCGGAGGTGCTGCTGGCGCCGCATCACGGTAGCCGAAGCTCGTCGAGCTATGCGTTCATTCGGCGCCTCAACCCTGACTGGGTGGTGTTCAGTGCGGGGTATCACAGTCCCTACGGTCATCCACATCCGCAGGTTGTGCAGCGCTACCGCGAATTGGGCAGTGATGCGATTTATACTGGCCAGTCGGGTGCGGTCGGTTTTATGCTTGGCCGGCCGGGGAAGGTACGCCCCGAATGGCGCTGGCGGGAGGCCGCACGCCGTTTCTGGCATCAATGATAATGACGGGCACTGGGGCGGTTTTCCGCAAAGCAGCCTGTGCTAGAGTAGGCAACCATTTTTGGGGGAGGGATCGCTTGTGTGGGAATTGATCAGTTCTGGCGGTTGGTTGATGGTGCCCATCATCCTGTCGTCAGTCATTGCTGTGGCTATCGTCTTTGAGCGTTTGTGGGTGTTGCGCGCCGCGCGGGTCGCACCAGCAGGTTTGCTCGGTCAGGTCTGGCAATGGGTCAGGGAAGGCCAACTGGACGCAGCGAAGCTGAAGACGCTGCGGGCTGATTCACCGCTCGGTGAAATCCTTGCTGCAGGCCTGGCCAACTCGCGCCACGGCCGTGACATTATGAAAGAGTGCATCCAGGAAGCCGCCGGCAAGGTGGTGCATGAGCTGGAGCGCTATCTCAATACCTTGGGCACCATCGCCGCCATTACGCCGCTGCTGGGCCTGTTGGGTACCGTTATCGGCATGATCGATGTGTTCAGTGCCATCATGGTGCAGGGCACCGGTAACACCGGTGTGCTGGCTGGCGGTATTTCCAAAGCACTGATTACGACTGCCGCCGGCTTGACGGTCGCCATTCCTGCGGTCTTCTTCCACCGCTTCTTTGTGCGCCGGGTGGATGAGCTGGTGGTGACCATGGAGCAGGAAGCGACCAAGCTGGTAGAGGTGGTGCTGGGTAATCGTGAAGTGGACTTTAACGGCAATGGCAATGGCAACGGCCGCAAGGTTGCAGCTGTAGCCGGCGCTAAGGGAGCCTGAGCGTGAACTTTCGCCGGCAGAAGATTGAAGAGGTCAGCGTAAACCTGACGCCACTGATCGATGTGGTGTTTCTGTTGCTGATCTTCTTCATGGTGTCGACCACCTTTACCCGTGAAACCCAACTCAAGCTGGATCTGCCGCAAGCCGCCTCGGGTGAGCGGGTCGAAAACCGCACTGTGCAGCAGCTGGAGCTGACTATTGCTGCCAGCGGTGAGATGGCGCTGAATGAGCGCACACTGCTGCGTTCTGACCTACAGACCCTCACTGCTGCACTGCAAAAAGAGTCCGGTGGCGACACCTTGTTGCCGTTGGTTATTACCGCCGATGCACAAACGCCGCATCAATACGTGATCACCGCCATGGATGCCGCCGGGCAGCTCGGTTTCAGCCGCCTGCGCCTGACCACCAGTGAAACCGAGGCGGACGCCACGCAGTGAGCGGTCAGTCCCTGGAGCAGCGCTTGCTGCGCGCCTGGTACGGCCAAGCGCGCTGGCTCACGCTGCTGCGTCCGTTATCCTGGTTGTATCGGCGGGTAGTGGTTCGGCGCCGACAGCAGTATTTGTCAGGCGAACGCACGCAGTGGCAACCACCTGTACCCTTGATTGTGGTTGGCAACATCACACTGGGCGGCACCGGCAAGACGCCCATGGTGATTTGGCTGGTCGAATTTCTACAGAGTCAGGGCTGGCGCGTTGGCGTTATCAGTCGTGGCTATGGTGCCACCCCTCCATCCTTGCCTTGGCTGGTAACGCCAAGCGATAGCGCGGCAGTGGCTGGTGATGAGCCGCTGCTGATAGTGCAGCGTTGCAAAGTCCCCTTGGTTATTGACCCGGATCGTCCGGCTGCGGCCCAGCGTTTGCTGTCCGAAGGGGTAGATCTGATCATCAGTGATGACGGCCTGCAGCACTATGCGCTCGGCCGCAGCGTCGAGCTGGTACTGCTGGATCAGCAGCGCGACCTGGGTAACCGGCGCTGCCTGCCCGAAGGGCCTTTGCGTGAGCCTGCCGAGCGACTGCAGTCGGTCGACCTGATTGTTCGTAATGGCGCCAGCGCCGATGGCGCCAAGGGCTATGCCATGCAGCTGGCACCGGGCGTACTGGTCAATCTGGTCAGCGGTGAGCGCCTGGCAGCCACGCGCTGGTCCGGGCCGCGGCAGGTGTCCGCGATGGCCGGTATTGGTAATCCCGAGCGCTTTTTTTCTACCCTCGAGGCACTGGCCTTTGAGTGTGAAACCTACGTCTTTGCCGATCACGCCCGCTATGATGAGCAAATGCTGGCGGCATTACCTGCCAATCGTCCCGTGCTGATGACCGAAAAAGATGCGGTTAAGTGTACCGGCCTGGCGCGCGACAACTGGTGGTATTTGAGTGTCGATGCGCAGCTTAGCGAAGATTTCGCAGCAGCTTTATTGACGCTGCTGCCTGCGGCGCCCCAAAAGGGGCGTGAACCAATCCAGGAGTAACTGATGGATCCCAAATTGATGGATGTACTGGCCTGCCCCCTGTGCAAGGGGCCGCTGGTGCTGAGTAACGACAAGCAGGAGCTTTGGTGCCGTGCCGATGGATTGGCCTTCCCTGTGCGCGATGGTATTCCGGTGATGCTGGAGTCTGAGGCGCGACCGCTGAACGCTGACGAAAAGTTGGGTAGCTAACGATGTTCCACGTCATTATCCCTGCTCGTTACGCGTCTACGCGTTTGCCCGGCAAGCCCTTGCAGTTGATTGCCGGCAAGCCAATGGTCCAGCATGTTTGGGAGCAAGCTTGCAAAAGCGGCGCGGCGACGGTGACCGTGGCCACCGACGACCCGCGCATTGTTGAGGCGTGTAAGGGGTTTGGCGCAGAGGTGGTGCTGACTCGAGCCGACCACCCGTCGGGCACTGATCGTCTGCAGGAAGTGGTGAGCCAGCTTGGTCTGGATGACGCGGCGTGCGTAGTTAATGTGCAGGGCGATGAGCCGCTGATTCCGCCGGCGGTTATTGACCAGGTGGCGGCCAATTTGCTGGCGGCCACCGACGCGGGAATCGCTACCCTGGCTGAGCCAATCGACGATAGCGAGACCTTGTTCAACCCGAATGCGGTCAAGGTGGTAACTGACCATCAGGGCTACGCCTTGTATTTCAGTCGTGCACCGATGCCCTGGTGTCGGGATCAGTTTGCCAATGGCCCTGCGCCGTTGCCGAAGGACATCCCGTTCCGTCGACACGTCGGCATTTACGCCTACAAGGTGAGCTTTCTGCATGCCTATGTTGGCTGGCCTGCCAGTCCGCTGGAAACGGCCGAGTCGCTGGAGCAGCTGCGTGCGCTGTGGTTTGGTGCGCGGATTCATGTCGCCGATGCCTGTCAGACACTGCCGGCTGGCGTAGATACCGCCGAGGATTTGGCGCGCGTGCGGGCATTGCTGGAGTCAGCATGAAGCGCGTGCTCTTTGTTTGTCTGGGCAATATTTGCCGCTCTCCCAGTGCGCAAGGTGTGTTTGAAGCACGCTTGGCCCAGCGTGGGTTGCAGCAGGGTTATCAGGTTGATTCGGCAGGCACCGGTGGCTACCACGCAGGTGAACCGCCAGATCGCAGAGCGCAGGCCGCTGCCCGGCGGCGTGGCTACGACATCAGTGGACAGCGGGCTCGCGCGGTGCGTGACGGTGACTTTCACGAGTTTGACCTGATTCTTGCGATGGATCGCAGCAACCTGGCTAACCTGCTGCAGCGCGCGCCAGCCAATTGTCGAGCACAGGTGCGTTTGTTCATGACAGGTGTAGAGGGTTGGCCGCAGGAAGTGCCCGATCCGTATTTCGGCGGCGAACAAGGCTTTGAGCAGGTGCTGGATATGCTCGAAGCCGCCTCCGATGTATTGCTCGCGGAGCATGGCCACTGATGCGGTTACGCGATGGAGTCGATCTCCAGCCCTTCAATACCATGGCGCTTGCCGCCCCGGCTGCGCACTTTGTGCAGGTGCGTTCCGATGCGGAGCTGCAAGCGGCGCTGGCGCTGGCCGAACGTGAGGGCTGGCTGGTCACCTTGTTTGGTGGCGGCAGTAATATGATCCTGGCTGGCCCGGTGCCCGGGCTGGTTATCCGCATGGCCAGCCGCGGGCGGCGGGTGCTATCGCGCGGTACTGAGCAGGTGCTAATTGAGGCAGAAGCAGGAGAAAACTGGCACCAATTGGTGTGCTGGAGTCTGGATCTTGGGCTGAACGGCCTTGAAAATCTGGCCCTGATCCCCGGAACGGTTGGCGCGGCGCCAGTGCAGAATATCGGCGCCTACGGCGTCGAGCTGTGCGACTGTTTTGACAGCCTGCAGGCGCTGGATCGGCAGACCGGCGAGCTGTGCTGGTTTAAGCGTGCAGACTGTGATTTTGCTTACCGCGACAGCCGCTTCAAGCGAGAGGCGGGGCGCTACGTGATCTTGCGGGTTCGGCTTAGTCTGGCGCGGCAGCCGCGTCTAGCGGTGGGTTATGCGCCATTGGCAGAGGCCTGGAAGGCGACGGGGCTACGAGTGCCGGATGCACGCGTGGTCGCTGCCTTGGTAGCGCAGATTCGGCAAAGCAAGTTACCTGACCCAGCCGTGCTGCCTAATGCCGGCAGCTTCTTCAAAAACCCGGTGGTGTCGGCCGATCAGGCGCAGGGGTTGGCGCAACGTTTTCCTGCGATGCCGCAATTTGCGCAAGCCGATGGCTCGGTCAAGTTGGCCGCAGCCTGGCTGATTGATCAGGCTGGCTGGAAGGGCTTTCGCGATGGTGCCGCTGGCGTCCACAAGGAGCAGGCGCTGGTGCTGGTTAATCACGGTGGCGCAAGCGGCGCGCAGATTCTGCAACTCGCGGCGCGGATTCGTGCTGATGTGCTGGCGCGCTACGGTGTTGAGCTGGAGCAGGAGCCACCGGTCATAGGCTTCCCTAGCTGAGCTGAACCAAAACGCCTGACGAATTCGCCGGGCGTTTTTTTATTGCGCGCATAAAAAAGGGGATGCCGATTGGCATCCCCTTTTTTGTTGCTACCCGTCAGGGCTTTTCGCTGTCGACTGCGTGCGCGTCCTTGCGGGCTTGCTCGCTGTCTTCGCCTTCTGCCTGCGTCTCGGCGTCGGCGTTAGCGTCAACCTTGGCATTTGCTTCCGCTTCTGCCTCAGCTATCGCTGCCGCAACCGCGGGCTGCTCTGCATTTGCCGGTTCCGTCAGCAGGTCGGCCTGTTGCGGTTGAGAGCTCAGCGCAACCTGCGCCTGAGTCTCAGCCTCCGGCACTGTGGCGCTTTCCGGCTCGACCGCAGTTTCGCTCGCCTCGGCTGCAGCAGGCTCGGCGGCCGGCGCTGCCTCGCTTTGTTGTGCTGCCTGGGCGGCTTCTTCGGCCTGACGCTTGGCCTCAAGCTGACGCTTGCGGATTTCGCGCGGGTCGTTGTAAGCACGGCCGCTTTCGGTCAGGGCCGGAATGGCCGTTTCTTCCGCGGCAGCTGGCGCAGCTTGTTCGGGCTCAGGGGCGGCAGCAACTGGTGCTTGCGGCTGCTCCGGGGCTTGCTCGGCTGCCGGCGCAACGGGTTCTGCGACGGGCTCCGCAGCGGGAACAGTTGCAGCGGCCGGTTGCTCAACCGGTGCCGGCTCAGCCTGCGGCGCGCTGTTTGAGGTCGCCTCGGTGCTCTCCTCAGCGACAGCTGCGGGTGCAGCAGCAGGCGCCTCTGTAGGCTGCTCGGACTGCTCTGCAGTGTCCTCGGCGCGGTTGCCGTTGCGCTCGCGGCGCGGACGGCGGTTGCGCTCGCCACGCTCACGGCGGGACGGGCGGGCCTCTGCCTGCTCGGTTTGCTCGCCAGACTCGTCGCTCTGAGCATCGCCAGTCGCTGCCTCGGGAGCCGCCTGCGGCTGCTCTTCGCTGTCGGACTTGTCAACCGGCTGGGCTTGGGTGAAGGCCTCGACGGCAGTCTCGATGGAGGCTTCCAGCTTGCTGGCAGCTTCGGTCAGGCCTGCTTCAACCGGCGTTTGCACGTCGGTGACGGTCTCGGCATCGGCGTCGACTGCAGTGGTGGCTGCTGCGTCGCTGCTGGCGGCATCGGCAGCGGTGGCGACCGCTGCGGCGACGGCGGTGGTGCCGACTTCGCTGTTGTCACCTTCTTGCT
>DBHE01000153.1 GCA_002296055.1 Pseudomonadaceae bacterium UBA836
TGGAACCCGAAAATGGGCAAGTTCATTTTCGGCGCTCGCAACAAGATTCACATCATCAACCTGGAAAAGACCATGCCGATGTTCCACGAAGCTCTGAGCTTTGTGGAGAAGCTGGCTGCCGGCAAGAACAAGATCCTGTTCGTTGGTACCAAGCGCGCTGCCAGCAAGATCATTGCTGATGAAGCGGCTCGTGCAGGTCAGCCCTATGTTGATCACCGTTGGCTCGGCGGCATGCTGACCAACTACAAGACCATCCGTCAGTCCATCAAGCGTCTGCGTGACCTGGAAGTTCAATCCCAGGACGGCACCTTCGCCAAACTGACCAAGAAAGAAGCGCTGATGCGCTCCCGTGATCTGGAAAAACTGGATCGCAGCCTGGGTGGTATCAAGGACATGGGCGGTCTGCCTGATGCCCTGTTCGTTATCGACGTCGAGCACGAGCGCATTGCCATCACCGAAGCTAACAAGCTGGGTATCCCGGTCATCGGTATCGTTGATACCAACAGCAGCCCGGAAGGCGTTGATTACGTCATCCCCGGCAACGATGACGCGATCCGCGCTATCAAGCTGTACGCTGCCGCTGTTGCTGATGCAGTACTGCGTGGCAAGAACAACTCCGGCGCTGCCGACGAGTTCGTGGAAGAAGCTGCTCCGGAAGCCTCTGAAGGCTGAGGTGCATACGGCTAATACAACGCCGTAGCAAAAAGGGGGCCTTGCCCCCTTTTTGCAATATGTTTACCGCAAGATGATTCGTTGCTTCCTGCTTTGCAAAGGAAGCAGGAACTAATCCAGTTATGTGAGGAAGAGTCCATGGCAGAAGTTACTGCAGCACTGGTCAAAGAACTGCGTGAGCGCACCGGTCAGGGCATGATGGAATGCAAGAAGGCCCTGGTTGCCGCTGAAGGCGATATCGAGAAAGCGATCGATGACATGCGCGCTTCTGGCGCCATCAAGGCTGCCAAGAAAGCCGGCAACATTGCCGCTGAAGGCTCCATCGCTGTCAAGGTTGCTGCTGACAACAAGTCCGCAGTGATTATTGAAGTCAACTCCCAGACCGACTTCCTGGCTCTGCAGGAAGACTTCAAGGCATTCGTAGCCGCCAGCCTGGATAAGGCGTTTGACGCTGGCTACACCGATGCTGCTCCGCTGATCGCCGAGCAAGAGTCTGCCCGCGAAGCGCTGGTTGCCAAGACTGGTGAGAACGTCAACATCCGTCGCCTGACCCGCGTTGAGGGTGATGTTGTAGGTGCTTACCTGCACGGTCACCGCATCGGTGTGGTTGTTACTCTGAAAGGTGGCAACGAAGAACTGGCTCGCGATATCGCCATGCACGTTGCTGCCAGCAACCCGCAGTTCCTGGATGCCTCGCAGGTGTCTGAGGAAGCGATTGCCAAAGAGAAAGAGATCTTCCTGGCGCTGAACGCTGACAAGATCGCTGGCAAGCCGGAAAACATTGTTGAGAACATGGTCAAGGGCCGTCTGAACAAGTTCGTTTCCGAAGGCAGCCTGATCGAGCAGCCGTTCGTGAAAGACCCGGAAGTCAAAGTTGGCGAGCTGGCCAAGAAAGCCGGTGCTGAAGTTGTTTCCTTCGTGCGTTTCGAAGTGGGTGAGGGCATCGAGCGTGCCGAGGCCGACTTTGCTGCCGAAGTTGCCGCTCAGCTGGCTGCTGCCAAGCAGTAATACGCTATAGTGCACGCTGACCGGTGCGCCGTCCCCGCCGTCAAGTGGGGGCGACAAGGTTGATATGAGAGGCTTCCCGCGCAGGCGTGAAGCCTCTTTTTCAAGAAACACTGAACAAGTTCGCGCCCGTGTGGTCTGGTGCAACTCGTTGAGTCTTTCTCCATTCCCGAACAGGAGAGTCAAGCATGGCCCAGGTGCCCAGTAGCCGCCAACCCAAGTACAAGCGCATCCTTCTCAAGCTCAGCGGTGAGGCCCTGATGGGGACCGAGGATTTCGGTATCGATCCCAAGGTGCTCGACCGTATGGCGCTGGAGATCGGCCAGTTGATCGGTATTGGTGTGCAGGTTGGTCTGGTGATTGGCGGTGGTAACTTGTTCCGCGGCGCGGCGCTGAGCGCGGCAGGCATGGATCGAGTGACCGGTGACCACATGGGTATGCTGGCGACGGTGATGAACGGCCTGGCGATGCGCGACTCACTGGAGCGCTCCAATATCCAGACCCGCGTCATGTCTGCCATTACCATGGAAGGTGTCACCGAGCATTACGATCGCCGTAAGGCGATGCGCTACCTGGCCAGTGGTGACGTGGTAATATTCTCCGCCGGCACGGGCAACCCTTTCTTCACCACCGATACTGCAGCCTGCCTGCGCGGCATCGAAGTCGATGCTGATCTGGTACTCAAGGCAACCAAGGTGGACGGTGTCTACAACGCTGACCCGATGAAAGATCCGAACGCCGAGCGGTTCGCCAGTTTGACCTATGACCAGGTGCTGGACCTCAAGCTGGAAGTCATGGATCTGACGGCCATTTGCCTGATCCGTGACCACAATATGCCCCTGCGGGTGTTTAACATGAACAAACCCGGTGCACTGCTCAATGCGGTAGTCGGCAGCGCCGAAGGAACACTGATCGAGGGTTGAGTAAATGATCAACGAAATCAAGCAAGACGCGCAGGAGCGCATGAAAAAGTCCGTCGAAGCGCTGGAGCACGCCTTCGCCAAGATTCGTACCGGTCGCGCACACCCGGCCCTGCTGGACAGCATCATGGTGTCCTACTACGGCGCCGATACTCCGCTGCGTCAGGTTGCCAACGTCAATGTCGAAGATGCCCGTACCCTGGCATTGAGTGTTTTTGACAAGGGCATGATTCAGGCGGTCGAGAAGGCCATCATGATGTCTGATCTGGGCCTGAATCCAGCTACCTCTGGCACCACCATCCGGGTCCCCATGCCGGCACTGACCGAAGAAACCCGTAAGGGCTACACCAAGCAGGCTCGCGCTGAGGCTGAAGGTGGTCGTGTTGCGGTGCGCAACATTCGTCGTGATGCCTTGGGCCAGCTGAAGGACCTGCAGAAGGAAAAAGAGATTAGCGAGGACGAAGAGCGTCGCGCCGCTGACGAGATCCAGAAGCTGACTGACAAGTTCGTTGCTGAGATCGAGAAGGTGCTGGAAGCCAAGGAAAAGGACCTGATGGCCATCTAGAGTCTGATGACGTCAACAGACACTAAGGCTATCAGCTGCAAGAGTAACGAATGAACAAGACAAACCCCGCCGGCAAGGATGCAAGCCTGCCCCGTCACGTTGCCATCATTATGGATGGTAATAACCGCTGGGCCCGCAAGCGTCTGATGCCAGGCGTTGCCGGCCATAAGGCTGGTGTGGATGCCGTCAAGGCGATGATTGAGGTCTGCCTTGAGGATGGGGTAGAGGTTCTCACCCTGTTTGCGTTTTCCAGCGAAAACTGGCGCCGCCCGGAAGAAGAGGTTGGCGCGCTGATGGAGCTGTTTCTCGGGGCCTTGCGCCGCGAGGTTCGCAAGCTGCGTGAGAATGGCGTGCGGCTGCAGATCATCGGTGATCGCAGCCGTTTTGCCCCCGAGCTGCAGGTCGCAATGGAGCAGGCCGAGCAGACAACCGCTCAAGGCAGTCGCCTGACGCTGGTGATCGCGGCCAACTACGGTGGTCAGTGGGATATTGCTCAAGCAGCGCGTTCGTTGGCCGAGGAAGCAGTGCGCGGGGAGCGCACGCTGGACTCGATCACTGAGCAGCAGTTGGAGGCGCGCCTGAGCACCGCCAACCTGCCGCTGCCGGATCTGTGCATTCGCACAGGCGGCGAGAAACGCATTAGTAACTTCCTGTTGTGGCAGCTGGCGTACGCCGAGCTGTATTTCTCCGACCTCTATTGGCCCGACTTCAAGCAGGCAGCCCTGCGTGAGGCGTTGGCCGATTTTGCCGGTCGTCAACGCCGATTCGGCAAAACCAGCGAACAGATCGCAGCGGGGTCCTGATGCTCAAGCAACGGGTTATTACCGGGGTCATTTTGGCGATTGCCGCGATTGCTGGCTTCGTCGCTCTGCAAGGCGCGTGGTTTGCCCTCTTCATTGGCGCCATCGTGGCGCTAGCGGCTTGGGAATGGGCCCGGCTCTGCGGCGAAACCCGCCAGGCGGGCCGCGTTGTCTATGCCGCTACTCTCGGGCTGTTTATGGTCGGGCTATATCGCGATGCCTGGCCGATTGTCTTCTTCGTCGGGCCGGCATTGGTCTGGTGGTGCATGGCGACAGTGATGATTCTGCGCTACCCCAACGGTGGTGGTTTGTGGCGGGGCAGTTTTGTACGTCAGCTGTTCGGTCTGCTGATACTGCTGCCGGCTTGGGCGGGTA
This sequence comes from Pseudomonadaceae bacterium UBA836, assembly GCA_002296055.1. Taxonomy (GTDB): domain Bacteria; phylum Pseudomonadota; class Gammaproteobacteria; order Pseudomonadales; family Pseudomonadaceae; genus Halopseudomonas. Next base: position 4,338 of record DBHE01000153.1, read on the forward strand.
TTGTCTGGTTGCGTGCTCAGGAGCAAGGTCTCTGGATGCTGCTGGGCCTGGCGGTGTTGGTGTTTGGTGCAGACATTGGTGCCTACTTTGCTGGCAAGACGTTTGGTCGTAACAAGCTGTTGCCCAATGTCAGCCCTGGCAAAACCCGGGAAGGGCTGTTTGGTGGGTTGGCACTGAGTCTTTCCCTGGCGCTGGCCGCCATGCTCTACCTTGGCTGGGGGCTGCAGTCTATTTTGCTTGGCCTGGTGGGCGCCGCATTGGTGGTGCTGATTTCCGTGGTTGGTGACCTGACCGAGAGCCTGTTCAAGCGCGAAGAAGGCCTCAAGGACAGCAGCAGCCTGTTGCCTGGCCACGGCGGTGTACTGGACCGCATTGATAGTCTGGCGGCGGCCATTCCCATGTATGTCGCCGTCTGGTTGGTGCTTGGGAGCCGTCTGGCGTGACCCTGTCGGTAACTGTGCTGGGGGCGACCGGTTCAATTGGTGTCAGTACCCTGGATGTGATCGCTCGGCATCCAGATCGCTATCGTGTGCACGCTTTGACCGGCCATAGCCGTATGACGGAGCTGGCCGAACAGTGCCGTCAGCACCGCCCGGAGCGCGCAGTGGTCGCGACCGCCGAGCAGGCATCTGCTCTGCAGCAGACACTGCGCGCAGCCGGTCTGGGCACCGAGGTCGGTTGGGGTGCAGCTGCGCTGGCCGAGGTGGCTGCGGCGCCTGAAGTTGATGTAGTGATGGCCGCGATCGTGGGGGCTGCCGGTCTGCGTCCGACGCTGGCGGCTGCGCAGGCCGGTAAGCGGGTGCTGCTGGCCAACAAGGAAGCGCTAGTGATGTCGGGGGCGCTCTTCATGCAGGCCGTGCAGGCCTCGGGTGCGCAGTTGTTGCCGATTGATAGTGAGCACAACGCGATCTTCCAGTGCATGCCTGGTAATTATGCCGATGGTCTGGCGCGCGTCGGTGTACGGCGTATCCTGCTGACCGCCTCGGGTGGGCCTTTTCGTAATTTCTCGCAAGCGCAGTTGGCCAGCGTAACCCCGGCTCAGGCCTGCGCTCATCCAAACTGGTCGATGGGGCAGAAGATTTCTGTCGATTCCGCCAGCATGATGAACAAGGGGCTGGAGCTGATCGAGGCTTGCTGGTTGTTCGATGCTCATCCTGATCAGGTCGAAGTCGTAGTACACCCGCAGAGCGTCGTGCATTCGCTGGTCGACTATGTCGATGGCTCAGTGCTGGCGCAGCTCGGTAACCCTGACATGCGTACACCGATCGCCCACGCACTGGCGTGGCCGGAGCGTATAGATTCCGGTGTTAGCGCACTGGACCTGCTGCTGACTGCGCGGTTGGACTTTGAAGCGCCGGATCCGCTGCGCTTCCCCTGCCTGCGCCTTGCGCGTGAGGCTGCTGCTGCGGGGGGGACCAGTTGCGCGGTGCTCAATGCCGCTAATGAAGTGGCGGTGCAAGCCTTTCTTGATGGCCGAGTGGGCTTTGTCGATATCCCTGTTATTATCGAGGACGCGTTGTCGCGCTTGCCGGGTGAGCCGGTGCGTGAGCTTGAGCACATCCTGGCGGTCGACCACTCGGCGCGCGCTTGTGCAGAGCAGTGGGTGCGCACGCGAGGTACGTCTTGTTGATAGGTGGTTTTCGCCGCCTTGTGAGGTATTGAATGGATCTGCTGTCTACGTTGCTGGCTACCGTGGTTGCCTTGGGGCTGCTGGTCACCATTCACGAATACGGACATTTCTGGGTGGCCCGGCGCTGTGGCATTAAGGTGCTGCGCTTCTCTATCGGTTTTGGCCCGGCGCTGGTGCGCTGGCACGACCGCAAGGGCACGGAGTACGCCATCGCCGCCATTCCCTTGGGCGGTTACGTCAAAATGCTGGACGAGCGTGAGGCGCCAGTTGCCGAGCACGAGCTGGACCAGGCTTTCAATCGCAAAACCGTTAAGCAGCGCATTGCGGTGGTCGCCGCCGGCCCGATTGCCAACTTTCTGCTCGCTATTGTGGCTTTCTGGATTGTTGCTGTGGTGGGTTTCAGTACCGTCGCTCCGGTGCTTGGCCCTGTGCCGCAGGGCACCCCGGCTGCCGAAGCGGGCCTGCACTCCGGGCTGGAATTGACCGGCGTCGACGGCACTTCGATTCGCACCTGGCAGGACGTTAATCTGCAGCTGATTCGCCGGCTAGGCGAAAGCGGCACGCTGGAAGTGACAGCGAAACCCTTTGAAGGGGGCGCCGAGACCCGTTATCAGCTGCGTCTGGATGATTGGCTCAAAGGCGTAGAGGAACCGGACCCGATGGCGGCCCTGGGCTTGACCAGCTGGCAGCCGGAGATTCCGCCGCGTCTAGGTCAGGTAGCCAGTGATGGTGCCGCTGCGGAGGCTGGTCTGCAGCCGGGAGATCTGATTCTGGCGATCGACGGCGAGCCGGTCCGCGACTGGCTGACCGAGGTTGTGCCGACAATTCAGGCGAGCGCGCAACAAACCCTGGATATTCTGGTCGAACGCGACGGCGAGCAGTTTGAGATTGCCCTGACGCCACGCCCGAAGGCTGCCAATGACGTTGTAGTGGGGTACGTGGGCGCCGGTGTAGAAGGGGTCGAGATGCCCCCGCATATGCGCCGCCAAATTAGCTACAACCCCCTGGTTGCGATACCGGTTGCGGTAAATAAAACCTGGGAAATGACAGCTCTCACCCTGGACTCTCTGAAGAAGATGTTGACCGGGCTGGTCTCGGCAAAAAACTTGAGTGGCCCGATAACCATTGCTAAAGTGGCGGGCGCTTCGGCCAAGTCGGGGCTCGAGAGTTTTCTTAGCTTTATCGCGTACTTGAGTATCAGTCTCGGGGTGTTGAACCTCCTGCCGATACCGGTTCTGGATGGTGGTCACCTGGTGTACTACGTGGCCGAATGGATCAGGGGCAAGCCTCTTTCCGAGCGAATTCAGACATGGGGGCTGCAGATCGGGTTGAGCCTGATTGTGGGTGTCATGCTGTTTGCCATTTATAACGATATTAGTCGCCTCGGCGGCTGACGCGTGCACTGCCTGAATACGAGCTGCCAGCGTGCAGATTAAGACTTCAATCAGCTGACTCAGAACGGATTTCATGAAACGTTACCTATTGCCTGCGCTGTTCTCCATGTTGATGGCGCAGGGCGCCTTTGCAGACGCCTTCCAGATCTCCGATATTCGCGTTAATGGCTTGCAGCGGGTGTCTGCCGGTAGCGTATTTACCTCTCTACCGTTGAACATCGGTGACGAGGTTGACGATCAGGAGTTGGTTGACGCAACCCGCGCGCTGTTCCGTACCGGTTTCTTCCAGGATATTCAGCTGGGCCGCGACGGCAATGTACTGGTCATTAACGTGGTCGAGCGCCCCTCCATTTCTTCTATCGAGCTTGAAGGCAACAAAGCCATCAAGAGCGAGGATCTGCTGACCGGTTTGAGCGCAGCGGGTCTGGCCGAGGGCGAGATCTTCCAGCGCGCGACCTTGGAGGGTGTGCGCAACGAACTGCTTCGCCAGTACGTCGCCCAAGGCCGCTACTCGGCGGATATTGACGCCCAAGTGATTCCCGAGCCGCGCAATCGCGTGGCGTTGAAGATCGTTATCGATGAGGGCTCGGTCGCCTCGATCTCTCATATTAACGTCGTGGGTAATACCGTTTTCCCGACTGAAGATCTGGTCGACCTGTTTGAGCTGAAGACCAGCGGCTGGCTGTCCTTCCTGCGCAACGATGACAAATACTCGCGTGAGAAGCTGGCCGGTGACCTTGAGCGCCTGCGCTCCTACTATCTGGACCGCGGCTACATCAACATGGACGTGGCTTCTACCCAGGTGTCGATCACGCCGGACAAGAAGCACGTTTACGTTACGGTCAACATCAACGAAGGCGAGCGCTACAGCATTCGTGATGTCAGCCTCTCCGGTGACCTGGTGGTGGCCGAGTCTGAGGTGCAGCGCCTGATGCTGGTCGAGCCAGGTCAGATTTTCTCTCGTCAGGTGATGACCTCCACATCCGACCTGATCAGCCGCCGCCTGGGCAACGAGGGTTATACCTTCGCCAGCGTCAACGGCATTCCCGAGATTCACGAAGAAGACAAAACCGTTTCGGTTACCTTCTACGTCGATCCAGGTAAGCGCGCCTACGTCAATCGCATCAACTTCCGTGGCAATACCAAGACTGAAGACCAGGTATTGCGTCGCGAGATGCGCCAGATGGAAGGTGGCTGGGCCTCGACCTACCTGATCGATCAATCGAAGACACGCCTGGAGCGTCTTGGCTTCTTTAAGGAAGTTAACGTTGAGACCGTGCCGGTGCCGGGCGCCGATGACCTGATTGACGTTAACTACAGCGTAGAAGAGCAGCCCTCAGGCTCGGTGACTGCCAGCCTCGGTTTCTCGCAGAGCTCCGGTATCATCCTGGGTGGCTCAATCAGTCAGAACAACTTCTTCGGTACCGGTAACCGTGTCAGCATTGGCGCTAACCGCTCCGACTATCAGACCTCGCTGTCCTTCGGGTTTATGGACCCCTATTTCACCGTCGACGGTCTGAGCTTTGGTTACAACGCCTTTTACCGCACTACTGACTACGACGAGCTGGATGTTGATGTAACCAGCTATGCGGTTGACTCCTACGGTGCGGGCTTCAATTTCGGTTACCCGATCAGCGACAACTCGCGCTTGTCCTTTGGTATGAGTGCACAGCACGACAAGATCAAGAGCGGCGTTTATACGGTGCAGGAGATTCTCGACTTCCTCCAGAACGAAGGCGACAACTTCACCAACCTGTTCTTTGATACATCCTGGTCGCAAACCACTCTGAACCGGGGTGTGTTCCCTGATCGTGGTTACTCCCAGAACCTGTCGTGGCGCGTGACCGTACCGGGCAGCGATCTGGAGTTCTACACCATGGACTACAAGGCTCAGCGCTTCTTCCCGATGACCGAAGACCTGACTCTGCGCCTGCATACTGACCTGGGCTTCGGTCGCGGGCTGGGTGGTACTGACCAGATGCCGTTCTATGAGCACTACTACGCCGGTGGTATCGGCTCGGTTCGTGGTTTCGAGGACGGTACCCTGGGTCCAAAAAGTACGCCTAACGCGGCTGACCCTGACCAGGAATCGCTGCCCTTCGGCGGTAACATCAAAATTACCGGTGGCGCCGAGGTGGTATTCCCCGCGCCCTTCGTAAAGGATCAGCGCTCTCTGCGTACTGCTCTGTTCTTCGATGTGGGTAACGTATACGATACCCAGTGCACGCGGACGGTGACCGTTGAAGGCGACGCCAACCCCGGTTGTGGCGAAGTCGACCTTGGTGAGCTGCGTTACAGCGTCGGTGTCGGCCTGTCCTGGCTGACCGCGTTGGGCCCGCTGGGCTTCAGTCTGGCCATGCCGCTCAACAGCGATTCGGCCGATGACACCCAGGTGTTCCAGTTCACCCTTGGTCAGTCGTTCTGACGTCAATCAAACAATATCGAGCAATCGTAATCAGGAGTAGCAGAGTGGGTAAGTTTACGCGCGTGGCTGTCATGTCAATGCTGGTCATGGCCAGCTTCCAGGTTTCCGCCGAGATGAAAATCGCTGTTCTCGATTATCAGATGGCGCTGCTGGAATCAGACGCGGCCAAGAAATACTCTGTTGATGCCGAGTCGCAGTTTGGCTCCCAGCTGCAGCGGGTTAAGAACCTTGAGGCCGAAGCCAAGCGCCTGCAGGAGCGTCTGCAGCGTGATGGACAGCAGCTGGCCCAGAGTGAAGCTGAAAAGCTGGATCTGGAGTTTCGTCAAAAGGCCCGCGAATACCAGCTGGCTTCCCGCGAGCTGAACGAAGCCAAGGCCCAGTCTGATCGTCAGATGCTGGAAACACTCAAGCCCAAGCTGGACGCTGCCGTTGAGGCGGTGCTCAACGCAGGTAACTATGACCTGGTGCTGGACCGCGGCGGCGTAGTTGAAGTCAAGCCGCAGTTCGATATTACCCGTCAGGTTATCGAGCGCCTGAATAGCAACCGCTGATGAGCGCCGATCAATCTCTGTCCCTTGCGCGCCTGGCTGAAGAGCTCGGCGCGCAGCTCGTTGGGGATGCGCAAATCCAGATCGTCGGCCTGTCCACGCTGCAGGACGCCGAACCCGGTCAGTTGACCTTTCTTGCCAATGCCCAGTACCGCAAATACCTGACTGATAGTCGCGCCAGCGCGGTGCTGCTGACGGCCCAGGATGCTGAAGGCTTTGCCGGCAACGCGCTGATTGTCGCGGACCCTTATCTGGCTTATGCACGACTCTCCCATCGCTTTGATCCTAAGCCCCGCGCGGCGGCGGGTGTTCACCCCAGTGCCGTAGTTGCTGCCAGTGCGCAGGTTGATGCCACCGCCAGTATCGGTGCGGGCGCGGTGATCGAAGAGGGCGCTGTTATTGGTGCCGGCGTCAGCGTTGGCGCGCAGTGTTTTGTTGGTGCTCGTTCTTGTATCGGCGACGGCGGTTGGCTGGCACCACGGGTGACTCTGTATCACGACGTCAGCATCGGTGAGCGGGTGGTCATTCAGTCTGGTGCGGTGATTGGCTCAGAGGGTTTCGGTTTCGCCAATCAGGGCGGCACTTGGCAGAAGATCGCTCAGATTGGCGGTGTGCGCATTGGCGACGACGTTGAGATCGGCGCCAATACCACCATTGATCGCGGCGCGCTGGCCGATACCGTCATTGGAAATGGCGTCAAGCTGGACAACCAGATCCAGATCGCGCACAACGTACAGATTGGTGACCACACTGCGATGGCGGCCTGTGTCGGTATTTCCGGCAGTACCCGTATCGGCAAGCACTGCATGATCGCAGGCGGCGTTGGCATGGTCGGTCATATCGAGGTGTGCGATAACGTGTTCGTCAGTGGCATGACCATGGTGACCCGTTCCATTACCGAACCAGGGGCTTATTCCTCCGGCACGGCGATGCAGCCAGCGGGCGATTGGAAGAAGAGCGCCGCGCGTATCCGTCAGCTCGATGGCATGGCCAAACGTCTCCAGCAGCTGGAGAAACAGATTGAACAGGTGACTCAGGCGTCTTCTGACTCATCAAACGCCTGACCGGCGCCCGGATGGGCGCCTTTATTATTTTCAGCAAGGCCAGCGATACATGGATATCAACGAAATCAAAGAATACCTGCCGCACCGTTACCCCTTTCTGTTGGTGGACCGAGTGCTGGAGCTGGATCTTGAAGGCAAGCACATTCGGGCCTACAAGAATGTCTCGGTTAACGAGCCCTTTTTTAACGGCCATTTTCCGCAGCACCCGATCATGCCCGGTGTGCTGATCATCGAGGCCATGGCGCAGGCGGCTGGCTTGCTGGGCTTCAAGATGATGGGTGTAAAGCCCTCTGACGGCACGCTCTATTATTTTGTCGGTTCCGACAAGCTGCGTTTCCGCCAGCCGGTGGTGCCGGGTGACCAGCTGCAGCTGGAAGCGAGCTACCTGAGCGATAAGCGTGGCATCTGGAAATTTGCCTGCCGTGCTACCGTGGATGGTAAAGAAGCCTGCTCGGCCGAAATCATTTGTGCGGAACGCAAGATATGAGTCGTATTCACCCTCTGGCGATTGTTGACCCCGCAGCGCGGCTGGCCGACGACGTTGAGGTCGGTCCCTGGAGCCTGATCGGTGCGGACGTCGAAATCGGCGCCGGCAGCCGTATTGCCTCGCACGTGGTCATCAAGGGGCCCACTACCATCGGGTGCAACAACCGGATTTTCCAGTTTGCCTCGGTGGGTGAGGAGTGTCAGGACAAGAAGTACAACGGCGAGCCGACCCGCTTGGTGATCGGCGACAACAACGTCATTCGTGAGGGCTGCACCCTGCACCGCGGTACTGTGCAGGATGAGGGTATTACCCGTATCGGCAGCAACAACTTGCTGATGGCTTATGTTCATGTGGCGCACGATTGTGTTGTCGGCGACAACATCATCATGGCCAATAACGCGACCATCGCCGGTCACGTGCATATTGGTGATGGCGCCATTCTGGGTGGTTACACCACCGTGCACCAGTTCTGCCACATTGGCTCCTTTGCCATGAGCGCAGCCAATAGCGCCGTGTTCAAGGACATTCCTGCCTTTGTGATGGTGGGCGGTAACCCCGCCAGCGCCCACGGTATGAACTTCGAGGGCATGCGCCGTCGCGGTTACTCGCCCGAGCTGGTCAGCGCCCTGCGCCGCGCCTACAAGGTGGTTTATCGCCAAGGTCTGACAACCGCTCAGGCTATGTCTGAGCTAGCCGAGGCTGCTGCACAGTTCCCCGAGGTGGCGCTGTACTGTGCCTCGATCAACGAGTCGACCCGCGGCATCACGCGCTGACATGGTCGATACCGCGGTGCGCTCCGACAAACCCCTTTGTATCGCGCTGGTTGCCGGTGAAGCCTCCGGCGATACCCTCGGCGCCGGGTTGATCGCTGCACTGAAGCAACGCTTCCCCAATGCCCGTTTTATCGGTATCGGTGGTCCGCGCATGCTGGCTGAAGGCATGCAGACCCGCGTACCGATGGAGCGCCTGGCGGTGATGGGGTTGATTGAGGTGCTGGGGCGGCTGCGTGAACTGCTGCGAATCCGCCGCGAGCTGGTGGAGTACCTCAAGCAGGAGCAGCCAGACGTTTTCATCGGCATCGACGCGCCGGATTTTACCCTGGGCGTGGAGCAGCGCCTGCGTGATGTGGGTATTCCCACTGTGCATTACGTCAGCCCGTCGGTATGGGCCTGGCGCGAGAAGCGAGTGCTGGGCATCGCCCAATCTACCGACCTGATGCTGACCCTGTTTCCCTTTGAGGAAGAGGTGTATCGCCGTCACGGTGTAGCGGTGCGCTGCGTTGGTCATACCCTGGCAGACTGCATTCCTCTGGAACCGGATCGTACTGCGGCGCGCCAATCCCTGGGGTTGCAGCAAGACGCACGCATTCTCGCGCTGCTGCCGGGCAGCCGAAACGGCGAGCTGCGCAAGCTTGGCCGGGTCTTCCTTGAGACCGCTGCCTGGTGTCTTGAGCGCCAGCCAGAGCTGCAGTTCATCATGCCCTGCGCGAGCCCCGAGCGCCGTCTGCAGATGGAAGCGATTATGGCTGAGACTGGCCTTGAGCTGCCGCTGACGCTCTACGATGGCAAGGCGCACGAGGTGCTGGCAGCCAGCGACGCCGTATTGATCGCATCGGGTACCGCGACGCTCGAGGCCATGCTGTTCAAACGCCCGATGGTGGTGGCCTACCGGATGGCCGGGCTGACCTTCCGCATTCTCAAACGCCTGGTCAAAGTGGGGCACGTGTCGTTGCCCAACTTGCTGGCCGGTCGTGAGGTGGCCCCCGAGTTTCTTCAGGATGCAGCCACTCCCGAGGCCATGGGGCCAGCGCTGCTTGAGCGGTTGCTGCCAACGGCCGAGCGGGTGGAGACCGAACAGACGTTCCTTGAGTTGCACCAGATGCTACGCCGTGATGCCGACCACAGCGCTGCCGAGGCCATTGCCGAGCTGTTAGGTGCGCGAGGCAAGCTGTGAGCCAGTTGCTAATGGACTGGGCAACACCGGCTGATAACGAGCTGGTTGCCGGTGTCGACGAAGTAGGGCGCGGCCCGCTGTGTGGCGCCGTGGTTACCGCCGCGGTAATCCTCGACCCGGTCCGGCCGATTGAGGGGCTCAACGACTCCAAGAAGCTGACCGAAGCGCGTCGTGAGGCGTTGTTTCCGCTGATTCAGGAGCGCGCGCTGGCCTGGTGTATCGCCCGCGCCGAGGTGGAAGAGATCGACCGCCTGAATATTTTGCACGCAACCATGCTGGCAATGCAGCGCGCGGTCGCGGGCCTGAGCCTGCAGCCGACCCTGGTGCTGGTCGATGGGAACCGCTGCCCGGTATTGCCGATGCGCAGCGAGCCGGTGGTCAAGGGTGACAGCCGCGTGCCGGCCATCGCCGCGGCCTCCATTCTTGCCAAGGTTGCCCGTGACCGCGAGATGCTAGAGCTGGATCAGCAGTACCCCGGCTATGGCATTGCCGGCCACAAGGGCTACCCCACGCCGGTTCACCTGGCGGCCCTGCGCGCGCTGGGCGCTACTCCTATTCATCGCCGTTCATTCGGCCCAGTGCGCAAGGCGCTGGAACAGTAAACGGTCCTTAACGCCTGCTGCGGCTGGTCGCAGCAGCCCCCCGTCGCTACAATTCTCTGCCTGACGTTCCGCCATCTGAAACAGGATTTCCATGTCACCTTCTTTCATTCACCTGCGTGTCCACAGTGAATATTCCCTGGTTGATGGGCTGGTCAAGGTTAAGCCCTTGATCAAGGCTGTCGGCGAGGCGGGCATGCCGGCGGTGGCGATCACCGACCAGAACAATATGTGCAGTCTGGTCAAGTTCTACAAAACCGCGACCGGCGCCGGTATCAAGCCTATTTCCGGGGTCGATCTGTGGCTGACCGATGCCGAGGACGACAGCGTCCTGACTCGCATCAGTCTGCTGGCGATGGACCCCAAGGGGTACCGCAACCTGACCGAGCTGGTCTCCCGTGGCTTTACCGAAGGTCAGCGCAACGGCTTGGTGACGGTTCGCCGTGAGTGGGTGGCCGAGGCCAGTGAAGGCGTGATCGCGCTGTCGGCGGCTAAAGAGGGTGAAGTAGGTCTGGCGCTGCTGTCCTCCAGCCCTGTGCGGGCTGATGATCTGCTGGCGTACTGGATGGGCGTATTCCCCGGTCGTTTCTACCTGGAGCTGCAGCGCACCGGCCGCGTCAATGATGAAGAGCACGTGCACGCGGCAGTCGCACTAGCGGCGCGCAGCGGCTGCCCGGTGGTCGCGACCAACGATGTGCGCTTTCTCAAACGCAGCGACTTTGAAGCCCACGAGACGCGCGTCTGTATCGGTGAAGGCCGCGCGCTGGATGACCCGCGCCGCGTCCGCCAGTACAGCGAAGAGCAGTACCTGAAAACGGCGGAAGAGATGGCCGAGCTGTTCTCGGACATTCCCGAAGCGCTGGAAAACAGCGTCGAGATTGCCAAGCGCTGCAATATCGATGTGCAACTGGGCAAATACTTCCTGCCGGACTTTCCGGTACCGGAGGGGATGACCGAAGCCGAGTTCTTCAAGAAGGTCTCCTTTGAGGGGCTGGAGGAGCGCCTCAAGGTCATTCTGCCGCCCGACACCCCGGACTACGACGCCAAGCGCCAGGTTTACATCGACCGCCTGAACTTCGAGCTCGACATCATCAATCAGATGGGCTTCCCCGGCTACTTCCTGATCGTGATGGACTTTATCAAGTGGGCCAAGGGCAACGGCGTGCCGGTGGGACCGGGCCGGGGTTCCGGGGCGGGCTCGCTGGTGGCGTATTCGCTGCTGATTACCGACCTTGATCCGCTGGCCTACGACCTGCTGTTCGAGCGCTTCCTCAACCCGGAACGTGTGTCAATGCCCGACTTTGACGTCGACTTTTGCATGGAAGGGCGCGACCGCGTTATTGACTACGTGGCCGATACCTACGGCCGTAACGCGGTATCGC
>DBHE01000165.1:0-22291 GCA_002296055.1 Pseudomonadaceae bacterium UBA836
TCGACATCGGCCGGGGCGACCAGCTGGGCGCCTGCGACCTTGGCCCACTGCTCACTGCTGGCCTGGCTGGCCCAGTGCGCGAGGGTAATGCAGCCCAGGCTGTGGGCAATCAGCACAACCGGACCACGGGTGTCGGCAATGCTCTGGTTCAGTTGACTGATCCAGGCGTCCGGTTCGGGCTCAAACCAGTTGTGCTGTTCGACGCGCGCGGCATTGGGGAGCAGTTGTTGCCAGTGGCTTTGCCAGTGATCCGGGCCGGAACCCTGCCAGCCGGGCAGAATGAGGTAGCGAACAGTGCTGTTGTGCATGCTGGGTGTCCTGCAAGGTGGAATGCATGAGCACCATGGTATAGCGGCGGAAGTGTTGACAATAAGGAATATAAAATTATTTTCTTATTCTTTTTGGGTATAAAAGAGGCTAGCAGATGCCAGCCTCTGTGCTTTGTCTCAGCGCAGCACAAAGCTGTAGCTGAGAATCGCGCGCACCTCATCGATGTCGCGCTGACCGGCAACCTCGCTGCGCAGGCTGGCGTGACGCAGGGAGATACCCAGATCCTTCAGGTAGCCGCTTTGCACCTTGTAGTCCACGCGCAGGTCGCGCTCCCACTCGCTGTCGGCGCCAGCAACGGCGCTGTCCGCGTCGGTGCCGCGCAGATAGCTGGCGGTCGCTTTCAGACCAGGCACGCCGGCTGCGGCAAAATCGTAGCCGTAACGGGCCAGCCAGGTACGTTCACCGGCGCGCTGGAATTTGCCGATCTGTGAGTCGGTGATCAGGTACGCACTTGCGCCGTCACCGTTGTTGATGAACGGGAAGTTGCTCTTGCCGCTCAGGTGCTGGTAGCCCAGGCCCAGACTATGACCGCTCTGGCTGAAGGTGAACAGGGCGCTGGCTGCGCGGTTGTCGACCTCACCGTTGTTGTTGAAGCCGCTGGCAGCATAGCCGGCACGCTGGTCTTCGTTGGCGCCGTGGGCGTTGCTGTCGAAGTAGCGCAGGTCGGTTGTCAGCTTGCCGTTACCCAGCGCGAGATTGTGCACCGCGCCCAGGTAGTGCTGGCGGTAATAGTCCTTCAGCTCGGCAAAGTAGTAGGAGGTAGTCAGGTTCTCGGTCAGTGCGTAGTCACCACCGGCGTAGCGGAAGCGGTCGACGCGCTCGGTACCGCCGGCAATGCGCAGGTCGTCGTAGTTGCTGGAAATACGGCCGCTGGCTTCGCGAATTTCACCGACAGTCAGCTTGAGGCCGTCGATGTCGCTGGAGCTGACCTGCGCGCCACGGAAGGTTTGTGGCAGCAGGCGACCGTCGTTGTAGGTCAGCACCGGCAGTTTGGGTTGCAGTACACCGTAGCGTAGCTCGGTGTCCGAGATACGTGCTTTGGCGGCAAAGTCGATGCGGCTGAATTCATTGACGGCGCTGCCGTCGCTGTCCAGCGGGAAGACGATGCCTGGGTTGCGGCTGCGGTCGGCCTTGGTGGTGCGTCCGCCTGAGTCCAGGCGAATGCCCAACTGAGCCAGTGCGTCCAGACCAAAGCCGATGGGGCCGTCGGTGTAGCCGGACTGGAAGTTGAGAACAAAGCCCTGGCCCCACTCTTCGCCGTAGGACGGTGCGGCGTCGCCACTGCGGTTGTCCTGATTGATGTAGAAGTTGCGGGTATCCAGGGTGGCTTTACTGTCAGCGACGAAACCGCTGGCCTGAGTAGTTTGGGATAAGCCGAGCAGGGCGACGGCAACAGCGCCGGCAAGAGGGGTGTAACGCATGGGGTAGCTCCGTATACAAGACGACAGACATGGCTGCATCGCCGCGTGGGCTGGCGCAATGAGGCAGGCCGCCCGGGGGATGTCGGCTTGTAACATAAATGAAATATTTAAGGTCAAGAAGGAATAAAAGGTTATTTACTTATTCCTTCCTGTAGGTGGCCGCTTACAGGCTTTTTTCAAACACCTTGGAGTTGCGCTGGAAGTTATAGAGCTCGGCGCGCTTGGCTGGCAGGCGTTCGACGCTGCTGGGCACAAAGCCGCGTTCGCGGAACCAGTGCGCGGTGCGGGTGGTGAGCACGAACAGGGTGTCGATCTTCAGGCTGCGGGCCTGGCTTTCGATGTGTTGCAGCAATTGATCGCCGCGCCCGCCCTGACGGTAGGTCGGGTCGATGGCGACACAGGCCAGCTCGGCGGCGCTGGAGCCTTCGAGCGGGTAGAGCGCGGCGCAGCCGATGATGCGGCCGTCGCGCTCGATCAGGGTGAACTGACTGATCTCGGTTTCCAGTACTTCGCGTGAGCGGCGTACCAGAATGCCGGCTTCTTCCAGCGGGCGCAGTAATTCGAGCAGGCCGCTGACGTCATCAATGGTGGCACCGCGCACCTGTTCAAAGGCTTCCTGGCTGACCAGGGTGCCGCCGCCGTCGCGGGTGAACAGCTCGGTCAGCAGGGCGCCGTCGTCGGCAAAGCTGACAATGTGGCTGCGCCGCACGCCCGCGTTGCTGGCCTTGCAGGCGGCCTGCAGCAGGTTGCCCGGCAGGCTGGTGCCCAATTGCTGCAACAGTGGCGCAGCCCGGGTGGGTTTGAGCTCGCGCAGTAGCTCACCCTGCTCGTTGCGAATGCCGGCGTCTTCGCCAAACAGGACCAGTTTGTCCGCGTTCAGCGCCACGGCCACGCTGGTGGCAACGTCTTCACAGGCCAGATTGAACACCTCGCCAGTCGGGGAGTAGCCGACACTGGAGAGCAGCACGATGTCCTGCTCGTCCAGGTGGCGGGTGATCGCTTTGCGGTCGATGCGCCGCACTTCACCGGTGTGGTGAAAGTCCACACCATCGACCACGCCAATCGGTTTGGCGGTGACCAGGTTGCCGCCAACCACACGCAGCCGGCTGCCAGATTGTTGGGTGCACAGCTGGGCCTCAATGGCGATGCGCAGACTGCCGACCGCGTCGATCACGCAGCCGAGCGTATCCAGGTCGGTCACTCGCAGGTCGTTGTGATAACGCGACTGCACACCGCGCGCCGCCAGTCGCTCTTCAATCTGCGGCCGCGAGCCGTGCACCAGCACCAGGCGCACCCCGAGGCTGCTGAGCAGCATGATGTCGTGGATGATGTTGTTGAAGTTGGCATGCACCATGGCTTCGCCCGGCAGCATCAGCACAAAGGTGCAGTCACGGTGCTGATTGATATAGGGCGTGGAGTGGCGGAACCAGTTGACGTAGTCGAGCATGCGCGGTGTTCCAGACAAAAAGAGTTATTTAACGGGTTTTGCGGCGCTGGCGGCAAGCCGTCATTGCAGGCAGAAGCGGCGGATCAGCCCTTGCAGCACGTCTATCGTAGGCTGCAGGCGGTCCATGGCGAGAAACTCGTCCGGCTGATGCGCCTGGGCAATGTCGCCAGGGCCAAGAATCAGGGTCTGCGCGCCGAGCTGATTCAGGTAGGGCCCCTCAGTGGCAAAGGCCACAGCCTCGGCTCGGTAACCGGTCAGAGTTTCACAGGCCTGCACGATAGGTGCGTTGTCCGGTGTTTCAAAGGCCGGCACGCCCGGGAACAGCGGTTGATAGTCGATTTGCACCTGATGCTCGGCGGCAATCGGCACCAGGCGCTCACGAATGGCCGCGCGCAGGTCATCGCTGTCCATGCCGGGCAGTGGGCGGATATCAAACTCCAAGGCGCATTTGGCGCAAATGCGGTTGGGGTTGTCGCCGCCGTGGATACAGCCCAGGTTCAGCGTTGGCGTGGGCACGCCGAACAGCGGGTTGTTCCAGCGCTTCTGCCAGTCGCCCCGCAGCTGCAACAGGTCACCGATCACCGCGTGCATAGCCTCCATGGCGCTGTGGCCCAGACTCGGATCTGAGGAGTGGCCGGCCTGCCCGACAATATCGATGCGCTCCATCAAAATG
The DNA here is from genome assembly GCA_002296055.1 of Pseudomonadaceae bacterium UBA836. Taxonomy (GTDB): domain Bacteria; phylum Pseudomonadota; class Gammaproteobacteria; order Pseudomonadales; family Pseudomonadaceae; genus Halopseudomonas. Next base: position 3,872 of record DBHE01000165.1, read on the forward strand.
CCCTTGTGCAGGCGGATGGGGCGCATACCGGTCGGTTCGCCGATGACGGCATGGCGAGCGCCCAGTAGGTCCGCCTCGACCAGCGCACGGGCACCGCTCATGGAGCATTCTTCGTCGGCGGTGGCCAGGATGATCAGCGGTTGCTTAAACGGCTGATCGGCATAGGCCTTGACCGCCTCGATGATCAGCGGGAAGAAGCCTTTCATGTCACAGCTGCCCAGACCGTACCAGCGGTTGTCTTTCTCGGTCAGAGCGAAGGGGTCGCTCTGCCAGCGCTCCGGGTTACAGGGCACGGTATCGGTGTGGCCGGCTAGTACCAGGCCGCCGGGGCCGCTACCCAGCGTGGCAATCAGGTTGGCCTTGCCGGGTTGGCCGGGAATCGGCTGAATGCGGCAACTGAATCCCAGTGTCTCAAACCAGCTCGCAAGCTGCTCCACGACCGCCAGGTTGGACTGGTCCAGTGCCGGCTGGGTACAGCTGATGGAAGGCAGTTTGAGTAGCGCGTCGAATTGCGCCTTGAGCGGTGGCAGGGCCATGACAACTCCGTGGACCGGGATTGCCCGCCAGCAGGCGGGCAATCGATTGATGTCCTCTGAGCTTACGCGCCGGGCGCGATGACGTCAGCCGAAAATGCTGGTGAGGATAAAGAAGTAGATGATGGCCAGGAAGGCGCCAGCCGGCAGGGTGACCACCCAGGAGGTAAAGATGGTACCTACCACGCGCAGGTTGAGTGCGCCGATGCCGCGGGCCAGGCCCACGCCGAGTACGGCGCCCACCAGGGTGTGGGTGGTGGAGATGGGCAAGCCGATGCTGGAGGCACCCACGACGGTGGTGGCGGTCGCCAGCTCGGCGGCAAAGCCGCGGCTTGGGGTCAGCTCGGTGATGTGCTTGCCGATGGTGGCGATAACCCGGTAACCGTAGGTGGCCAGACCAACAACGATACCGACTGCCCCCAGTAGCAGCACCCAGCCTGGCACCACTGATTTGGCGGCGATATCACCACCGCTTTGCAGTACGCCGACAATCGCTGCCAGCGGCCCGACGGCGTTGGCTACGTCGTTGGAGCCATGGGCGAAGGCCATGGCGCAGGCGGTGAAGATCATCAGTACCGCAAACACCTTTTCTACGCTGGCGAAGTGGAAGGTGCGGTCAGCCTCGGGGTCAGCCTTGATGCGGCTCAGCAGGCCCACGCCCAGTGAGGAAACTGCGATGCCGGCGAGCAGGGCCAGGCCCAGGCTTTCCAGGCCGGTGAGTTCCAGACCGATGTGCTTGAGGCCCTTGGTCAGCGTCAGGATGGTGACGACAAACCCGACCAGGAACATATAGAAGGGGACGTAACGCTTGGCATTGGCGAAGGGGTCGTCGGTATCAAGGATCAGCTTGTGCACGCTGATAAAGATCATGAAGGCGACGATGCCGGAAAGCAGCGGTGAAATCACCCAACTGGCGGCGATCGGAATGACGCCGTCCCAGTGCACCGCATCCATCGACACGCCAACCGCGCCGAAGCCAATTACGGCGCCAATGATCGAGTGCGTGGTAGATACCGGCCAGCCCTTGATGGAGGCCACCAGTAGCCAGGTGCCGGCCGCCAGTAGCGCGGCCATCATGCCGAATACCATCTGATCCGGGCTGATGGCTTCGGCGTCGACAATACCGCTGCGGATGGTCTGGGTGACCGAGCCGCCAGCGAGGTAAGCGCCGAGAAACTCGAACACCATGGCGACAATAATCGCCTGCTTGATGGTTAGTGCGCGGGAGCCTACCGAGGTGCCCATGGCGTTGGCAACGTCATTGGCGCCGACGCCCCAGGCCATGAAAAAACCGAACAGGCAGGCAAGAATCAGCAGTATGGTGCCGTATTCCGCAATCAGGGTCATATGTCACATTCTCTATACGGGTGCATGGGCCGCCGACGTCTCAGGGTGTGCGCCGGCATGCGTGCTGATGGCCAGGTATTCGCTGTCCTAGCGAGCCATCAGCAGTTCCAGGCGGTTGCCCACGCGTTGTGCGCGGTCGGCAACGTCGCCAATCCATTCGATGATCTGGTACATGAACATCACGTCGACCGCTGGCAGGCCTTTCTCCAGTTGATACAGCTCCTGGCGCAGGCTGATCTGCATGTTGTCGGTGTCGTGTTCAATGCGGTCGAGCTCCTCGATCAGGCGCTCAACCAGGGTAACTTCACGGCCGGCAAAGCCGGTTTCCAGCAGCTCGTCCAGCTCGTTCATGGCAGTCAACGCCTGGGCTGCAGCGTCGATTGAACGTGAGACAAAGGCTCTGAACGCGGGGAACAGCGGCGCCGGAATGACCATGCGGCGGCCCAGCATCAGGCCCGCGATATCCTTGGCGCGGTTGGCTACTTTGTCCTGTACACTGAGCAGCTCCAGCAGGTCCGAGCGCGGCACCGGCAGAAACAGGCTCTTGGGCAGGTGCACGCGCACGTCCTTCTTAAGCTTGTCAGCATCGCGCTCAAGCTGGGCGATATGCTGCTGCAAGCGCGCTGCTTCGGCCCAGTCCTCGGCCTGCAGTGCTTCGATAAAGGGCAGCAGCTGCGCCGCACACTCGTGGGCCTTGGCGATATGTTGCTGCATGGGGCCAATCGGTGAACGACCGAACAGGGTGAGGAACGGATTGTTGGGCATGACGCCTCCCGCTGGAATTGAGGTCGCAAAGTATAGGTGCTGAGTTTGCAGCCGTCATCAGATTGAAAAGAAATGAACATTTTTGCCCGGTGGCATGTTGGCGACCGGGCCGTTAGAGAATCGCACATGGTCAAGGAAACCGAAATCAAGTTGCGCGCCAGCGCCGAGACGCTTGCCGCCCTGCAACAGCACCCGCTGCTGAATGCCCGCCGGCAGGGCGAGTGGCAACGCAGCACCCTGTTTAATCAGTATTACGACACTGCCGCGCGTGACCTCAGCGCCGCGCGGGTAGCGTTGCGCCTGCGTCGTGACGGCGACACCTTCATTCAGACGCTGAAAAGTCGAGGCCAGAGCGTGGCCGGGCTGTCCGAGCGCAACGAATGGGACTGGTACCTCAAGAGCGATGAGCTGGATCTGTCGCTGCTGGACGACAGCTGCTGGCCGGCCAGTCTGGCCGAGCTGGACAAGCAGCAGCTGCAGCCGCTGTTTACCACCGACTTTGAGCGCACCCGCGCGCTGTTGCGCTGGGAGCGTGATGGCGAGCAGGTTGAAGTGGAAGCGGCGCTTGATAGTGGTGAGGTTCGCACGGACAGCGCCGCGGAGCCGATCAGCGAGCTGGAGCTGGAGATTCGCCAGGGGCCTGCGGTGGCGCTGCTGGAGCTGGCATTGGAACTGACCCGCGAGCTGCCGCTCATGCCCTGCGACATTTCCAAGGCCGAGCGTGGTTATCGCCTGTTTGATACCGGCAGTTTCAGTCTGCGGCTGGAGCAGGCTCGCTGGCAGGCCGACACGCCGGTCGATGAGGTGATCGGCGAGCTGGTCGGTCAACTGCTGGGGCGCGTCCAGCGTCTGGCTGAACAGTACCGGCATACCCGTCAATGGAAGCTGTTCCGCGAGCTAACAGCGGCTCTGGCTCAGTTGCGTGCCTGTTTTGGCGTGTTTGACCTGGCCCTGCCGCGCTCGACGGCGAGCCCTTTTGTTGCGCCGCTGGATGCGCTGCTGGCGGCCTTTCAGCCATTGGTGTTGGCTGGTTGGGCGGACGACGCCGATGGCGAAGCGGCGCGCCGTGAGGCCGAAGCGGTATTCGACGCCCAGCTGGAGGATACGGCGTGGGGTACGCTCTTTGTTGAGCTGGCGCTGTGGTTGCTGGAGCAGCGCTGGACGCAGAACCGTCCGCCGCGCGGTGGCAAGATTGCCGCCCTGCCGCTGGAGCGCTGGCTGCTGGCCGCGTGCGGCAAGGAAATCCAGGAGCTGCGGGTGCCACACAACAACGATGCGGCGCACCTGGTCAGCGAATGGCTGGATCAGTTGCCGCGTCTGGGGCGCCTGCAACTGCTGCTGGGGCATTTCCGGGCTTTTTTGCAGGTGCCCGAACCTGATCGCCTGTTTGGCGAGCTGAACAAGCTGCAGGCGCTGCTGGAGCAGTACCCGCAGGTGGCCGAGGAACAGCGTGACCTGTTGCTTGATGCGCTGCGCAAGCAGGGTGTGCGTGTGCGCAGGCTCAACGGCTGGCGGGAACTCAACGGCTGAGTGGTACCGGGTGCTATCGGAGTAAAGGGAGAGACACATGAAAACACTGGCCGACCTGGCAATTCCGGGCAGTGACAGACCGCTGGAACTGGGTGACTTTCTGCAGATGCTGGTAACCCAGCAACGCATGACCCAGGATAGCGCTGATCACCTGGTCAGTTTGCGCAGGGCCGCCGTGGGCGACACCGCCAAGCTGCATCCGCTGCAGTTTATTGCCGCGCAGGACGTTGAGGATGTGGCACGGCCTGGCAAAAAACTGGATCTGGACACCCTCAGCCGCTGGCTGGCGAGTGAAAGCGGTCAGCCGTTTTTTCGCATCGATCCGCTGAAGATCAACGTCTCGGCGGTCACGCCGCTGATGTCCTTTGCCTTTGCCCAGCGCCACCGCATTCTGGCGGTGGAGGTGAATGATCGCGAGGTCACCATCGCCAGCGCCCAGCCCTTTGTCCAGGGCTGGGAGGCCAACCTGCAGCATGTGCTCAAGCGCGACATCCGCCGGGTGATCGCCAACCCGGAAGACCTGCAGCGCTATTCGGTGGAATTCTACCGCCTGGCCCGCTCGGTCACCGGGGCCAATGCCTCCGACCAGAAGAGCAGCGGCGTTGGCAACTTCGAGCAGTTGCTGAACCTGGGCAGCATGAGCCAGGAGCCGGATGCCAATGACGCCCACGTGGTCAATATCGTCGACTGGCTGTTCCAGTACGCCTTTGAGCAGCGCGCCAGTGATATCCATATCGAACCGCGCCGTGAAACCGGCAGCGTGCGTCTACGCATTGATGGCGTGCTGCATACCGTTTACCAGTTCCCGTTGCAGGTTACTGTGGCGGTGGTTAGCCGGCTGAAAAGCCTGGGCCGCATGAATGTGGCGGAAAAACGCAAGCCGCAGGACGGCCGCATCAAGACCCGCACGCCCAAGGGCAATGAGGTGGAGCTGCGCCTGTCGACGCTGCCCACGGCCTTTGGCGAGAAGATGGTGATGCGGATCTTCGATCCCGACGTACTGCTGCGCACCTTCGATCAGCTCGGCTTCTCTGCCGAGGATCAACGCCGCTGGCAGCAGATGGTCAGTCAGCCCAACGGCATCGTGCTGGTGACCGGGCCAACCGGCTCGGGCAAAACCACCACCCTGTACACCACGCTGAAACAGCTGGCCACGCCCGAGGTAAATGTCTGCACCATCGAGGACCCGATCGAGATGGTCGAGGACAGCTTCAACCAGATGCAGGTGCAGCACAATATCGAATTGAGCTTTGCCAGTGGCGTGCGCGCGCTGATGCGGCAAGACCCGGATATCATCATGGTGGGCGAGATCCGTGACCTGGAAACCGCCGAGATGGCGATTCAGGCTGCGCTGACTGGCCACCTGGTGCTCTCCACCCTGCACACCAATGACGCGCCGAGCGCTATCAGTCGTCTGATTGAGCTGGGTGTGGCCCCTTACCTGATCAAGGCGACGGTGCTCGGTGTCATGGCCCAGCGCCTGGTGCGTACCTTGTGCCCGCATTGCCGTGCACCGGCGCCGGTCGATGAGGAGGCCTGGGCGGCGTTGACCAAGCCCTGGAATGCGCCGTTGCCGACCCAGTCACGACACGCAGCCGGCTGTCTGGAATGCCGGGAGACCGGGTACCGTGGCCGTGCTGGGGTCTACGAGCTGATGCCGCTGAGCGATGGCATCAAAGGTCTGATTCACGGTGACACCGACCTGGGCCAGCTGCGCCGCCAGGCCTACAAAGAAGGTATGCATAGCCTGCGTTTGTCGGGCGCGCAGAAAGTGGGCGCCGGGCTGACAACCATCGAAGAAGTGCTGCGGGTGACGCCGCAGAGCCAGCAGACCTGACGGGCCTGCCAAGCCCTCGCCACCGCGCTGCGCATGGCTGCGCAGCGGGGCGGCGAGGGCACCTGATGCAGCCTACTATTCCTTTCTCCGGCTTGCCGAACGCACCTGTTCCGGGGCTGGTACTGCGTGACCGGTGCCGCAAATCAGCGACACATTTGTTCACAATACCCTTGAAGATAAGAATCAGCCTCATTACTATCCGCAGCTGATTATAAATCAGGGGCGCACTGACCCCTGAATCTGCTAGAGGAAAGGGTAGCTAAGCCATGCACAAATCTAAGTCGCCGTTCATTCGCGCCAGAAAGCATCGTCTGCAGCAACCGGTCGCCACCGCGGTCTCTTCGCTGTTGCTGTTATCTGGTACTGCCGTTGCACAGCAAGCCTCCGACGTTGTGGAGCTCGATGCCATTCAAATCGAGGGCGAAGCGTCCTCCTATCGGGCGGAGTCTGTCAGCTCCCCCAAATTCACTCAGCCGCTGCTGGATACGCCGCAGACCATCCAGGTCATCACCAACCAGGTATTTACCGAGCAGGGCGCCACTACCCTGACCGAAGCTCTGCGCAACAGTGCCGGGGTGGGTACCTTCTACGCTGGTGAAAACGGCAACACCACCACCGGTGACTCCATCTACATGCGCGGCTTTGATACCTCCGGCAGTATCTTCGTGGATGGCGTGCGTGACATTGGCTCCATCTCGCGCGATCTGTTCAACATCGAGCAGGTTGAAGTGGAGAAGGGCCCGGCTGGTACCGATAACGGCCGCAGCTCGCCGTCTGGCTCAATCAACCTGAGCACCAAGCAAGCCAATCTGCGTGATTCCAACCTGGCCAGCGTTACCATGGGGACCGACGGTCAGAAGCGTGTCACAGCTGACTTGAACCAGACTCTGGACACGCTGCCCGGGAGTGCAGTGCGTCTCAACCTGCTGTGGCAGGACAGCGATGTGGCCGGGCGTGATCACGTTAACAACAGCCGCAACGGCATTGCTGCTTCCTTCGGGTTTGGTCTGGATACCGCCACGCGGGCCTACCTGAACCTGCTGTACGTCAAGCAGGACAATATTCCGGACGGTTATGTACCAACCGTCGGTATTGACCACTGGAGCCCGCAGCCGGGGCTGGAAAACCTGGTGGGCAACCCGGTCGACAGTGAAAACTTCTACGGTACCAAGCAGGATCACGACGATGTGACGGCCAAGATGGCCACCTTCCGCCTGGAGCACGACTTCTCTGACCAGGTGAAACTGACCAACGTGCTGCGCTGGGGCGAGACCAAGCAGGACTACCTGCTGACCGCCTTTATGAGTACGGGCACCAACATCACCTATACCGATGCCAACGATCTGTCGACTTACATGCTGGCGCGCAGCCTGCCGACCTTCAAGGACATCGAGAACACCATCTTCACCGACCAGCTGAACCTGCGGGTGGATTTCCACACCGGTAGCGTGGAGCACAACCTGCTGACCGGCGTCGAACTGACCCGTGAAGAGCAGACCAGCTATGGCGTCAGCTCCTCCGGAAGTCGCCCGGATGCCAATCTGTTCAACCCGAACTGGAACGACACCGGGGACCTGGCCTACGGGCGTAACGGCGCCAACAGTGAAGGCTCGACCGACACCTACTCGCTGTATGTGTTCGATACCCTGAAATTCGGTGAGCAGTTCCTGATCTCCGGCGGCGTGCGAGCCGACCACTACACTACCGAGTACAGCAACGACGCCATCTGTGGTGGTACCGGGCGTCGCGCCGTACCCTGTGGCGCGCTGCCGACCGGTAGCATCGTCAACACCATCGACACCGATGACAGCGACACCCTGATCAACTGGAAGCTGGGTGCGGTGTACAAGCCGGTGCCGCAGACCAGTCTGTATATCAACTACGCGCTGTCCCAGCAACCGCCGGGCGGTCTTAACTTCCAGCTGAGTGATTCCGCCACCAGCTCCAACAACCCGAGCATGGACCCCCAAGAGGCGCGTACCTATGAGGTTGGCGTCAAGTGGGATGCGGTGCCGGATGCCTTGACCTTGAACGCGGCAGTGTTCCGCACCGATGTCCTCAACGAAGTGAGCGAGGATGACCTGGGTAACCCGACGCAAGACGGTGAGAAGCGTGTGCAGGGCGTCGAGCTGTCGATGATCGGTAGTATTACACCTAACTGGTCGGTCTCTGCCGGTTACACCTACCTGGATACCGAGGTAACCGAGGGCGATGCAATCACCGCCAACGGCTCCAGCGATCTGACCTACACGCCGGACAGTGCCTTTACCAGCTGGACGACCTATCGCTTCCCGTCTGGCCTGACTGTGGGTGGCGGTGCGCGCTATACCGCCGGCCTGACCCGCGGCCGCGATGGTGCGGTGGGCACGCCCGATCACACCGACTCCTACACCGTGTTTGACGCTGTTGTGTCCTACCCTGTGTCGGACAACCTGTCGCTGCGTCTCAATGCCTATAACCTGGCAGACGAGGAATACGTTGCGGCGATCAACAAGAGTGGCTATCGCTACACGCCCGGTGCTGCACGCACCTATCTGCTGAGCGCGGATATGAGCTTCTGAGCAGGCCGCCGGCCAAGGCCGGCGTGCAGCTGCATGCGTTGCAGTTGAGTTTTACCGGTGACACCCGCACTCTGCGGGTGTTGCTGTTTTCAGTCATTGCTCAAGCTGAACCCCGCGCGGCACTGCCCCGCAGCGCGAGCGTCAGCCTGAGCTCATAGCAGGTGAGCAAGTTATGTTGGTGCATATTCCCGAGGTGCTCAGCAAGGCCGAGGTGGCAGAGGTGCGCAAGCGCCTGGCCGCCGCCGACTGGGTGGATGGCCGCGCGACGGTCGGTCAGCAGGGCGCGGTGGTCAAGCGCAATCGCCAGTTGCCGGTTGACTCTCCGGTTGCCAGAGAGTTGGGCGAGCTCATCCTCAAACGGCTTTATGCCACCCCCTTGTTCATGGCCGCAGCGCTGCCGCTGCGGTCGGTGCCGCCCTTGTTCAGCGTGTACAGTGGCGGCGAGCACTACGGCTTTCATGTCGACGGCGCGGTGCGTCAGTTGCCATTCAACCAGTTGAGTCTGCGTACCGATGTGTCCTCCACGCTGTTTCTCTCGGAGCCAGAGGAGTTTGACGGCGGTGAGCTGGAGGTGCAGGACACCTACGGTATCCACGAGGTCAAGTTGCCGGCCGGAGACCTGATCCTGTACCCCTCCAGCAGTTTGCACCAGGTCACGCCGGTCACCCGTGGCGAGCGCGTGTGCAGCGTGTTCTGGAGCCAGAGTATGGTGCGCTCCGATGCTCAGCGCTCGCAGTTGTATGACCTGGACGCGACCATCCAGCAGTTGCGTGGCAAGCTGGGTGACTGCCCCGAGGTACTGACCCTGACCGGTCACTACCATAACCTGCTGCGGCAGTGGGCTGAGGTGTAAGGCGCTTGCTCGCTGCTGTTAGAATGCCCGGCTTACGTCGAGCCAATCAGCAGAGCTGTCCATGAACTACCGCCACAGTTACCACGCCGGCAACCACGCCGATGTCTTCAAGCACGCCTTGCTGCGCCAGTTGTTAGTGCTGATGCAGCGCAAAGACACGCCGCTGTGCTGCCTGGACAGCCACGCCGGCACCGCCTTCTACGATTTGCAGGGCGAGGCGGCTGGCAAGACCGGCGAGTATGTTGAGGGCATTGGCCGCCTCTGGGCACGTGACGACCTGCCGCTGTGGCTGGCTGATTACCGCGATGCGGTGGCGCGCCACAACCCGGATGGGCAGCTGCGCTGGTACCCTGGCTCACCGCAGATCATGGCCGAGCTGTTGCGCGAGCAGGACCGCATGATCCTCAGCGAACTGCACCCCGAAGACGCCGACACCCTGCGCCAGTACTTTGCGCCGCAACCCGAGATTGCGGTGCATCAGCGCGACGGCTACGAGCTGCCGAAGGCGTTTTTGCCGGTGGCTGAAAAGCGCGCGCTGTGGCTGCTGGACCCGCCCTTTGAAAAGACCGATGACCTGCAGCGCTGCGTGGCAGCGGTGCAGCAGGCGATAACCCGCATGCGTCAGACGGTGATCGCAATCTGGTATCCGATCAAGGATCAACGGCTGCTTAAGGACTTCTACCAGGGCATCGCCGACAGCGGGGCGCCCAAGGCGCTGCGAGTAGAGCTGAACGTGCGACCGGCCGACAACCAGCTGGGGCTGAACGGCTCAGGCATGATGCTGATCAATCCGCCTTGGCCGATCTGGGAAGAGCTGGAGCAGGTGTTGCCGTGGCTGAGCCAAGAACTGGCGCAATCGGGTGGCGGGAGTTGGCGGATGGACTGGCTGGCTGGCGCGCCCTGAGGTCAGGGCGCACTGGAGCCGACTTGGCGTGGGGCACGGCAGGCCGTGCCCGCCAAGATTACCGCGCGATCAACCCTCCAGCTTGAAGGTCAGCCCTGCGTGCTCCTGCAGGCGCTTGATCAGCTTGTCGCCCATCGCTGGCGCGGTCGTCCAGATGCCGCCCTGGGTGTCGGTAGCATCACGTACCAGGCAAATGGCACTTTCGGCAATCATGCGCGAGGTGGAGCCGTAGCCTGGGTCGCGTTTGCCTGCCACGCTCGCCATCAGCGTCTTGCCGTCGGCGCCTTCACCAATAAACAGCACGTCGTAGAAACCGTTTTCACGCTCTTCCTTGGTGGGGCCTTCACCCGGCTTGGGCGCGTCGTCGCCGGCCAGTGACTTGTCGCCTGTTACTGCCTTGGCGATGGCTTCGCCTTGCTCACCCGGGCCCGTCAGAATCATCTCGTCGTAGACAAAATCGCTACCGTAATCGTGGCCCAAAAGGGCGTTGGAGCGATGCACATTACGGGTGTTGATGGCGGCCATGACGAAGGGGGCGGCCCAGCTACCCAGCGACTCGTCGAATTCCGGTTTGGCCGCTGGCGGTTGGGCCGGACCGGTGAAGCCGGGCGTCAGTGCAAAGGGATTGCCCAGCAACTGGTAGATTTCCGGGTTGGCCTTGGCTGCTGCCAGTGTGGCCTTCAGGCTCGCCGCAGTACCGCCGGAGAAGGTGCCCTTCATCTTGCGTACACGGCCTTTGACCCGAGGCAGGGCGGCGCCGAATTTCTCTTTGGCGGCTTGTTGCAGGAAGTACACGCCCAGATCAAAGGGGATGGAATCAAAACCGCAGGAAAAGACGATACGCGCGCCGCTTTGCTTGGCGGTTTCGCCATGGGCATCAATCATCTGGCGCATCCAGGCTGGCTCACCACAGAGGTCGACATAGTCCGTGCCGGTCTCCGCGCAGATACGCACCAGGTCGGAGCCGTACAGCTGGTAGGGGCCAACGGTGGTCAGTACCACGCGGGTGCGCTCTGCCATCGCGCGCAGGCTGTCGGTATCACCCGTGTCGGCAACCACCAGCGGCGTGCTGGCTGGCGCGCCGATCTCATCGCGAACGGCTTCCAGCTTGCTCTGGCTGCGACCGGCCATGGCCCAGCGCAGGTTGCTATCTTCGGCGTATTCCTGGCTCAGGTATTCGGCGACCAGGCGTCCGGTATAGCCGGTGGCGCCATAGACGATGATGTCGAATTCGGGCTTGCTGCTCATGCGGGTGTCCTCCGGGTGTCGGGGTACGGGTATCTGAACTTTGTGTTGTGTGGGTCAGTCCCAGCCAATGTGGTCGCTGACATGCAGGCTAGTCTGGCACAGTTGGCGGAGTATCACCGCTGTCCCGGCCGGGGCTTCCCTGGGGCGAATGGCGGGCAATAATCCGCAGCCATGACGAGCCGCAGGACGGCGCCTATAGTGCTTATATGATTGGCACCTGGCCAAAAAATGACGAATGCAAGGAGATCGACATGGCAGCAGAAAAAACACCCCAGACGTCGCAGAGCAAGCAAAGTGAGTTGGCCGCCAGCAAGGTGGCGGTGGGCGAGGCCTATGAGAAGTTACTGGAGGCGCGTGACCATTTTGCTTCGGCGGCGCAGGCGGCAGGGCTAGAAGTACGCCACGACGCCCTCGAGCACTTGCTCAAGGGGCGGGAGAAGGCTGAGGAGCTGGGCGCTCAGGCCAACACCTATATTCGTGAGAAACCGCTGGCTACTATCAGTCTGGCCTTTGCTGCCGGCTTTGTGCTGTCCCAGCTGCTCTCGCGCAAATGACCGGTTCACCGGCCGATCAGCCGGAGGCGGCGCAAGAAGCTGCCTCCGGTACAGAGCAGCCGGAGCAGGCCACGTCTAACGACGCTCTGGTGGAGCAAACCGCAGCTTGGCTTGGGCAGATTGCGTCGGCCAGCGGCGAGTTGGCGCGGCTGTTCCGCCTGGAGTGGCAACTCACGCTGGGCGATGCCAAGCGGGTATTGCTGCTTGGCGTGCTGCTGGTGCCGCTGTTGCTGTTTGCTTGGCTGATGCTCAGCGCGCTGGTTGGCTGGGCGGTCTGGCACGCTGCAGGGTCGGTAGGCCTGGCCCTGGCGGCGATGTTGGTGCTGCAGCTGGTCTGCATAGCCGGGCTGGTGCGGCAGATAGGTATTTATCAGCGGTCTCAGGGGTTCCGGCGCACCCGCGCCCACCTGAAGCGACTTTTGCAGGGAGCAGGTGATGAAAAGGCAGCAACTGATAGCGGAGATTGAGCAGCTGGATCGCCAGCTGGCTGTACGCCTTGATATTGTCGAATTGAGTGGTGCGCTGGTACGTCATCAGCTCCGTCAGGTTCACCCCGCGTTGCTGGTCGGTGGCAGCACCTTGGCTGGCGCGGCAACGCAGCGCTTAGGAGTAGCGCGCAGCTGGAGCGTCGGGCTGACAGGTTTGCGCTTGCTGCCAATGGCCCAGAGCCTGTTACCACTGCTGCGCAATCTGGGGGTTGCGCTGTGAGCCAGGCCGAGCAGCCCAACGAAATCGAAGAAATTACCGGGCCCAGGCAGAAAATGCCGCCGGTGCAGATGGCGCTTTACTGGCTGCTGGCGCTGGCTTGCCTGTACACCCTGTATCTGGCTAAAACTCTCCTGCTGCCGGTGGTTGTGGCGGCGCTGTTTGCCTTGCTGCTAAGCCCTCTGGTCGGGCTGCTGAAGCGCTTTCATATTCCACGCACCTTATCGGCACTGTTGTTATTGGCGGCGATCGGCGTGCCCTTTACCCTGCTGGGCATGCAGCTGGCGGAGCCGGCTGAAAAATGGGTCAAACGCATTCCCGAATTGTCTGCGCAACTGACCGAAGAGCTCGACGAGTTCAGTCGCAAGTTGTCACCCAGCGAAGCGCCGCTGGTGCAACCACAGGTCAAACGTGACGAGGGCATGCGTCTGTTTGGCTGGTTTCGTGATGATGAACCTGAGCCCACTCCCAGCCCGGCGCCGGTCTCCAGTAAGGACAGCGCCGTATCTGACCGGGTGATGCAGGGCGGTGTCGAGTTGATGGTGAAGGTGCTGGGGGCCACGCCGGCGGTGTTGGCGCAGTTCTTCACGTTCCTGGTGCTGGTGTTGTTTATGCTGATCTTCGGGCCGACCCTGTACGGCACCTTTATTCGGGTATTTCCGCAGATTCGCGACAAGCAGGCGGCGACCGACTTGCTCGAGCAGGTTCAGCATGAACTGTCTCGCTACATCTTGACTGTTAGTGCCATTAACACATTGCTGGGCGCGATCACCGGCCTGACGCTCTACCTGATGGGGGTGGAGGACGCGCTGCTGTGGGGCGTGATGGTGGCACTGCTGAATTTTGCCCCCTACGTCGGGCCCGTTATCGGCATGGCGGTACTGTGCCTGGCCGGGGTTGTGCAATACGGCCCCCTGCTGGCGGCATTGCTGCCGGCTTTGGTGTACTTCGGTATCAACCTGGTCGAAGCGCAGTTTGTTACGCCAACGGTACTCGGCCACAACATGCGCCTGCACCCCTTGGTGTTGATGCTTTGGCTGATCCTCTGGGGCTGGATGTGGGGCGTGGTGGGTGTGCTGATCGCGGTTCCGCTGCTGGTTTGCCTCAAATTGGCGGCCGCACGACTGCGGGTGTTGCCGCATTGGGTCAAGCTGATCGAAAGCCCAATCTGATCAGGCGGGCTTGGGAGCCCGCCGCACCATCAACACCGCACTGATGATCAGCGCGCCGCCCAGCAGCATGCGCAGCGTTGGCTGCTCGGCAAACAGCCACCAGGCGATAAGAATGCCGTAGACCGGCTCCAGTGCGAAGAACAGCGATGCCACTCGCGCTTTCAGCACGCTCAGGCTGGACACAAAGAGTACGTGGGCCAGGCCGGTGCACAGCACGCCCAGCAGGCCAATCCATAGCCAGTCCAGCGCAGGCATCTGCAGCATGGGTGCCACACCAAAGGGCAGCATGCATGCCATCACCACCAGGTTTTGCCAGCAGGCAATCTGTACCGGGTGCAGGTGGCCGCTGGTCAGGCGGTTGCCAACCGAGACAGCGGCGAAGCAAAAGCCTGACAGGATTGCCCATAGCAGGCCAGTGGTGTTGCTGGCTGCCAAGTCAAATTGCGGTGGAATCAGCAGCAGGCCGCCGCACACCAGCGCTACTTTCAGCAGATCCGAGGCGCTAGGCTTTTCACGCCAGAACACCGCTTCCAGCACCACCACAAAGGCCGGGAAGCTGGCAAAACCAAGGGTGGCGATGCCGACACCCGACAGCTTGATGGCGTGGAAAAACGTTAGCCAGTGAATCGCCAGAAACACCCCGCACAGGATCAGGCTGCCCAGTCGTTTGCCGGTCAATCCGGCCGCCAGCGGGTTGCGCGCCCACAGCGCGAAAATCACCAGCGCGGCTACCGCGAACACGGCGCGCCCCAAGACAATGGCGTCGGGTGATGTGCTGGCCAGTTTGCCGAAGATGCCAGTCAGGCCGAACAGCAGGGCGGCGACGTGCATAAAGGCAAGGGCGCGGTTGTGGGTCAGGTCGGTCATGGCGGCCTCGGAACAGAGTGAGGCGCCATGTTAGCGCTGTCTTCGTGCGGCTACTGTTGCGTGCCTGCTGAATGTTGTCGCGTTATTGCTGCTGGCGCAGTTGGCTGGGCGTGGCCTGCCAGTACCGACGAAAGGCTTGGGTGAAGGCGCTTTGGCTGCTGTAGCCGCACTCGGCGGCAATCTCTGTCAGCGCTCGTTCGGTATGCATAACCAGTTGCTGCGCTCGTTGCAGACGACGCTGACGCACATACTCAAGCGGTGTGCACCCCAGCTCACGCAGACACCAGTGGTTCAGGCGCGAGGCGGATAGCCCACTGACGGTAGCCAGATCGGCGACACCCAACGGATGGGCCAGATGTCCGTCTATGTAGTGATTCAGGCGCGTCAGCGGCAGGCGTGCCGGGGCTGGTGGTTCGCCCAGTAACGCGCCAATCAGCAATGCGGCGCTGGCGTCCGCCAGATGGGGTTGCGCTACGATGAGAGGTGCCAGGCTGCGTACCAGCCCGCTTTGCTCGCCGCTGAGCGGGAGTAGCCGGGTCTGCTCAAGCAGGCGCCGCTGTCGGCTGCGCTCCTGCGTCAGGCCGCTTAAGGTCAAATCACTGTCGATATCCAGTACCAGACAGTTGCCCTGGTCAGGGCTGAAGAAGGCGTGGCGCTCGCCCGGTGCAATGATCGCCACGTTGCCGTGCTGTACTCGTCCGCCACCTTGCCCGAATTCCAGCTCCAGGCTGCCGTTCAGGCCAAACACCAGTTGCGCCTGCTGATCGTGGCTGTGCGCGTTGCTGGCGTCGGCGTAGTGGTGGATGTCGAGCTTGGTCTCTGGCATGTCGGCCTCAGCCTGGCAGGCACACGCCGGTGCCGCCCAGCCCGCAGTAGCCATTGGGGTTTTTGGTCAGGTACTGCTGGTGGTAGTCCTCGGCGTAGTAAAAGGTCGGTGCCGGCAGAATCTCGGTAGTGATGTCGCCCTTGCCTGCCTGCTCCAGGGCGTTGGCAAAGTTGGCTCGACTGGCTTCGGCAAAGGCGCGCTGTGACAGGTCGCTGACGTAAATGCCGGAGCGGTACTGGGTGCCCTGATCGTTGCCCTGACGCATGCCCTGAGTCGGGTCGTGGGACTCCCAGAACACCTTGAGCAACTGCTGCAGGGCAACTTCCTGCGGGTCGAACACTACCAGCACCACCTCGTTGTGCCCGGTCATGCCGGTGCACACTTCCTCGTAGGTCGGGTTGGGCGTTGTGCCGGCGCAGTAGCCGACGGCGGTGGTGTAGACGCCGGGTGCTTGCCAGAAGCGCCGCTCGGCGCCCCAGAAACAGCCCATGCCAAAGATGACCTGCTGCATGCCTTCGGGAAAGGGGCCGTGCAGCGGGGTTTTCAGTACGCTGTGGTGGGTTTGACTGGTGGCCAGCGGCGTGTCGCGGCCGGGCAGGGCTTCTTCTGCCGTGGGCAGACGCAGCTTATGTTCGGGGATACGTTGGAAAAACATCAGAACCTCCAGTGGCTCAGCGTTGCAGCTCGCCGCGTTGTTCCAGCAGGTCACGTACCAGATAGAGCGCTGCCAGCGCCCGGCCCTCGGTGAAGTTGGCGCGGGCGGTCAGCTCGCTGAGCTGATACAGGTCAACCTGATCGACGCGGATGGGCTCGGGCTCATCACCTGGCAGCCGCTTTTCATACAGGTCGCGGGCCAGTACCACGGCGATCTTCTGGCTCATGTAGCCGGGTGACAGCGACAGGTGGGTCAGAAACTCCAGCTGCTGCGCGCCAAAGCCGGCCTCTTCCATCAGCTCGCGGTTGGCTGCATCGAGCACATCCTCGCCGGGCTCGACCAGCCCCTTGGGCAGCGACAGCTGATAGTCGTCGGTGCCACCGCAATATTCCTCGATCAGCAGGGCAGTGCGCTCGTCCTGCATGGCTACCACCATCACGGCGCCGTAGCCCTGCCCTTTGTTGACCAGGCGCTCGTAGGTGCGTTCAACGCCGTTGCTGAAGCGCAGCTGCACCTGCTCGACAGTGAACAGACGGCTTTTGGCAACAATTTTGGCTTCCAGCGTTTGCGGCTTTTGCGGCATGGAGACTCCGTGGTGATCGTTCGAGTGCTTGGGTATCATAGCCGCACCTCTAGCCCAAGCCCAACCGCCGATGCTTAACTGGAAATCAATTGATACCGTCCTGCTTGATATGGATGGCACCCTGCTGGATCTGCACTTCGACAACCACTTCTGGCTGGAGCACATGCCCGCCTGCTACGCCCGGCATCACGGCCAGTCAATCGACTGGGCCAAGTCCGAGCTGTATCCGATGATGCAGGCCATTCAGGGGCAGCTGGAGTGGTACTGCCTGGATTACTGGACCCGTGAGCTGGGGCTGCCGATTGTTGAGCTCAAGCGGGAGATCGCACACCTGATCAGCCTGCGACCGGACGCTGATCTGTTTTTGCAGACATTGCAGCAGACCGGGCGCGAGGTGGTGCTGATTACCAACGCCCACCGTGACTCGCTGTCACTCAAGCTGGAGCGGGTTGAACTGCGCACCTGGATTCAGCGGCTGATCAGCTCACACGATTACGGCTATCCCAAGGAAACCCAGGCGTTCTGGCATGCCCTGCAGGCGGATATGCCCTTTGACCCGGAGCGTACGCTGTTTATCGACGACAGCCTGAGCGTGCTGCGCTCAGCCCGCGACTACGGCATCGCCCATCTGCTCGCCGTACGCGAACCCGACAGTCGCGGCGCACGCCGGGACACGGAGGAGTTTGAGGCGGTGGAGGATTACGCGGCGCTGGCCGCAGGGGTCATCCGCGCGAGCGCGGATTGAGAGGCAAGCCGCAAGCCGCAAGCCGCAAGCAAACCCGAGCGGTTGCGAAGCGCGGGGTTTTTCTTGGGGCGGCGAATGACCGAAGAGCTTGTAGAAAAAACCTGACGGCGCCACCGCTGAACTCATCCTGAGTAAGCTTGCAGCTTGCAGCTGCCGCTAGCCCTTCCCCCTCGTCCGCGTCTGATTGGGCCGTGCGGTCTTCTCGATATAGTCGATAATCAGGCCGGCGACATCCTTGCCGGTGGTGGCTTCGATGCCTTCGAGGCCGGGGGATGAGTTGACCTCCATCACCACCGGGCCGTGATTGGAGCGCAGGATGTCGACGCCGGCAACATTCAGTCCCATGACCTTGGCGGCGCGGACAGCGGTCATGCGCTCCTCGGGGGTGATCTTGATCAGACTCGCGCTGCCGCCGCGGTGCAGGTTGGAGCGAAACTCGCCGGGCTTGGCCTGGCGCTTCATGGCAGCAATCACCTTGTCGCCCACCACCAGGCAGCGGATGTCGGCGCCACCGGCTTCGCGGATGTATTCCTGCACCATGATGTTGGCCTTCAGCCCCATAAAGGCTTCCAGTACCGACTCGGCTGCTTTCTCGGTCTCGCACAGCACCACGCCGATGCCCTGGGTGCCTTCGAGCAGTTTGATCACCAACGGCGCGCCACCGACCATGCTGATCAGGTCGGGAATGTCATCGGGCGAGTGAGCAAAGCCGGTCACCGGCAGGCCAACGCCCTT
>DBHE01000165.1:22575-23828 GCA_002296055.1 Pseudomonadaceae bacterium UBA836
GGTCACCGGCAGGCCAACGCCCTTGCGAGCCAGTAGCTGCAGCGAACGCAACTTGTCGCGTGAGCGGCTGATGGCCACTGATTCGTTGAGCGGGAACACGCCCATCATCTCGAATTGGCGCAACACTGCCGTACCGTAGAAGGTAATGGAGGCGCCGATGCGCGGAATGACGGCGTCAAAGCCCTCCAGCTCCTCGCCCTTGTAATGGATCGACGGCTTGTGACTGGCGATGTTCATATAAGCGCGCAGGGTGTCGATCACGCGTACCTCGTGGCCGCGCTCGGTCGCGGCCTCGATCAGGCGGCGGGTGGAATACAGCTTGGCGTTGCGCGACAGAATCGCAAGTTTCATGGTACTTCCCTTGGCGCGGCTATGGGCGGTGTGAGGGGTAATAGGTCAGCCGAGGGTATCGGTCTGGGGTTTGTCCTGAACGAAACGCAGGCCCGGATTGATGACCAGCTGGGCGTCCTGCATGGCGGTACAGCCAAGCAGCATGCGGTAGCGCATTGCCTTGCGGCAGGTCAGGGTAAAGTCGACCAGCCAGGTGCGATCACCCAGCACCAGCGGTGTGCGGATGACAAAGCGTTCCTGCAACTGGCCGTTGGAGCTCTTGATGCGCTTCAGGTCGATCAGCCGGGCCTCGCAGGTGCGGGTTTTCTGCTTGCTGCGGCTGCCGACATGGGCGTCAAAGCGGACCCAGTCCTGTCCGTCGCGTTCAAAGGTGGATATGTTGCTGGCGTGCAGGGCCGAAGTTTTGGCGCCGCTATCGACCTTGGCAATCATCTGGCTGATGCCTAGGTCGGGCAACGCGACCCACTCGCGCAGGCCGATCACGCTCAGATGATTAAAGGTTTTCACGCTGGATTCTCCGGGCCAAAGGCCGTTGGGCGCGCATCATGCGGCAACTCTGAAAATTCGACAAGCCTGTTATAGTGACGCGGCAAGAGGAGTACAGACCCTATGCAGGATGTTGGCAAGTTACGCCTGGACAAGTGGCTCTGGGCGGCCCGTTTTTTCAAGACCCGCTCGCTGGCCAAAAGCGCCATCGAAGGGGGCAAGGTGCACTGTGGCGGCGAGCGTTGCAAGGCCAGCAAGGAAATACGTGTTGGCGACCAGTTGCAGATCCGGCAAGGCTTTGACCAGCGTAGCGTCGAAGTATTGCAGTTATCCGACCAGCGGCGCGGTGCGCCTGAAGCGCAGTTGCTGTATCGCGAAAGCGAGGAGAGCATCGCTGCCCGTGAGGCCGCCGCAGC
>DBHE01000120.1 GCA_002296055.1 Pseudomonadaceae bacterium UBA836
GAACTCAAGGCCAATGATCATCTGACGATTGCCGAGAGCCAGCACACCCGCATCGGCCAACGCCAGCTGACCGAAGCCGGGCAGGAAATTCACCTCTCCAGCGGCCGCAAGGTCGTGATCGACGCCGGTATGGAAATCACCCTCAAGGCCGGTGGCAGTTTTATCAAAATCGACCCCAGCGGCGTCACTATCACCGGCGCCAACATCCGCCTGAACTCCGGCGGCAGCCCGGGGCAGGGCACCCCGGCAGAGCCGGGGTTGCCGGCTCTGCCTGCACACGCCGCACTGGACAGCGCAGGGGAAACCACTGGCAGAGCAGCGTCAAACCTGCCAGTTGCAGAGTCGAATCGGAAGACCGGGCTGGAGCAACTGATAGTAGACGTGTGGGGAGACCCCGCGTTCGGCGGGCAGGTACAGCTGTTGGACCCGGAGGATAAGCAATGAGTGAACTCAAGGACGAGTCAATCGAGCAAGGCACGCGCAAGCGCGCCCAGTATGAAAACGCACAGCGGGCCAACCTGGCGTTGAATCTTGAGCGAGAGGATGGTGGCACCCTGCAGATTCTGGTCGAGCAGGACATGCGCAGCCACGAGGAAGAGCCGGAAATTCAGCAAAATACCTTCCTGGCTATCGTCCCCATGGCACGCTTGCCTGCCGGTGGGGGCGCCGACCGGGAACCTGTTGGTGCACTGACCAGGCCGGGGCGTATCTATGTTTTTCGCAAGGGTAAGCTATGGCGCGAGCAGGTGTCTGATGGCAGAGGGGCGCTTGCCGACGTTGATGTGAACTACTGGCGCAGTCAGTCGGCTTTGGGCCAACCCTGCGACGACCGGGCCCCCGTAGGCAAGCCATTGGCGCTCACGCTGGTGCCCGTATTGCTGCAGGGGCGCTACGTCGGCGACCAGATCGACATGGCCTACAGCGAGATGCCATGGAGTTGGGAGTACATCAGTTGGCTCGAGGCGGATAATAGCCGGGTCAAGGCACGCTGCCAGAACGTAGCGCCCGCTTGGGCAGCAGCCGTGGTCGGCAAGGAACACTGGCGACCGACCCGTGCGATGCCCGCCGTGCTGGTCGACACGCTGGAAAGCGGCCTGCGCCCTCGAGACCTGCACCTCGAGTGCTTGCTAAGCAATCCCGACACCTTTACGCCAGCACTGCTGGAGCTTAGCCCTGAGGAGCCGCTTGTACGCTTGCATAGTCACCAGCAGGCCCTGGCTGAACACATGTCAACACAAGGCCCGCAGCCGCTGCCGGCGTTGCCGCCTGCCAATGATGTGCTGGATGACAAAGCCCTGCGAGGCTATCCCAAGCTGGTCGGCCTATTGTTGAATGATCCGCTATTTGAGTTTCGCCATGCTGTTGAGCAATCTCGTTTGGCGACCGAAACCCTGCAAACCTGCAACGCGCTGATCCCCTATCAGCCCCATGGTCGTTATGCCGAGCTGCTGCATCAGTGGGCCATGTCGGCTGATGCTCCTTTGGCCAGCTTGCGCGCGCAGGTCGACACACAGGCACTGGACAAGTCGATGATGGAGCAGGAGCGGCGCATGGCGCGCGACTGCCTGCACCGGCAACTCGATCGCACCATGTCGCTGTGCCACGGCAGCCTGTCGCTCGTCTGGAACGACTGGATTTACACCCGCGATGAACGTCTGCTTGAGCCATATAGCCTGCTGATAGAACTATTGGAGCAACTTGGCCGCCTGCCGCACGATACCGACGCGCGCAGCACCGCAGCGGATAGCCGCCGGCTGTTGCGCTCGATAGAGCGCCTGGTAACCCACCTTGCGGAAGCCAGTCACCCGCTGACGCGGGCTGCGCTTGCCGCAGGGGAGGGGGAGCTGCCGGAGCTGGCCAGCCGACTGGCTGACCTTGCTGCAAAAGCGCAGCCAGCGAACCCGGAGAATATGGGTGTCAGCACACTTGCCCTGTTTGCAGGAATGGAAAGCCAGGGCGATGCCAATTATCAATACTCGGCGCAGAATCTGGCGCTGGCCGTTGATGAGTGGCTCGCGCACCTGTCGAAAGTGATGCTGATGACGCTGCGAAAACTGCGGGTAGCCCCCTCTACCGTGCAGGTAGAGTTACCTCGCCTGTTCACACCCACAATGGGGTTGCTCAAGTCGCTTCACTCCAAAGCAAAGTCGCTTCAGTTCCTACCCCAAGGTCAGGCGTTGGCCCAGGACATGGTGGTGTTGGGCGTGCACGGCGCGGGTCTGAGTTTTGGCCTGACACCCAGCGAGCGGACCACCCTGACCCGAGACAACTACCTTTACAGTAATCTGCAGGGCCGTTCTGGCAACGTGCTTGGCACCTCCAGTGGCAAACTCGCGCAGGCAAACCACTTCGCCACCAAAGACCTGGGTCGTCTCATGGTAGTCGCTGCCCCGGCAAATGACCCGCTGGTGCAGGAACTCAATAGCTGGCGGGTGGGCGTCTCGAATGTTGGGAGGGCTACGCAACTAGCCAAGTCGCCCGCGTTGCCGCTGCTGGCGACGGTGATGGCTGCGTATAACTTGCATGTAAATGCGGTTGGAGCTGCAGGGCTTCTGGAAGAAGGTCAGGAGGGACGTTGGCTTGCGGGTTGGATTTCCGCACTCGCGGATCTGTCTCTGGCTTCTAATAACGTGGCTTTGAAGGTTGTCGAGCGGACCGGTGTAAGGTCGCCCTGGTATCTGCTCTGGGAACAGGGGCGTATCGACGTTTCAAAAGTATCTGAGCGCTGGGCGGGTAATTTACAGAAGCGCACTGGTAGCACCTGGCTTAACGCTTCTCGCATAGCGAGTGGCGCCGCGATGGGTATTACAGCTCTGATTTTTGTATGGGACGCCAAGCGAGCTTTCGATGCAGGTGACAAAGACGTTTCGGTTGCGAACGCGATAGCGGCAGGGGGCGGCGCAATATGGGCATTGTATACGATAGGTATACTTGCAAGTCCCTGGGTGCTGGCGGCGGGTGTGGTGTTGCTCATCGGCGGCGCGTTAGCGGCGGCGCTGATGGCCGACGGTGCGATTGAGCAGGCGATTAAGCACGGCCCCTTTGGCATTGAACAGCGCCTACCGCATATGAACGATCCGAGAATTGCATACCAGCAACTGCTGGGGGCAATTGGCGAGCCGCAGGCAAAGATATCTCGCTTAAGCATCTGGACGGCGGCAGCGCCGGAAGAGGAACGCCGAAAACTGGAGCTGGCTGCGCGTGAGAGCCAGCGAGAGTTACACCCCCTCGACTGGGTAGTTGAGCTGCAGTCAGGTTTGCTGGGCCAGTATCCCAACGACAGTCGGTTCCGATTAATGGCCTCTGAGCTTCAATGGTTGAGGGGCCATCACACAGGCTGGAAGTGCCTGCCGGCAAGGCCGCTCTCTCATTACAAACTGGGCGCAGTGGTCATGGATGCCAGCCGCGTTGTCTATGTCCTGCCGCATATTGGTACCCAGGCCCAAACCGGCTTGATGCAGATGCAATACGCCCTCAAGGTAAAGGCGCAGTTCGCGCTGGGCCGTCAAGAGTGTCGGCCTAACGACCCTTTTCCTGCCTTCGATGACCTTGTGCTACCGCAACCCGCCACCCGCGACTGGGTCGCCTTTAACCCGCGACTATTTCCCGAAGAGCGTGATGTTGATGGTAGCGTCCCCTACTGGCTGATTGCGTTAAGTGAGCGTGAGTCACTATGAGACAAATCTTGACTGGTACCGTCTATACTGCTAGCGCCTACGATTCGAGCCAAATACCCCTGCAGCCTCCGCACAAATGGAGGGAAGACGAAAATCGTACCAGTTTGCGTCGTACCCAGTTGAGCTGGGGGCACTACGCCGGCCTAGAGCCTTGGCAGGTGGTTGATATGCAGCTGCAGGGGAAGGAGCAAACATGGTTAGAACGCACTGGTGGCGGCGATACTTATTGTGATCATCAGCGCTGGAGATTTGAGAATTTCAATAAGATTATTTTGTTGTTTATTTACTTTAAGTACTTTTTTCTCCTCGTTATTACTTGGATGTCTTGGGCATTTTCAGTGGTGGAGCTAATACCCGATGAGTCTGATGACGTTCATCAGGTGGCTGCCTTGCTGATGGGGCTAGGAGTTCTTTGCCTAATTATGATGGTTGTCAGTGTCTGGCTATATTGGGAGAAAAGCTTTAAATCATACTTGATACACGCAATTGCCGGTTTGGGAGTAAGCGTTGTCTGTGTATCTATTGCGCACTTCTGGCTTGACAAGGATGTAGAGATTTTCTGGTTTCCAGTGGTCATGGGACTATCCATATTTATGGCCGCTATCGGTTTTGACCTATTGATCGCTCTTTACCTGCGCCTGTTCAAATACGACGGCAGCGGATTTAACCGTCAGACTGGGATGGTGACGGTCGCACGTCGCTTTCGTAAGCCCTTTGTGGCGCCGTTCTATGAGTTTGATGTCACCATGGAATACCGCCCAGGCTCGCACGGCAGCGGTGGTATGGCGCTCTGGCTACACCACAGATATACCACCTGTGAGGTTTTTCTGGGTGGCAAGCTGCATCCCCTGGGGCTGTCACCGGAGGAGGCGATGGCGTTCTGGGACTGTCTGCAGCGCTATATGGATACCAGTCAGCCTCTGCCGGAGTTGCCGGTACTGGAGCAATTCCGGCACCTTGACCCCACCACTGCGCGGTACGACGCCCAAAGCGGCAGACCACCACGCCGCTGGCGCGAGACCAATGCCCGCGCCTGGCAACGGCGCGGCCAGCATGAATCCATGCGCCGCAACGCAGCCTATCGCTGGCAACAGCAACCCTGCATTCTGCGCGCACGTATCGATCCGCAGTTGAGCATCGAGGCTTATTACCGCGAACAAGAAGCCCGTGGCATTCAGGCTACGCCCAAGGCAGATGACTTTGACAATATTCATCGTGCTGGTGCGTAAAGCCCAGCACTGAAAAGGTCGCGCTGGTTAGAAACGTAAACTGCCGCTCACCGATTCAAGAAGGGGCGGCCGCAAAAACTGAGT